>CAZSDX010000001.1:0-13134 GCA_964605685.1 uncultured Polyangiaceae bacterium
CGAGGAGAAACCTACAGGGTCAGCGACCGTAGGAGAGATCCGGGCAAAGCGTAGCCCTTGGGGGAGAGGGGGGCCGGGGGGGTGAGGTCCCCTCTCCCTCGCTCAGGACTTCTGCTACCGTCCTTCCTCATGGCCGCCGAAGCTGCCCGTTCCCTTGTTCCTGCTCCCCCCTCGGAGCCGGTTCGCTGGCCTCCCTGGCCGGAGGTCGCTTATCCGGTTTGGCCCGACGACCTTTCCCGTTGGTTTCTTCCCGAGGACGACGACATGACCTGGGCGACGCTGCTGACCGCCTTGCAGCGCCACTTGCTCGCTTGCCTTCGCAAGCTCCTGGAAGAGCAGAACCGTGACTGGTTCGTCAACTACGAGCAAAAGATGAACCTGGATCCCCACGACCAGCGCATCGGGGTGCTTCCCGACCTGTACGTGCTCCCTTGCCAGCCGGAGGATCCGAACTTTTCCGAGTGGCCGGCCTACGATCCGAGTGTTCCGAAGCCCGTGTTTGCCCTGGAAGCGGTATCGCGTTCCAACTGGGACAAAGATTACGTTGAATCCCCACAGAAGTACGCGAAGCTTGGGGTGGAAGAGCTTCTGCTGTTCGATGAACTCGCGCTGGAAGGAAGGAGCCCTGCATCCGAGCCCTACGCACTGCAACTGTACCGGAAGGACCGGAAGGGAGCGCTGAAGCGTGTGTACGCCGGGGAAGGCCCCGTCTACAGCCAGGCGCTGAGGGGATGGTTCCGGACGGTAGGGAATCAGCTCACGGTGACGAGGGATGAGGAGGGGAAGTCGCGGATCTTCACCTACGAAGAGACGGAGCGATGGTGGGCGAAGCTGGAGGAAATCCAGACGAAGGCGGAGGAAGAACGCCAGGCCAGGGAAGAAGCGGAGAAAGCCCGCAAGGCCGCCCAGGACAAGGCGGAGCAGGAGCGCCGCGCCAAGGAAAAGGCAGAGGCGAAGGCAGAGCAGGAGCGCCGCGCCAAAGAGGAGGCCGAGAAGGCCCAGAAAGCCGCCCAGCAGCAGGCCCAAGACGCGGAACGAAAGGCCGACCAGGAACGCTTGGCCAAGGAACGGGCGGAGCAAGCCCGCCAAGAGGCCCAACGCCAGGCCGACCAGGAACGCTCGGCCAAGGAAAAGGCGGAGCAAGCTCGCCTTGCCGCCGAGCAAGCTCGCCTTGCCGCCGAGCAAGAGGCCCTTCTCGACGCTCGCCTCGCCTTGGTCGACCTCTGCGATTCCTTGAACCTGCCGTGGGATGAGGAGCGACGTCGCCACGTCGATTCCCTGGACCTCGCCGGATTGCGCCAGCTCCGCGCTTCCCTCAAGCAGCACAAGCGCTGGCCTGCCTGACTTCCCCTCGCTCCCTCTGTCCCCCCCAAAACGTTGTCGTTTCCCGGTGGGCCACCGGAGCCGGAGCCCGAGGGGACCGTGGGTCGCGGGGGGGCGGCGCCGGAGAGAAGGACAGCGTACACTGGGGCATGAGCGAGTCCGAGGTTGTCCCGGAGAGGCGTCCCTGGGGGCGCTGGGCGCTGGTGGTGCTCGGGGGGGCGCTGGTGGCCGGGGTGGTGGCGGCGCGTCCGCTGGCGGGGTGGGGGATCCGCCGCTGGGCCGACCACCAGGGGATCGAGCTGACCTTCGACCAGCTCACCCTGGAATCCGGGAAGATCACCCTCACCGGCGCGGATCTGCGGCCTCGATCCCTGGAAGGGGTCCAGTTCCGCTCGGAGCAGGTGACGTTTCACGTGAAACCATGGTCCCCCGAGCGGCTCCACCTGGAAGAGCCGACGATCACCTTCCTGGGGACCCCGGAGGAAGCCCAGAAGCGCCTGAGCCCCTGGCTGCGGGGCCTCACGCTGCCCCAGGGGATGACCCTGTCCACCCGGTCCATGACCCTGATCGGTCGCGCTCCCGGGAAGGAACCCTGGCTGGAGCTACGCGGGATCACCGTGGAGCCCAACCCGGGGGAGGGCTTCCGGATCACCGTGGGGAGTGACATCCTGCCGGGGGGCCCGGGGGTGGTTCACTTCTACGGGTTCAAGGTGCCGGAGGGGTACGAAATTACCTTCCTGGATCGCCCCCACAAGTCACCGCTGAGGGTGCTGGTGGTTCCGGAGACGACCCCGGTGATCCGGGTGGAGCTGGCGAGGGTGGGGCTCCGTGTGCTGGAGCCCCTGGGGGTGTCGCTGCCGAAGGAGCTGAAGAACGTGGAGGTGGAAGGAACGCTGACGGCGTCGGTGAACCTGGGAGGGCCCGTCACCGGCAAGCTTCACCTGGATCTGCACCGGTACGTCCCCCCCCACCCGCCGGAGGTGGCGCCGCTGGTGCGGGGGGAAAAGACCACGGTGGACGCGGAGCTGACCCACACCGGGGAGCGGGGGCGAGGGACGCTGGCGGTGGCGCCGCTGGTGGTAAGTTCCGGGCGGCTGAAGCTGCAGGGGAGCGGGAGCGCGGCGCTGGAGCAGGGGCACGCGATCTTCCGGGGAAAGCTGACCGGGGGGCTGTCGTGCCGGGAGGTGGCGTCGTCCGCGGCGCAGGTGGATCTCGGGGATTTTCTGGGAGGAATCGCCCAGGGGCTGGCAGGGTTGCTCCGGGGGGAAGTCCGGCTATCCGTGCAAATGGAGGCGGATTCCCGTAACCTGGCGGCGGCCTCCCTCCGGACTCACGTGACCCCCCACTGCACGGTCTCCTTCTGATGTCGCGCTCCTCGAACCCACCGCCGCCGGGTGCCCCGGCTCGCCGCGAACGCAACGCCGCCGAGACCCGGCGCCGGCTGCTGGACGCCGCCGAGCAGGTGTTCGCCGCCAAGGGGTTCGCCGGGGTCCGGCTGCGGGAGGTGGCCCAGGCCGCCGGGGTCCAGCAGGCGCTGATCCACCACTACTTCGAGGACAAGGAGGGGCTCTACCAGGCCGTGCTGGATCGGGCCGTGGAGCAGGTCACGGAGAACTCCTGGACGATCCTCGGGCAGGCGACCTCCGTGGAGGGGCTACTGAGCGACTTCATCGACATGCTGCTCCGCTTCTACGACAGCCACGGGAACCTGCTGGCCATGCTCCGGATGGAGGCGCTCTCCGGGTCCACGGTGGTGCTGGACGTGATCCAGAAGAAGAGCCGCCCGGTGTTCGAGGCCGCTGAAAGCATCCTCCGGGCCTTCCAGGACAAGGGTCACATCCGACCCGACGTGGCCCCCTCGGACGTCATCGTGCTGGTGCTGGCGCTGAGCCTGTTTCCGTTCCTGGAGGCGCCCTTGCTCCAGGCGCTGTGGCCCACCTTCAGCAACGATCCGGAGCGCCTGGAGTCGCGGAAGCGGACCATCCAGCGGATGGTGCTGGAGGGGCTCAAGGCCTGAGGGCTCAGGGGCGCTGGCAGGCTTCCCGGGCGTTGCAGAGGCGGCAGTCGATGAGGGAATCCTGACCGACGAGGCAGGGCTGGGAGGCGTTGCCGAGGTTGCTGGATTCGGTGGGGGCGAGGCAGTCGACGCCGTCGATGTTGGGGTCGTCGGCCTCGGGGGGGAACTGGATCAGGCAGCCGTTGCAGACCTTCACGACGAACTGGAATTCGTTGGAGGTGACCTCGGATTCACCCAGGGTCTGGCCGGTGATCCGGACGAAGGAGACCAGGCGCTTGGAGGTGCCCTTGGCGATGGTGTCACGGACGGCAGAGACAGCCCGGGAGTCGAGGAGGGGCAAGGAAGCGAGCCCGTAGCCAGGCTCGATGCCGATGGACTGATCCACGAACCCGGTGACAGGCACCTGGTAGTCGCTCAGGACGTTGCCGTTCACATCCTCGACGCGCACGGTGGCGGTCTTGAGGGCGATGCGGCTGGTCTCGGTGCGCGCGACCTCCTGGGAGCCGCGGGGCACGAGCTGATTCCCCACCAGGAGAAACCCCTGGTACTCATCCCGTAGCGCCACGTCCACCAGCCCCTCGGCGACGAACAGGCCGTCCGGTTCGGGGCGGGCCACGCAATCCGGGGGTTGCACGACAACCACATGGCGGATGAAGAGGGAAGACTCCGGCTCGGCGCAGCCCGGACCCACCGCCGCCGCCGCCAGAAGCGCCGTCCCTGCCAGCAACCCCCGCTGAATCCATTTCCCGACCATGACCTTGTTGACCTCCGGTAGCGCAGCTCTCGGCGACTCCACGAAAGGAAAGGGTACAGGGTTGGAGCGCCCTCGCCAAATTCCAGCGAGCCATCCCTGCAAGATCCCGGTCACCTTCGGGCTGCCCGGAGAAATTCCGAGGAGAGCCGGTCGAGGGAGATCCGCTCGGTCCGGGCCTGTCCCGGGCGCTCCACCGCCACGAAGTGCACCTCCTCCCGCTCCCGCTTCTTGTCGTGCCTCAGCAGCGGCAGCGCCTCCTGCACCTCCCGTTCGTCCAGCTCCGCCGGGAGGCCCAGCCCCCGTAGGATCCTCCCCACCCGGTGCGCCAGTCCAGGTTCCGTCAAACCCAGGTTTTCTCCAACCCGGAGCGCGGCCACCGTGCCCAGCGCCACCGCCTCGCCGTGGGTCCAGCGAGCGAACCCTCCCGCCGCCTCCAGGGCGTGCCCCAGGGTGTGCCCCAGGTTGAGCAGCCTCCGCTCGCCTTGCTCGTGCTCGTCCCGGCTGACGACCGCGGCCTTGACCCGCGCGGCCCCCCGGACCACCCGCTCCAGCGCTTCCGGATCCCGGGCCAGCAGCGCTGGTTGCTGGTCCTCGATCTGCTCCAGCAGGGAGGCGTCCCCGATCAGGGCGGTCTTGACCGCCTCTGCCAGGCCGCTGACCAGGCTTCGGTGGGGCTCCGTGGCCAGCAAGCCCACCCCCGCCAGCACCGCCGAGGGCTGGTGGATCAGGCCGACCACGTTTTTTCCGTCCTCTAGGTCGATGGCGGTCTTTCCTCCGATGGCGGCGTCCACCATGCCCAGCAGCGTGCTGGGGACCGCCAGCCAGCGTACCCCCCGGAGCCACGTCCCTGCCGCCAGCCCGGTCAGGTCGGTGACGACCCCTCCCCCTAGACCAACGAGCAGTCCGCGGCGATCCAGGCCCGCCCGGAGGAGCGTCCGCCACAGGGAGCCAAGGGAGCGCTCGTTCTTGGAGGACTCGCCGGGGTCCAGGGTGGAGATGTTCCACGTGAAACGATCCATCCAGGCGGGGAAGGAGGGGGCGTGGTGGTGGGCCACGTTGCGGTCGGTGACCAGGAGCGCCGAGGAGGGGTCGAGGGCGCGGAGGGCGTCCGGCAGGGGCGGCGCCGAGCGGGCGATCCGGATCGGGTAGCTGCGCTTGCCGGCGGCGACCAGGAGGTCCGCCTGGCGAGCGAGGTGGGCGAGGCGCTCGGCGATTTGCTCCGGGGAGAGGCCGTCCACGCCCAGGGAGGCGTGGACCTCGGCGTAAGCGTCCTCGCGCTGGGCCAGGAGGGCACGGATCGTGTTTTCCGGGGGAGCACCGGTGAGGAGGGGTCGGGAGGCATCCGCAGCCAAGCGGCGGCAGAGGAGGGGCAGAGAGGCACGGAGGCCCAGGAGCGTCCCCTGCTGGAGGATCCGGAGGCGGAGGGCACGGTCGAGGAGGGCCCCGCCACCGAGGGCGACGACGCGGGGGGAGGGATCAGCGAGCTGAGCCTCTAGGAAGCGGCGCTCCAGGGCGCGGAAGTGGGGCTCGCCGTGGGTGCGGAAGAGGTCCGGGAGGCTGGTGCCGGCGAGGGAGGCGAGGGAGGCGTCCACGTCGACAAAGGGGAGGCCGAGGAGGGCGGCGAGGGCGGCTCCAGCGGTACTTTTGCCTGTCCCCATGAAGCCGGTCAGGTAAAGAGGTCGGGCAAGGTGATTTCCAGGGGCGACCATGGCATCCACGATCCAGCGACTTTTTCTTATCCGGCACGCCACGTCCACGGCGAACCTGGATGCGAGCGTCTACAAGCTGACCCCGGATCACATCATCCCGCTGGCGCGCCCGGAGGATGATCCCCGGGCGCTGGAGGCCGCAGAAGCGCTCAAGCCGTTCCACCTGCCGGTGCAGGATACCTGCTGCTGGAGCTCGACCTACCTGCGGTGCCGGCAGACCGAGGCCCTGGTCACCCGGGAGGTGTTCGGGGCCGACTCGGAGCGGCTGCGGCGGCGGGTGTCGTTTCTGCTGCGGGAGCAGGAGTTCGGGGACTGGGATGGGCTGGAGGACGAGGAATGCGCCAGCCAGTTTCCGATGCACTGGGCGAAGCGGCAGCGGATGTCCGACGCGCTGGGGAGGTTTTACTTCCGGGTGCCCAACGGGGAGAGCCGAGCGGACGTGGTGCAGCGGGTGACCGTGCTGCTGGGGAAGATCCACCGCTCCCGGTACCTGAACCACGTGGTGTTTCTCCACGGGGTGACGCAGCGAGCCTTCCGGATGGCGTGGTTTGACCGGCTGCCGGAGTGGTTCGAGACGGAACCGAACCCGACGAACGCCTCGGTGCTGCTGATCGAGCGGGACGAGCGAGGGTGGTGGCAGGAAAGGTACCTGTACCGGTGAGCACGCTGGTCGAGCAGGCAGGGGGAGAGGCCGGGATCCGGGCCATCCTGGACGACCTGTACCGGCGACTCTTCGCGGATCCGATGGTCGGTTTTCTGTTTGCAGGCCACGACCGGGAGCACCTTGTCGCGATGCAGACCCAGTTTACCCGGCGCTTGCTGGGGGATACCTCCGCCGGTTACACCGGCAAGAGCATCCCGGACGCCCACGCAGCGTTGCCCATCCTGCCGGGGCACTTCGACCGCCGACACAAGCTGCTGGCGGATGTGCTCCGGGAGCACGGCGTCCCGGAGGAGGTCCGGGAGGCGTGGCTCCGGCTGGACCGAGGGCTCCGGACCGCGGTGCTCCGGGTCGGAAGGGCCCGCGTCGCCACCCTCAACGAAGAAGGCGAAGACCATGCTGATCCTGGGGATTGAGTCCTCCTGCGACGAGACCGCCGCCGCCGTGATCGACGGCGAGGGGCAGGTGCGCTCCGACGTGGTGCAGAGCCAGATCGCGCTCCACGGTCCCTACGGCGGCGTGGTGCCCGAGCTGGCCGCCCGCGATCACGTGAAGAACATCGTTCCGGTCGTCGCCGAGGCGCTCCGGGCGGCGGGCGTCGAGGTCGGGGAGGTGGACGCCATCGCCGTCACCGTGCAGCCCGGGCTGGCCGGCGCGCTGCTGGTGGGCGCCCAGTTTGCCCGAGCACTCGCCTGGTCCCGGCAAAAGCCTCTGGTTGGCGTCGATCACCTGGTCGGGCACCTGCTGGCGGTCTTCCTGCGTCCTTCCCCCACGCCGCCGCCGCCTTTTCCCTTCCTGGGGCTGCTGGTCTCTGGGGGGCACACCGCCCTCTACCGCGTCGATGGCCCCCTGGCGTCGCAGATCCGGGAGCTGGGCGCGACCCGCGACGACGCCGCCGGAGAAGCCTTCGACAAGGCCGCCAAGCTGATGGGTCTCGGCTACCCCGGTGGCCCCGTGGTGGATCGGCGTGCCGCCCTGGGGAACCCCCAAGCCCACGCGATCCCCCTGCCCATGATGGAGGGCCAGGAGTTCAGCTTCTCCGGGGTGAAGAGCTGGCTGGCGCGCCACATCGAACGCCAGGGGCTCCCGGGGGAGGTGGGGATCAACGACCTGTGCGCCAGCTTCCAGCGGGCTGTGGTCGAGGTGCTGGCGCGGAAGCTGGTTCGCGCCGCCCGGAGCGAGGGGATCCAGCATCTGGTGCTCTGCGGGGGGGTCGCCGCGAACCGGGGGCTCCGGATCCGTGCTGCCGAGCTGGCCGCGCGCCACAAGCTCTCCCTCCACGTCCCTCCGCCCGCGCACTGCACGGACAACGGCGCCATGATCGCCTACGCCGGGCTCCAGCGGCTCCTCGCCGGGGAGAGGGATCCGCTCTCCGTCGCCACCAGCACCCGCACCACCCTCCCCCGGGTCACGCGGAAAGGCCGGGGCGGCCGATGATCCGGATTTTCTCTACACGGTGATTCCATACTACAGGGAGCGAGGGCGTGGATCAGCTTTTCGTGCCGTGCTGCTCGGTCATGGTGACGAAGCGGCGGAGGTTTTTCTGGGCGGCGTGGTGGAGCGGGGCGCCGGTGCATGCGCCGTTCCGGAGGCCAGACGCGTCGGACGGGGGTGCGTCGTCGTTCGAGGAGGCGCTGGCGGCGGCGGAGGGGAGGGCGGGGCGTCCGCTGGTGGTGGTGAATGGGCTGTGGGCGAGGGCGTGGAATCGTGTGCTGAGGGGAGAAGATCCGTGGCCGAGCGAGGCGAGCCGGAGGCCGAGGGAGCGGCGGGCTGGGGAGGCGCGGCGGGAGCAGGAAGGATCGGTGTGGTCGGTGCTGGGGGTGGAGCGAGGGGTGACGGAGGAGGAGCTGAAGGCGGCGTACCGGCGAAGGGTGCTGGAGACGCACCCGGATCAGGGCGGCGACGCGGTAGAATTGCGGCGGGTGCTGAAGGCGTACGAGGAGGCGAAGCGGAGGCTGCGCGGGGCTCGTTGACAGTGTGGAGAGGGGGGAATACCGTCACGCTCGCGGCAAAACCTCCAACCTGCACGAGAGAACGCCATGCCACAGATCCCCTCATCGCTGGCCGCCCTGCTTCGGCGCCTGGCCCTCGGCGCCGCTGGAGTGGCGGCGGCCATCGCCCCGCCGTCCGCGGCGACCGTGGTTTCCAGCGGCGCGCTGCTGGGCGCGAGCGCCCTGCTCACCGGCTGTGATGACGAGAGTCAGCCGGAGTACTGGATCAAGAAGCTGGACGACACGGCGAAGAGGCCGGCCGCGATCAAGCGGCTGACCCAGTTTTACGAGGATGGGCTGACGAAGCACAACAACAACCGGGAGGCGCCGGAGATGAGGGCGCTCCTGGACAAGATCGTCGGCCCGATGACGCAGCAGTACATCAAGGGCGATCTGGACGAGAAGACGCGGATCGATCTGTTGAAGGCGCTGGCGAACACGCGGGATCCGAAGGCGAAGGACGCGATCCTGAAGGCGATAACGGATTTCGCGGCGGGCAAGGCGCACCACGAGGAGATGACGCAGGCGGCGAACTACGTGAAGGTGCTGAAGCTGAAGGAGGCGGCGGGGCCGCTGCTGGACGCCTTCACGAAGATCAAGGTGAGCGACAAGAACCTGGGGCCGCCGTACAAGTTCACCCGGGACGCGATGCTGCTGGTGCACGATCCGTCGTGGAAGGGGAAGCTGATCGAGCTGCTGAACCGGCCCATCCCGGACGTGGACCCGAAGAAGGCGGACAAGGCGGCGCTGGACACGGCGAAGAACGAGATTTACTGGCAGACGGTGGCGGCGGAGGTGCTGGGGGAGCAGCAGGCCGCCGAGGCGATCAAGCCGCTGTTCAAGGCGGTGCTGCTGCCGGAGAAGAAGAACCTGGCGGCGACGGCGGTGGTGGCGCTGATCAAGATCGGGAAGCCGGCGGTGGTGCCGCTGCTGGATATCCTGGCGAACAAGGATCCGGAGATGGCGGAGATCTCCAAGAAGCTGGGGGAGGCGGGGAAGTACGCGCACATCCAGACGGCGACGCTGGTGCTGGGGAGCATCGGGCGCGCGGAGGCCCGCGACCCGATGATCGCGGCGCTGAACGCGGCGGACAACGACGCGGTGCGGGCGATGATTGGCCGGGAGATGTCCAAGCTCCCGGCGAGCCCGGAGGCGATCCGCGCGCTGGAGTCGGCCTTCGAGAAGGTGAGCGTGGACGCGCTGATCCCGCCGGGAGAGCCGGCAAAGATCATCATCGCGGCGGCGGCGGAGAAGTTCATGGACGCGAGCATCGTGCCCTGGCTGGTGAAGCAGGTGGGGGCGCTCAAAACCGCCAAGGGGGCCAAGGAGGACATCGACAACATCCAGGCGGCGCTGCTCCAGACGGCGATGAAGGTCATGAAGAAGGACCAGATCGACGAGGTGAAGAAGGCCGTCGACGCGGAAGGGGATGATCTGTCGAAGAAGGCGTTCCAGCAGGTGACGACGCTGCTCAACGCCTGCGGGGATAACGTGGGTTGCTACCTGGCCAAGATCGAGGATCCGGCCACCCAGGAGAAGAACGAGCAATTCGTCGGGATCAAGGCGATCTACACGCTGGGCTCGATCGGAAACGAGGGCACCAAGGCCGAGATCCTCAAGCGGATGCCCAAGCTGAAGAACGACGCGATCCGCTTCGAGGCGCTCAACCTGCTCGATCACCTGTCGCCCAACGGAGACAAGGCCATCGCGGACGAGCTCCAGAAGATCCTCGACGAGCAGGCCGAGCGGGGCAAGGAGACCCCGGTGGACCCGGCGGTGCGGCAGATCATCTCAAGGCTCCGGGCTCGCGCTTCGTGATCGCGCTGGAGGTGCGGGCCGGCGCCCTCGCCGGCGAGGTTTTTCGCGTCGAGAGGGACGACGCCCGCATCGGCCGGGATCCTTGCTGCGAGGTGCGCCTGCCCGACCCCCCGGTCGCCCCGCTCCACGCCCGGCTGCTGGCGGCGTCCTTCGGGCTGGTGCTGGAGGCGCTCGACGCCGGCGTCGGCGTCGCCCGCATCCGGGAGGGCCAGCGGGTCGCCCTCGGGGAGGATGGCTCCCCCCGCCTCACCCTCACCCGGGGCGATCTGATCGAGCTGGGGCGGGGCGAGCAGGCGGTGGTGCTGGCGGTGGTGTCCGACGACGGGGAGCCGGAGGGGGCCAAGGTGGTCGCGCTGCGGCGCATCGACGAGCTGGCGCATCAGCGGTCGCCCGCCGCCGAGCGCCTCGGGGCGATCTTCGAGGAGCAGCGCCGCCTGGGCGCCGCGCAGGGGCTCGACGAGGTGCTCACGGCGGTGGCCGACGCGGCGCTCCGGCTGGTCCCCGGGGCCACCCACGCCACCCTGGTGCTGCGCGATCCCGCGGACGATCACCCCACCTACGTGCCGGTGCTCACCCGGGTGAGGGCCGGCGACCAGCGCCCTGCCTCGCCCCAGGGGCCGGTGCCGGTGGCCCGCGCCATCGTCCGGAAGGTTCTGGCGGAGCGGGCCGCGGTGCTGGCGGCGGATGCACCCCGGGAGGTCGGCTCCAGCGAGTCGCTGCTGGGCGCCTCCATCCGGAGCACCATCGGGGTGCCGCTGGGGCGAGGCGACGCCATCGTGGGTGTGCTCCAGGTGGACAACCGCCACGCCCCGGCGATGCTCAACGCGGCGGACGTGGACACGCTGGCAGTGCTGTCGGCGGCCGCGAGCCTGGCGATCGACAACGCCCGGCTCATCGAGCGGCTGCGCATCGCCGAGGACCGGCTGGAGCGGGAGAACACCTACCTCAAGACCCGCGAGGCGGAGCGCCGCGGAGGTCGCCAGGACATCATCGGGCGGAGCGCCGCCATGGGGGCGCTGCTGGGGCAGCTCGACAAGGTGGCCGACACCCGGGTCAGCGTGCTGATCGAGGGCGAGACCGGCACCGGCAAGGAGCTGATCGCCTCGGCGCTCCACTACCGCTCCCGGCGCCGGGACAAGCTCTTCGTCACCCAGAACTGCGCGGCGATGCCCGAGGCGCTGCTGGAGAGCGAGCTCTTCGGCCACAAGAAGGGCTCCTTCACCGGGGCCACCGAGGAGAAGAAGGGCCTCTTCGAGCTGGCCCATGGGGGCACGCTGTTCCTCGATGAAATTGGGGAGCTGGCGCTACCGCTCCAGGCCAAGCTGCTCCGCGTGCTCCAGGAAGGCGAGGTGCGCCCGGTGGGGGCGACCCAGGTGCGCCAGGTGGACGTTCGGATCGTCGCCGCCACCAACCGCTCCCTGGAGGACGAGGTAAAGGCGGGCCGCTTCCGGGAGGACCTCTACTACCGCCTCAAGGTGTTCCCGCTGCGGAGCCCGCCGCTGCGCGAGCGCCGGGACGACATCCCGCTGTTGGCGGGGCATTTCCTGGGGCGCTACGCCCGCGAGCTGGGGAAGCCCACCGGCGGCTTCGCCCAGCAAACCATGGAGCTGCTGGTCGCCTACGACTGGCCAGGGAACGTGAGAGAGCTGCAGAACGAGGTGCAACGCCTGGTGATCCAGGCGGACCCCGACGGGATCATCACGGCGGATCTGCTGTCGCCTCACCTGCGCAAGGTGGAGGGACTGGTGAGCCGGGCGGGGGTGCCGAAGGGGACGCTCAAGGAGATGGTCGAGGCCTTCGAGAAATACATCCTGCGCGAGGCGCTCCGGGACCACGGCAACAACAAGACGAGCACGGCGCGCACCCTAGGGATCACCCGGGAAGGGCTCCACAAGAAGCTGCGGCAGCTCGGGATCGAGTAAGCCCGAGGTCTCCCGGAGGAGCGCCTCGGCGCTGGAGGGGCGATCCTCGGCCAGGCAGCGCTCGACCAGCGTCCGGACCGATGAGGGTGTTTTTTCACCCAGTGCGGAGGCCACATCCTCCAGGAGCCTGCCGAGGGCGTAGACGTCGTCGGCCAGGGAAGCCGGGGCGCCGGAGAGGCGCCGCGGGGAGAGGAAGCCGACGGTGCCTCCCTGCCAGGGTTCACCGGGGCGCCGCGCGATGCCGAAGTCGGTGAGGAGAGGGCGCCGGTCCGAGGTGAAGAGGACGTTGCCCGGCTTGAGGTCGCCGTGAGCCCAGCCGAGGCGGTGGAGGCGGGCAACGGCGGCGAGCAAGGAGGGGAGCCAGCGCTCCAGGGGGAGG
Organism: uncultured Polyangiaceae bacterium; assembly: GCA_964605685.1. Taxonomy (GTDB): domain Bacteria; phylum Myxococcota_A; class Polyangia; order Polyangiales; family Polyangiaceae; genus JANWXX01. The sequence goes on from CAZSDX010000001.1 coordinate 12,575, forward strand.
AGGGAGGAGGGATCGCGGCGGAGGAGATCCCGCAGGGTTCCCCCGGGGGCCCACTCCAGGGCGAGCCAGCCCCGCTCGAGGTCGACGTCGAAGACCCGGACGACGCCGACGCCGGCGGCCTCCGCCGCCAGGCTGGCCTCCTGCGCGATCTGCTCCCGGGCGTCGCGGGGGCGGTGGTAGATCTTGAGGGCGAGGGAGCGGCCCAGGCCCTCGTCCTCGGCCCGGTAGACGACCGCGGCGCCGCCTCGCCCCGCCTCCGCGACGATGCGGAAGGGGGTGGTCGGGGAGGCGGAGGTGAAGAGGGTTCCGTCCTGGGGGGGCGCCTCGCCGGAGAGGGAAGGGAGCCCGAGGCGAGCGCGCCAGCGCTCCAGCCGCTCGCGGGCGCCGGGGGCGGCGATGTCCCGGGCCAGGACCCGCTCCAGGGAGGCGCAGGCGCCCGCGAGGTCGCCTTGGGCGGCGCGGAGGTCCGCCTGGAAGAGCAGCCCCCCGACGGTGGAAGGAGAGCCCAGGGTGGCCAGCGCCTCGGCGGGCTCCCCGCGCTGCTGGAGGAGCCCGGCCAA
>CAZSDX010000001.1:13231-53510 GCA_964605685.1 uncultured Polyangiaceae bacterium
CGGCGGCGGCCTCTTCCTCGGGGAGCGCCTCGCCGCGGGCCATGCCGCGGAGCTTGCGGAGCGCCGCCACCTCGCTGGTCGCGGGCAGCGGAGCAGGGAGCGGGCGTACCGAGGGCGGAGGCGGGGTGGGCGGGGCGGGTGATGCGGGTGGGGCGCCGCCGAAGAGGCGCTTCCACCAGCTCACGGGAGCACCCGGAGCACCGGCTCGCCGCCGCGCTCGCGATGGAGCACGTCGCCAAAGGAGAGGTCGAGGCCGTCGCCGGCGGAGAAGGATCCGTTGAGGATGGGGAGGGGAGCGCCGGGCGGGACGAGGAGACGCAGGCCCTCGTCGCCCTGGGCGGCCTCCAGGATCCAGGGTCCGACGGGGGCGCGCGGGGCGAGGGGGAGCCGGTACAGCTCGCCGCCGAGGCGAAGCTGGAGCCCGGCGTCGCCCCAGGGCTCGACCTCGCAGGAGACCTCGCCGCCCAGCGCCAGGGAGAGGAGGGAGCGGACCTGGAGCGGGGCGGCGAGGCGGGCGCCGGCGAGGAAGGTTCCGTTGCGCGTGGCCAGGTCCTCCACGGTGGGGACGCCGTCGCGAGCGTGGAAGAGGAGGTGCTGGCGGCTGAGCACGGGGGAAGGGAGGTCGATGGTGGCCCCGGAGCGCCCGAGGGAGACCTCCTGACCGAGGACGTAGCGAGCGCGGACGCCATCGACCTCGAGGAGAACGGAGGGGGGCCGGGGGAGCCGCTCCTGGAGGGAGCGGAGCTGGGCGATGACCTCGTCGTCCGAGGGGTTGAGGTCGGCGAAGGCACGGGCGCGGCGGAGCGCCTCCACCCGCTGCCCGCCGGAGGTGAGGGCGGTGAAGTCGGCGAAGAACTGGGTGCGGATTCGCCCACTGCGGGTGCGCTCGTTCTCGCTGGCGAGGATGCGCTCCAGCTCCTCGATCTTGCCCGCGGCGGTCAGGAGCCGGACCTGGCCGCCCCGATCTCCGGCGAGGCCGTAGGCCTCCGCGGCGGCCTCGAAGTCCTCGAGGTCCTCCAGCTCCCTGGCCAGGGAGGAGAGCTCCCAGACGGAGGAGGCGCCTGGGTGGGAAGGGCGGAGGACGTCAAGGCGTGCCCGAGCGTAGCGGGCGCGGAGCTCGTGGGGGGGGTCGCCGAGCTGGCCGGCGAGGCGGAGGGCGCGGGCGAGGGTGCGGACGCGGCCGGCGGGGTCCGGGTCGGCGTCCGCAGCGACCAGGAGGACCCGGAGGGCCTCGTCGTGGAGGCCCTCGCGCTCGTATTCGAGAGAGGCGGCGGCGAAGTCGCCGCGATCTTCGAGGGAACGGGCCCCGACGGGGGGAGCGGCGGGGGAGGAGAAGCGGCGCCACAGGCGAGACCAGAGCGACACGAGGGGTCAGGGTAGTGCCGCCGAGGACGAACGCCAATGGGGCTCGCGTAGCGTGTGGCCTCTGGGGTACCCTGGGGGGCTGAACCCACAGACCCCCCCGAGAAGAGACTCTATGGCGAATTCGAACCGTCTTGGCGAGCTTCTGGTCCGAGAGAAACTGATCAGCTTGCAGCAGCTCCGGCAGGCCCAGGAGGAGCAGAAGCGCTCCGGGAAGAACCTCGGCTTCGCGCTGGCCAAGCTGGGGTACATCTCCGACACGGAGATCACGGACTTCCTCGCGAACCAGTACCGCATCAAGGCGGTGAACCTGGACGAGTACGAGCTGGATCGGGAGGTGCTGAAGCTCGTGCCGAAGGAGGTCTGCGAGAAGCACAAGGTGCTTCCGCTGACCCGTGCGGGCTCGTCGCTGATCGTGGCGATGGCGGATCCGACGAACCTGCATGCGCTCGACGACATCAAGTTCCTGACCGGGTACAACGTGGACCCGTGCATCGCGTCGGAGAACGCGATCCTCCAGGCGATCGAGAAGCTCTACAACGCGGGGCCCTCCTACGACGAGGTGATGGCGGGGTTCGACGAGAAGGAGATCGATTTCACGCAGGAAGAGGAGGAGGTCAACGTCAACGACCTGGAGCGCGCGTCGGGGGACGCGCCGGTCGTGAAGCTGGTGAACATGATCCTGCTGAACGCGATCAAGAAGGGGGCCAGCGACATCCACATCGAGCCCTACGAGAAGAAGTTCCGGGTCCGTTACCGGATCGACGGCGTGCTCCACGAGGAGATGACGCCGCCGCTGAAGATGAAGAACGCCATCTCCAGCCGCATCAAGATCATGAGCCAGCTGGACATCGCCGAGCGCCGGCTGCCGCAGGACGGGCGCATCAAGCTCAAGCTGGGGCAAGGCCGCGAGATGGATTACCGCGTCAGCGTGCTGCCGACGCTGTGGGGCGAGAAGATCGTGCTCCGGCTCCTGGACAAGAGCAACCTGCAGCTCGACATGAGCAAGCTGGGCTTCGACCCGAAGCCGCAGGAGGATTTCTCCTGGGCCATCCACCAGCCCTGGGGGATGACCCTGGTGACGGGCCCCACCGGCTCCGGCAAGACGACCACGCTCTACTCGGCGCTCTCCGACCTCAACAAGCCGGAGCACAACATCTCCACCGCGGAGGACCCGGTGGAGTACAACCTGTTCGGCATCAACCAGGTGCAGATGCACGACGACATCGGCCTGAACTTCGCGTCGGCGCTCCGGTCGTTCCTGCGGCAGGATCCGGACATCATCATGGTGGGAGAGATCCGCGACTTCGAGACCGCGGAGATCGCGATCAAGGCGGCGCTCACCGGCCACATGGTGCTCTCCACGCTCCACACCAACGACGCGCCCGCCACCATCAGCCGCCTGCTGAACATGGGCGTCGAGCCCTTCCTCATCACCGCCAGCCTCAACCTCATCCTCGCCCAGCGCCTCGCCCGGAAGATCTGCGTCGACTGCAAGACCGAGGTCCCCAAGGACGAGAAGGTGCTCCGCGAGCTGGGCATGACGCCGGACCAGATCGCCCAGTGCAAGCTGATGCGCGGCCGGGGCGGCGCCTGCAAGACCTGCAACGGCTCCGGCTACAAGGGGCGCGTCGCCCTCTACGAGGTGCTCCGGATGAACGACACCCTCCGCGAGATGATCCTCCAGGGGGCCAGCACCGCCGAGCTGAAGCTGGCCGCCATCCGCAGCGGGATGAACACCCTGCGCATGGCCGGGAATCTCAAGGTCCTGGCCGGTGTCACCACCCCCGAAGAGGTGATGCGCGTCACCATGGCCGACTGAACGAGAAGGGAACGGACTCCTCCATGACGCAAGCCAACGACGGCGGCCTCCAGGTCAACCTCCACCAGCTCCTCAAGGCGATGATCGAGAAGGGGGCGAGTGACATGCACATCACCACCAGCTCCCCCCCCCTGCTGCGCATCGACGGGTCCATCGTCCCCCTCAAGCTCCCCCCCCTGTCGCCGGTGCACACCAAGGCCCTGTGCTACTCGGTGCTCACCGAGGAGCAGAAGATCCAGTTCGAGAAGAACAACGCCATCGACCTCTCCTTCGGCGTCAAGAACCTCTCCCGGTTCCGGGCCAACATCTACATGCAGCGCGGCGCCGTCTCCGGCGCCTTCCGCGCCATCCCCTTCAAGATCCTCACCTTCGAGGAGCTGGGCCTGCCGCCGATCGCCGCCGAGCTGGCCTTCAAGCCCCGCGGCCTCGTGCTGGTCACCGGCCCCACCGGCAGCGGGAAATCCACCTCGCTGGCCGCCATGATCGACAAGATCAACACCGAGACCCGCCAGCACATCATGACCATCGAGGACCCGATCGAGTACCTCCACCCGCACAAGGCCTGCGTGGTCAACCAGCGGGAGGTCGGGACGGACACCCCCTCCTTCAAGGAGGCGCTCCGCCACGTGCTCCGGCAGGATCCGGACGTCGTGCTCGTCGGCGAGATGCGGGACCTGGAGACCATCGAGGCCGCCCTCACCATCGCCGAGACCGGTCACCTGGTCTTCGCCACGCTGCACACCAACTCCTGCGCCCAGACCATCAACCGCATCGTCGACGTCTTCCCCACCCACCAGCAGCAGCAGATCCGCGCCCAGCTCAGCTTCACCCTCGCCGGCGTGATGACCCAGCTGCTTCTGCCCCGGCACAATGCTCCGGGCCGCGTCCTCGCCCTGGAGATCATGGTCCCCAACCCGGCGATCCGGAACCTCATCCGGGAGAACAAGATCCAGCAGATCTACAGCCAGATGCAGGTGGGTCAGGAGAAGTACGGGATGCAGACCCTCAACCAGTCGCTCTACTCCCTCTTCACCCGCCGCCTCATCTCCCTGGACGAGGCCATCGGTCGTTCCAGCGACCCGGACGAGCTGCGCATGATGATCGACGGCAAGGTCGCTGGCCCCCGCCTCGCCTTATCCCCCGCAGATCGGCAGGTTGCACACGGTCTTCACCTCCTGCACGCACACGCCGTCCCAGGTCCCGCCGCTCGTGTTGCAGCAGAACGGGTCGACCTGGCAGATCTTCGCCACGCAGGGGTCGCACACCGCCGGGTTGAGCGCTGCGCCGGTCTTGCACATGTCGTGGGCGCACTTGGGGCAGCTCAGCTCGGGGCAGAGGGCCCACGCCCCCGAGGGGCCCGACAGGCAGAAGTAGTCCCACTGGTTGGAGCAGCAGAAGCTGTCCGCCGCGCACACCTTCGCGGCGCAGGGGCTACACGCCGCGTTCAGCGGCCCTCCGGTCTGGCACTCGCTGTGAGCGCAGGGAGGTGGGCACGCCCCGCAGTCCTGCGCGCAGGACCCGCAGGTCTCGCCGCCGTTGCAGGATCCATCCCCGCAGAACGGCGCGCAGGCTCCGCAGTCCTGCGGGCACCCCTGGCACGTCTCGCCGCCGTTGCAGGATCCATCCCCGCAGAACGCCGGGCAGGCTCCGCAGTCCTGCGCGCACAACCCGCAGGTCTCGCCGCCGTTGCACGTCCCGTCGCCGCAGAACGGAGGACACGCCCCGCAATCCTGCGGGCACCCCTGGCAGTTCTCTCCGTTGTTGCACTTGCCGTCGCCGCAAAACGGCGCGCACGCCCCGCAGTCCCCCGGGCAGCTCTGGCACGTCTCCCCGTTGTTGCACGCGCCGTCCCCGCAGCTCGGCGGGCACGCCCCGCAGTCCGCGGGGCAGACGGAGCAATTCTCCTCGCCGTTGCACTTGCCGTCCCCGCAGCTCGGCGGGCACGCCCCGCAGTCCTGGGAGCACGATCCGCAGGTCTCCTCGCCGTTGCATGTGCCATCCCCGCAGCTCGGTGGGCATGCTCCGCAGTCGATGGCGCAGAGCTGGCAGGTCTCCACGCCGTTGCACTCCTTGTCGCCGCAGTAAGGGTCCGTCCCGACCTCGGAGCCCCCCGCCCCGGAGGCCCCCCCGCCACCGGACGAGCCTCCCTCCGCGCCTGCCGAGCCCGCCTGTCCGCCCTCCCCCGCGCCACCGGTCCCGCCGGTCCCGCTCGATCCTCCGACGGGAAAGGTCGAGTTAGACCCTCCGGAACCTCCGGCCCCCTGAGGAAACGAGCTGGAGCCGCCGCTCCCCGGAAAAGGCGAGGTGCGCCCGCCATCGCCCTGTCCCCCAGCGGACTCGGAGACCGGGGCTCGCCCGCCATCCCCGCCCTCGCCCCCGCTGCCTGCGTTCTTGTCGTTCCCGGGTCGCTCCGAGGCAGCATCCGAGCCTGCGCCGGCGCAGCCTGCGAAGGCAAGCCCGAGGGTCACGAAGGAAAGGAGAAGCAGGGAACGCACCATTTCTCCAGGATACGACGGGATCGAAGCGACGGCGAGGGGTGTGCGCATCACTGCGGAGGAGAAGCCTCCGCGGCGAGAGCTTTGAACCGTTGCTCCGGCCCTGGTGGCGCGTAGATCTGGATACCAACCAGCGAGGTTCCCTCGTCCGGTTGCCAGGCATGCCTTTTTCCAGGGGGAATCACGACCACTTGGCGCTTCCCCAGACGAGCCTGAACCCCGTCGAGGGAGAACGTCCCTGAAGCCTCGACGGCACAGAGAATCTCCCAGGAGTTCGGGTGGTCGTGCTCCTTCACCGGCGCGGAACCCGCGAGACGCCCCAGGTAGAGCCCCGATGCCACCCCACCGGAGACGTCAAGCCTCGCGGTCATGGAGCCCTTGGCCCAGGTAAGAGGAGGTGTCTCTGCACCCCGCAGGATCCGGGTGGTCGGTGCAGGATTTGCTTCTGCGGAGCAATTCCGCAGGACCTCCCGGTGCTCGACCAGCACGGCCACGCCCGATCCCTCGGCCCGCCCACCCGCCGGACTCACGAGGAGAACCGTATCCCCCGCCGCAAGCCGCTCTCCTCCTACCAACGCCTCTCCAGAGACCACCGCAAGCAACACCTGGCGGCAAGTCGCCCGCGGTATCTCCACAGGGAGGTCGACAAAGCGTGCCTCCGCAGGGGGGGAGAACGACCCCAGAGAAGGCGATGGCGTGGAGGAGCAGGAGAACAACAGCGCAGCGACAAGCACCCGAAAGATCTTCGACTGTGGCATCGGCCCCCCACAGAGTAACCCACCAGGAAGCCCGTCGCCCGCCGGAGTGACCCCCGGCGGGCGGCCTGGTATCCTAGGCGGGATGCGCGCCTTTCTTCCCTTGCTCCTTGCCCTCCTGGTCGGCTCCCTCCACTGCGGCGACGACGCTGGGAACACCTCCCCCGGGCAGCCCGCCGCCGGACAGACAGGCAACGCAGGGAACGGCGAGCAGAACACCGGAGCAGGCGGACAGGGCAAGGCCGGCGCGGGGGGCTCGGGGGGCAACCAGGCCGGGCAGGGCGGGCAGAGCGGGCCAGGCGGAGCGGGCGGCGCCGGGGGAGCTTGCGATGTGGACGGGAAGACCCGCACCGGAGAGGCGACCTACTACACGGAGGCCGATGGCTCGGGGAATTGCGGCTTCCCCGCGACCCCCGACGACCTGAGGGTAGGGGCGATGAACCAGGCGGATTACGCCGGGTCCGCGGCCTGCGGGGCCTGCGCGGAGATCGACGGGCCGCAGGGGTCCGTCACCGTCCGCATCGTGGATCGCTGCCCCGAGTGCAAGCCGGGGGACATCGACCTGAGTCCCCAGGCCTTCGAGGAGCTGGCGGCGCTGCAGAAGGGGCGTGTCCCGATCACCTGGCGCTACGTCGCCTGCCCGGTGCAGGGCAACCTCGTCTACCACTTCAAGGACGGGAGCAACCCCTGGTGGACCGCGGTGCAGATCCGCAACCATCGCTTCCCCATCGCCAAGGTGGCGTACAGGACCAAGGACGGCTCGTTCAAGGACATCGAACGGCTGGAGTACAACTACTTCGTCGAGCCCTCCGGCATGGGCGACGGCCCCTACACCTTCCGCGTCACCGACACCCGGGGGAACGTCATCGAGGACAGCGGCATCCCCCTCAAGGACAACGGCGACGTGGCCAGCAAGGCCCAGTTCCCCGGCTGCGGGGGGTGAGCGGATCCTGCCCCCAGAGACGCGAGCGTCGGGGTCAAGGATGACCACGCGCGGGGGCGAGCCTTGACGGAGCCGGGGGGCATGCCTAATCCGGAGACCCGACGCCGCGCCGCTGCGGCGCCTCCAACCCCAACAAGGAACAGCATGAGCCTCATCGGAAAGAAGGCCCCCGAGTGGGTCAGCCCGGCGTACAGCAACGGCGACGAAGTCACGGTGTCCAGCAAGGACTTCGAGGGCAAGTGGCACGTGCTCTACTTCTACCCGCTCGACTTCACCTTCATCTGCCCCACGGAGATCCGCGGCTTCCAGGAGCTGGAGAAGGAGTTCGCCGAGGATGGCGTCAAGATCATCGGCGTTTCTACCGACTCGTACTTCAGCCACAAGGCCTGGTTCTCGGACACCTCGATCTTCGCCCAGAAGATCACCCACCCGGTCCTCGCCGACACCAACCACTCGGTCTCGCGCGCCTTCGACGTGCTGAAGGAGGACGCCGGGATCGCCTACCGCGCCACCATCATCATCGACGACAAGGGGATCGTCCGCTCCATCTCCATCAACGACACCAGCGCGGGCCGCTCGCCCCGCGAGACCCTGCGCACGGTGCAGGCGCTCCAGTCCGGCGGGCTCTGTGGCGCCGACTGGAAGAAGGGCGAGAGCTTCGTCAAGTGACCCCGAGCGAAGGCTCCCGATGACCCCTCCCCTTGAGCTGATCGACGGGCAATCCTGGCGTGAATTCACCGGGAGCGGCGTCGTCGTGCTGATGCTCGGGAAGACCGACTGCGAGGCCTGCGCCCGCTGGACCGAGGAGCTGAACGGCCACCTCGCCAGCGGCCACGCGACCCCGGGGGTCCGCTTCGGCAAGATGTTGCTGGATCAGAAGGGACTCACCGACTTCAAGCGGGAGCATGGCTCCTGGCTCAAGGACGTGGACGTGCTCCCCTTCAACGTGATCTTTCGCGACGGCCAAGTGGTCAAGACCTTCGCCGGCTCCGGCGTCGAGCGCCTCACCAACCGCCTCGCCAACGTGCTCGCGGGCTGAGCCCCGACCTCAACCTGCGGCGTCGTGGAGGGCGCGCAGCAGGCGCTCGGCCTCCAGGGAGGACTCGCGAGCCCCGGCGGCCGCGGCGGTGAGCGCGTCGAGCCTTTCCTTGACCCGGGACGCACCCGTCGCTCGCTGCGAGATCCGCTGGCCGTGCTCCAGCTCCGCAGCTACCGCCTCCCGGGCCTCCGCCGCGCGGCGCAGCGGCCCGGACACCAGCGCACAGGCCTCGTCCCGGAGCGCGGCCAGCGCGGCCTTGTCGGGGCGAGCGCCGTAGTTCAGAGCCATGGCGCGCTGGGCGAACGGCTCGATCAGGCGGAGCGCCTCTCGCGCGGTCTTCTGGTGGGCCTCGGCGCTCGCGACCAGCTCGCAGAGCTGCCCGTGGATCGCCCCGATGTCCGGCACCGTCACCGTGGTGGACCCCACGCGGAGCGTGGTGAACGGGGGGCTCCAGGTGGTGTTGATCGCGGGGGTGATCTCCGCCCGCGGGGCACGCTCCAGGAGCCTCTCGGAGCGCCCGTCGTCCTCGTCCTCGTCGTCCTCGTCGTCGCTCTCCAGGTCGTGCTCGTCCTCGTCGTCAAAATCGTCGTCGGTGTAGTCCTCGTCGCTGTCGAGCTTCAGCAGCCGCGCCACCTCCGAGGAACCGCCGAGGACGCCCAGCACGGGAGCGTGGGGGGTGAGGTGATCCAGCGAGACGCGGGTGGTCTCCGGGGCCTCCACCTCGATGTGCTGCTCGGTCCGTGTCCAGCTCCGCACCCGCGTGCCGTCCTCGTAGTGGGTCGCCTTCTCCTCGATCGAAACCACATCGATCGCTGCGGCCTTCTCCCCCGGAGCAGCCTCCAGGGGGGTGAACGTCACCCGCGCTTGCCCTCGCATTCCCTCGGCGGCGATCGTCGGGGTGGAGGGTTCAACGGTCGCGAGGGCCCCGGTGGAGAGCGAAGAAGAAGGGTTGCCTGGCATACCACTAGCCTACGCCTTCCTCCTCTCCTGCGCCATCGCCCCGGCTCCCCCCTCACGGACAGGCAATGTCCGTCGCCGCCTCCCCCGCGGACAGGAGAAGGGCAGCGCCTCGCTCGATGAGGTCCAGCGCCTCGTCCACCCGGTCGCGGTGCGTGCGGAACGACAGGATGCAGAGGCGTAGCAGGAATTTTCCTCGGGTCCGGGTGCCACTCAAGAACACCCGCTGACTCCCGTTGACCCAGGAGAGCAGCCGCTGGTTGAGGGCGTCGAGCTGCTCCCCCGTGAGCCCCGGCGGGCGCAGCCGGAAGGCCAGCAGCGACAGCTCCGGCGGGGCCTCCAGGTCCAGGTGCGGCACCGCACGAAGCCGCCCTGCGGCGTGGAGCGCGAGGTCGATCTTCTCGTCCAGGAGCGCGCGAAACGCCCCCGCCCCGTGCATCTTCAGCGGCAGCCAGGCGCGCAGCCCCCGGGCCTCCCGGGATAGCTCCGGCGACAGATCCGCCGCGTCGTAGGCGCCCTCCGGCGGCAGGTACGTCGCCGCCACCCGGAACGCCGCCCGCAGCTCCTCCTGCTCGCGCACCACCAGGCAGCCGGTCCCATAGGGTAGAAAAAGACCCTTGTGGGGATCGAGGGTCACCGAGCGAGCGCGGTCGATCCCGGCGAGGGCCGCGCGCCCGCGCTCCGTCAGCAGGAAGAAGCCACCGTAGGCCGCGTCGACGTGGAGCCAGAGTTCCTCGCGGTCGCAGAGGTCCGCCAGGAGAGGGAGCGGGTCGACGGCGCCGGTGTTGGTGGTCCCGGCGCTGGCCACCACCAGGAAAGGACGGAGCCCCGCGGCGCGGTCGGCGGCGATGGATACCTGGAGCTTCTCTACATCGATGCGGAAGCGATCGTCGCAAGGAACCTCGCGGACGTTCTCCGGGGGGAACCCGGCGATCATGGCGGCCTTGGCGACGGAGTGGTGCGCCTGGTCGGAGGCGTAGAGGACGCCGTCGAGGAAGCGAGGCGGGAGGAGGGCGCGGCGGGCGGTGACCAGGGCGATGAGGTTGGCCATGGATCCGCCGCTGGTGAGGACACCGCCGCCGGAGGGAGGGAAGCCGATCAGGGCTCGGAACCAGTCGACGACCACCGCCTCCAGGGTGGCGAGCCCCGGGCCCGCGAGCCACACGCCAGCGTAGCGGTTGGCGGCGGAGGTGAGGAGGTCCGCGATGGCGGCGTGAGGGAGGCCGCCGCTGGGGATGTAGGCCAGGTAGCCCGGCGAGGCGGTGTTGAGGCTGGCAGGGAGGATACGCCCGAAGACCTGGGAGAGCAGCGCCTCGAAGGAGCGTCCCTGCTCCGGCAGCGGCTCGCGGAGGGAAGCGGCGAGTTTGTGGGCCCCGGCGGTCCCGTGCATCGGCTGCTGCGGCAGCGAGGCGAGGTGCTCGATCACGCGACGGGCGGCCTGCTCCAGCATGGCGCGCAGCTCCGACGAGGGGAGTTCCAGGGAGTCGAGGTGGGGGCGGGTCACGCGGCGGCGGCGGGGCAAGGGGGCTCCGGCTCAGGGCTGGATGGCGCGGAGATCGGGGCGATCCTTGCCGAGGGAGAAGACCGGCGGTGAGCCGATGGGGGCATCGATCTCGACGGTCTTCCCGCCCTCGAAGGGGGCGCCGGTCCAGACGTGGAACCAGGTCCCCGGGGGGAGGTAGACGCTGCGCTTCCGCTGTCCATCGACCACCACCGGGGCCACCAGGAGGCTGTCGCCGAGGAGGAACTGGTCGTGAACCGGGAGGCTCCCGGCGTCCCCCGGGAAGGCGAGCATCAGGTGGCGAACGAGGGGCTTGCCGCTCTGGGCGGCCTCGGCGGCGGCGGCCTGGATCTCCGGGATCAGTGCCTGGTGGACGCGGGCGAAGCGGACGAAGTGCGCCTTGGTCTCCTCGTCCTTCGCCCAGGACCAGTTCTCGTCCCGCTTGTTGCCGTCGTGGTTGCGGAAGATGGGGGTGAAGGCGCCCAGCTCGGTCCACCGCAGGAACAGCTCCTTGGTGCTGGGGCCTCCGCTGAAGCCGGCCACGTCGTGGGTCACGAAGGGGATGCCGCTCAGCCCCAGGGTCAGCATCGCCGGCACCACCGTCGGCAGCCCGTCGTGGGGGCTGAAGGTCGCCTCCTGGTCGCCGACCCAGAAGATCTGCGCGTGGCGGTGGACGCCGGTGTAGCCGGAGCGCGCGAAGACCGCGTAGTCGCCGTCGGGACGGGACTCGGCCATCGACTCGGCGGAGCACCGGTGCCACTCGACCGGGAACAGGTTGTGGTACGCCTCGGGGTTGACTCCTCCCGCGTTCTCCGCGTCCAGGGGCACCCACTCGCCAAAATCTTCCATCCATCCGTCGAAGCCCAGCTCGTCGGTCATGAAGCGGAACGACTTCTTCACGTAGTCGCGGGTACCAGGAGCGGTGAAATCCGGGTGACCGGAGGCCCCCCCGGGGGAAATCGTCTCGTAGGTCGCCCCCTTCTTCTTCACCAGAAACCCCTGGGACGCCATCTCGTCGAAATGCTCCAGTCCCTTGACGATGAACGGGTTGGCGTAGCCCAGGACCTTGTAATTTCGCTGCTTGAGCCCGGCGATCATCCCCTTGAGGTCCGGGTATAGCTCCTCGTCCGCCACCCAGCGGTACTGCACGCCGTAGCCCCCGTCGGCGTTCTTCCGCTTCCCGGTCCAGTCCTGCACCCACAGCGCCCGCACCGGCAGCCCCGCCGCCTCGAAGGCCTGCGCCTGCTCCAGCACCGCGTCCCGCCCTCCCTGCGTCGTCATCCACAGCTCGTAGGCCCACGCCGGCGGCGCCTTGGGCCTCCCCACCTCGTCGCCCAGCTGCCGGATCACCTCCAGCGGCGTCGGCCCGTGGAACACCACCAGCTCCACCTCCTCCCCGCTCATCACCTCGAAGGTGGCCTGCTCCGGGTCCGTCTTGCACAGGTCGGTGTAGACCCGGTATGGCGTCCGGAGCAGCGCGCCGAAGCCCCGCGCGTCCAGGAAGTACGGCATGGGGAAGTAGGTCGTGTGCTTGTCCCCGTTGATGCCCGCCCGGGGTTTTTCCGGCTCGCGCCCGATGCCCTGCTCGGTGACGTGGAGCAGGAACGCCTCGCCCCGCTGCTCCGCGGCGTTGTACTGCTCGCCAAACCCGTAGAAGGTCGAGGCCGGGTCGCAGGCGAAGGGGAGGGTCACCGAGCGGAACCCCTTGGCGCGGAGATCCTCGGTGCCGGAGAAACGCACCTTGACCAGGGAGGCACCGGTCCGGAGCGGGCTGACCCGCACGATCACCTGGCCCTGGCCGCCGTAGCGGACCTCCACGGTGTCACCCTGGCGCGAGGCTCCCTGAAACGAACCGATCTCGAAGCGCTCTTCCCCGGAGCGCTCGAAGGACCAGATGGCGAAGAGCCCGCTGGACTTCTCCTCGAAGTACCGCCCGACAAAGGGAGCCTTCTTCGCCAGCGTCACCAGAGGACGACCCTGGATCGACAGCGAGAGTCCCTCGCCCGACGCCGCCACCTCGACGCCATCCGGCAGAAGGAACGGCCCCGGGTTGGCGTGGGCTTCCCCTCCGCCCTCGTCGCCTCCGCACCCGGCCGCCAACGCGACCACCAGCCCCGTCAGGATCTTCCTCACCCCGCGACCTTACCACGGGCTCTTCCGCGGCGCGCTCCGGTCGCGAGGTACCCACGCCCGGATCCTCCGGCTATCCTCTCCGGGTGGTCCGCCGCGCCTCCTTCCCCCTCGCCGCGCTCTCGCTGGCCATCCTTGCCTGCGCGGATCGACCCACCACCGCCGTCGTCGACAGCACGCTGGCGAGGATCACTCAGCATCTTCAACCGACCCGATCCATTGCCCGTGAGCCCTGATCTCCCGCCATGCCGATCCTGACGAACCACCGCGACGCTCCGGAGCAGGTGCTCCAGCGCTCGGCCCAGCAAGACCCCTGGGTCATGTACCTGATCGTGAACCCGGAGGCCCCGGCGAGCTTGCTGGAGCTCCTGCTGGCGGCCACCCGAGCCACCATGCGCTGCTCGGACACGCTGGGCGATCACCCCGCCTGGCGGGCGTCCTTCCGGGCCTGGTCCGAGCGGTCGTTCCGCAAGGTGACGCTCCGGGCCCGCGGCGCCGCGTGGAGCAAGGTCCAGGCCCTGGAGGGTGGGGCGGGGGAGGTCCGTGGCATCGAGGTGATCCGGGCGCTGCCGCCGAGGCTCCGGAGCGAGTGCGGTCCGCTGCTCAAGGGCCTCCAAGTCTACAACCCGGAGACCGCGTCGCTCCCGCCGGACCCCGCGCCGCCCGCGGAGCTGACCTCCGCCCACGCGATGCGCTTCGTGTTCAACCCGGGGGCGACCATGAGCGTGGGCAAGCAGGTCGCCCAGATCGCCCACGCGGTGCTGATGTGCGCCGGGTCTGCCTGGGTGGAACATCCGGCGTATCAAGCGGCCTTCGCCGCCTGGAGGGTCGAAGATTACCCTGGAGCGATCCTGCCCTCGTCCCGCTGGGAGGCACTGCTCCGGGAGGCCGACGGCGTGGTGGTGCGCGACGCGGGGCTCACCGAGGTGGAGCCGGGGACAGCGACGGTGCTGGCGATGCCGCCGGGGTACGCGGTTCCGCCCGGGTGATCCCTCGCCGGACGGCCCCCTAGCAGGCTCGCTGAGGCGCGAGGTACGAGATCGTCCCGGCTGGTCGCCGCCGCCTTTTGCGGCGCGTTCTCCCGCCAAATTCTCTGGTTTTTCTTCGAGCTTCCGAGAACTTCTCGCCACACGAGATCGTCTACGATGCTACCGCCGCGGTCGAGCCTGCCTCGGCGGTCACCACGAGGATGCCATGAGTCGAGAGCAAGCAGCGCGAGTCGAGCGGAGCAAGAGCCTGGTGGGCGCCCTGGTGGCGCTGAGCGTCCTGAGCGCGGCCTGCGCGAAGAGGGATGAGGCCCCGCCCGCGCCCACCTCCGCGGCGGCCAGCGCCGCCCTGATGCCCCGGAGCACGACGCCCCTTCCGGCGGAGGAGCCTTCGCCCTCGCCGGCGGCCCAGGGGTTCGCGCCAGGAGGGAGCGGGCTGGGGCACGGGCTGGGGAGCGCTGGCGGAGCGGAGAAGAAGAAGATGGACAAGGGGGGAGAATCCTTCGAGGGCCAGAGGCCAGCCCCTGCGGCTGCCCGCGCCCGGCCCAGGCCTCTCGATGGGAAGTGGGACGGAGCCTCCGATCAAGCGTTCCCCGTGGCACCCGTCGCAGGTCCGCAGCGGATCGCCCCGACGACGCCATCCCCGGTGGGGCGAGACGAGGCGGCCATCGATCCGAACGGGCGCTTCGCCACGACCTACCGCCCCGGCGGCGGTCACCTGAGCGCCTTCGAGGCAGCGGTGGCCCGGGGCGTCATCCCGCAGGGCGAGCGGGAGCTGGTGAGCGACGTGGGCGCCCGCTACGCCTCGGAGCAGCCGGCGCCCACCGCCAAGACCCTGGCCATCGCCACGGAGCTGGAGCGAGCCAAGCTACCGCCCTCGGGGGGGAGCTTCCACGCGCGGCTGTCGCTGCGATCCACCGCGAAGGCTCCGGCGGCGCGCCCGCGGCTCTCGGTGCACCTGGTCCTCGACGTCAGCGGGTCCATGGCCGGCGAGGCCATCACCAACGCCCGCAAGGCGGCACAGACCCTGGTGGAGAGGCTGGACGGGGCCGACGACTTCTCCCTGGTGACCTTCTCCAGCGACGCCCGCGTGGCGATCCCGGATGGCCCGGTGGGGGCTCGGCGCGAGCAGATCAAGAAGACCATCAGCGAGATCAAGGAGGGAGGTGGGACCAACATCGGCGCGGGCCTGGAGCTCGGCTACCAGCAGGCCCACAGCAAGGGCATCCCCGAGGACGCGGTGAAGGTCGTGCTGCTGCTGTCCGACGGCCACGTCAACTCGGGCATCCTGGACAAGAACAGCCTCGCTCGCCTCGCCCTGAACGCGTTCCAGGACGGCATCCAGACCAGCTCCTTCGGCCTCGGCGGCGACTACGACGGCCCGCTGATGAGCGCCATCGCCGCCGACGGGGCCGGCGGTTATTACTACCTCCGCGACAGCGAACAGATCGCCCCGGCGCTCTCCGCCGAGCTGGACAAGCGCCTCGACCCGGTGGCCACCGCCGTCGAGGTCCGGGTCCGCCTCAAGAAGGGCGTCGAGCTGCTGCACGTCTACGGCTCGCGCCGGCTCAACGAGGCGGAGGCCGCCCGGGTCCGCGCCCAGGAGGTCGCCATCGACACCCAGGAGCAGAAGCGCAACGACATCAAGAAGGACAGGCAGGACGACCTCGACGGCGGCATGCGCTTCTTCCTGCCTGCCTTCGCCCGCGACGACAGCCACGCGCTGCTGCTCAAGCTGCGCGCCCCGGAGGGCGTCGGCAGCAAGCCCGTCGCCCTGGTGGAGCTGAAGTACAAGGACCGGGTCACCAGGAAGAACATCGCGGAAGAATTCCCGGTCGCGGTCGAGTACGCCAGCAGCGACGCCGACAGCTTCGCCTCCCGCAACGGCTCGGTGCTGCGGACGATCCAGGGCTTCGCCGCGGGCGAGGCGCTGGCCTCCGCCGCCTCGCTCATCAACCGCAACGACCGCGCCGGCGCCGCCGCGCTGCTGGCGGAGCGCGCCGGGATCCTCCGGGAAGCCGCCGCCTCCCTGGGGGAGCCGCTCTTCCTCAAGGACGCCGAGCGCCTGGAGCGGCTCCGCAGCCACACCCAGGCCCCCACCGGCATGGGCGACCCGCTGGTGCTGGCGATGCTCCTGGAGACCGCCAGCCACGTTCACCTGCGCTGAGGTACGCTGACCCGCCATGCCCCCCGTATCGATCCCGCTCCGCCTCGATACCCCGGCCACCCACGTCGAGACCACCCCGGGAGGCGAGATCATCCTGCGGGGCTCCTTCCACTCCAAGCTTGACGGCTCCACCGTCGATGCCGCCACCACCACCTGGCCCAGGGAGAACCCTGGCGGCGCCTCCATCGACTCCGGAGGGATCGTTGACTTCCAGGCGGGCGGCTTCCACGTCACCTCCCGAGATGCCCAGACCCACGAGGTCCACGCCGTCGCCACCGGAGACCCCGCCCCCGCCTGCGCCGCCCTCGGCGTGGCCTCTCCCTGCCTCCCCCTCCGCCTCCGCGAGCCTGCCCAGAAGCGCCTCCTGACCCAGAGCGAGTGGGTCCAGTCCCTCAAGGGCGGGATCACCGTCGAGGTGCTCTCCCCTCCGGTCTACGCCCCCGCTGTCGCCGCCTCTCGCCCCTACTTCCCCTTCCTCGCCGCCGCCGCGGCCTTCCTCGCCCTGCTCCTTGGCCTTGCCCTGCTGCGGAGCGCCAGGCAAAAACAGGCGGCCTCTCCCCGGGGCCAGCTCCTCGCCCTGGCCCGCCGGGTCCACGACAAGGCCCGGGGCGCCGACCCCACCCTCGCGGCCCCCCTGGTCCCCGCCCTCGCCGGGGCGCTCCAGCGGCTGGAGAAGGGCGCCGTGGACCCCACCTCCCCCGAGGGCCAGAAGGTCCGCGTCATGCTGGAGAAGGTCGAGACGCGCCTGGAAGAGGAATCCCGGAAGGCAAAATCCCAGCGCGAGCAGGAGATCACCGACGAGCTGGCCCGGGAGGTCGACATCGCCTTCCAGGCCGCCGAGGAGGCCCTCCACGCCGAGCGCGGCGGCTCACCCCCGTAGCCACCGCTGGATCTCCTCCGCCTCCTTCAGCGCATCCTCCGCCCCCTGATCCCGGCCCTGCCTCCCCCGCACCCGCAGCGCCGTAGCTGTCGCGTAGGGAAGCTCCATCTTCCTTGCCTCCTCCGCGATCAGCTCCGCGCGGTGGCGCCCCTGCCCGGCTGCAAGCTCGATCAGCTTCAGCCGAGGAGCAAGTACCGGCGCCTCCTGCGCCAGCCCCCGCAGCGCCACAAGCAGGCCCCGGAGCAGCGGCTCCCGGCGATGCTTCGCCTCCACCACTGCCTGCGCAGCGCCCAGCAGCGCCTCCGCATCCAGGACCGAAGGCGTCCCCCGCAAGGCCCGCTCCGCCTCCTCCAGCGCCTCCGCCTCCCGGCCCTCCCGGAGCAACGCCAGCGCCCGCAGCCCGCTGACCCTCGCCTCCAGGCACGCCGGCGGAGTACCTCCCCCGAGCTGCCCCAGGACCAGCACGGATCGCCCCCGGTGCAGCGCCACCACCGCCCTCACGCACCTCGCCCCCCAGGTCGCCTCCGGCTCGTCGGGCGCCCTTCGCCCGAAGGTGTCCGTGAGCTCCTCGCACTGGCCCAGCTCCCCCTGGTTCAGCAGCCCGAAGGTCAAATAAGACATCGCCTCCAGCCAGAGCCCCTGCGCCCCGAGCTGCTGCGCCCTCGACGCAGCACGACGCAAGGCCTGCTCTCCTTGAGGCCATCGCGCATGGGTCATGAAATACACCCCCTGCTGCAGCCAGCGAAACGCCTCCTGGGGCAGGGTGGCCCTGGGAAAGAGCCGGCGACGAGCCTGGAGGAGCGCCGCAGGGGAGAGGGAGCCGAGAGGAGTTCGCTCGACGAGCCCCTCGATGACCCCCCCCACCAGCGGGAGAGAGCGCGGAGGAACCGGGAGTTTTTCGGCGAGCTGGAGCGCAGACCAGGCCGCCCGGAGCCGCTCGGAAGGAGAGAGCGCCGGGAGCAAGGCGAGCTGGGTCTGGACGAGGATCAGCTCCCGGAGGGCCTCCCCCGCCGGGTGGACCGGGGCGCCCCGGGAGAGGATCGACCGGGAAGAAGAAGCCAGCGAGGAGCTCCCAAGGGTCTCCTGGAGGAGGCGGAGCGCTGAACGGGTCTCCCCCAGCGCAGCCAGGGCGAGGCCGCAACGGCGGAGCAGGCGAGGGAGCCCGGGAGCTCCGGGCAGGCTCCGGGCGAGGGAGCTGGCGCGCTCCCAGTGAGCGGCGGCCTCCTGGGGGGCCCCCATGCGCCAGGCGAGGACGCCGACCTCCTCGTGGAGCGCGGCGCTGGCGGCAAGCTCGCCGGCCTGCTGGAGGTGGAACGCCGCGCGGCTCCGGGACCAGACCCCCGGCGCTCCGCGCCAGAGCTCGGCGGCCCGGAGGTGCATCTCGCGGAGCGCACCGCGCTCCACGAGGGCCCCCTCGGGGATCTCGTCAAGGAAGGCCACCAGCCCAACCTCCCCCGGCGCCCCTCGGTGGAGCCAGCGACGACGCTGGAGCTGCTCCAGCGCCTCCAGGGCGGCGGGCTCCTCGTCTTCGAGCGCGGCGACGCGCAGCAACCAGGACCGGGGCGAGGATCCCCGGAGCAAGATCGCCGCGGCCAGGAGCCGGCGGCACAGGGGGGAAAGGCGACTCATTCGCTCCTGGAGCAGCCGATCGGTCGGGAGGAGATCCGCAGGGGTCAAATCGGACCCTCCGTTCCCTGACTGGATGCGCCAGGCACCGATCTGATCCCTGGCCAGCAGGCCGCGGTCGACCAGGGAGGCGAGCTGCTGCTCCAGGAGCCAGGGGGTCCGCTGGCCCCGCGCCTCCAGGGAGTCCAGCAGCCCAGCAGGCAACCGGGGAGCTGCGAGCGCGGACCGGAGCAACGCCGCCAGCTCCTGCGGGGTGTACTGCCGGATCTGGATCTGGGGCAGCTCCTCCGCCGGCAGCGCCCAGGGGTGCGCCGAGGTCAGCACGAACTGGTACCCCTTCCCGGAGCGGAGCAGCCGCAGCAGCAACGCCCTGGAGAGGGCGTCCAGGTGCTCCACGTCCTCGATGATGAAGAGGCAGGGATCCTCACCGATGGCGGCCTCCGCGGCGTCCAGCAGGGCGGTCCGGGCCACCGAGGGCAGGATCGCCAGGTCGTCCCATGGAGGGGCGTCGCTGTCGGGGAAGGAAGGCTCCCGGAGCGCGCCCAGGGCGGCCTCGAAGGCCCCGAGAGGGACCGCCCAGGGAGCCCGCCGCGCGTGGTGGACTCGCCCTCCCCAGAGCGCGACCTGGGCCCCCAGGATCTCCAGCAAGGCGGCCACGTCGGCCCCCGGCTCGATCCGGAGGAAAACCCCCTGCTCCCTGCCCTGGAAGATCAGCGCCTCGACCTCGGCGACCTGCGAGGGCCGCCCGGCGGCGCGCTCCAGCACCGAGGAGAACCGGGGCCGCTCCAGGGAGGAGGGCAGCTCCAGGTGAGCCGACAGCGCCTGGGCGCAGTCGCTCGGGCTCCCGGGGCGCTCCTCCGGGTCGGGGGAGAGCATCTTGTGGATCTGCCTGCCAAGCGGCCGGGGCAGATCCACCAGGGACCAGAGCGGCAGCGGCTCGCCGTTCTCCATGGCCTCCGAGATCGGCACCCCGGCCAGCAGTTCGTAGAGCAGCCGCCCCACCGCGTACACGTCCGTTCGCGCCCCCACCGCGCCCCCCGCGAGCACCTCCGGCGGGAGCCGGTCTTGCCCCAGGATCTCCCTCGCCAGCGGCTCCCACAGCCCCGGATCCACCAGCACCGGCGCGCCGTCGATGTCCCTCAGCAGTACCCCCTCTGCCCCCAGGATCCCGTACCCCAGTCCTTCCCGGTGCAGCGCCTCCAGCGCCAGGCACACCTCGTAGCCTATCCCCAGCCTCCGTTGCAGCGACTCCCCCGTCAGCAGCCGCTTCACCCGCACCAGGCTCGGCGCCCTGAGGGACGGCGGCGGCGCCTGTACCGAGGGCATCGTGTCAAAATCGGGCGGCGTGGGCGGGCTCGGCGGAGGAGCAGGAGCCCGCTCCAGGAGGTACGCCAGCGAGATCCCCTCGTGCAGATCCGTGGTGTACCACGGCTGCTCCTCCAGGAACCCTTCCTCCCGGAGCCTCGCCACGTTCCCGTGGGTGAACGAGCGGCGCGCGTAGAAGCTGGCGCGGAGCTGCTCTCGCTGGGCGAATCTCAGCTCTGGCACCAGGTGCAGCGCCACCGGATCCCCCGTCGGGTCGTGGATCGCCTGCCACACCTCGCAGACCCCGGGCCGCGGCAGGGGCACCAGCAGCCGGTAAGCTCCGAGTCGCCGGGGAGACGCTGGTCCGGGGCCGCGCTCGCTGGACTCCTCCGGACCCTCGTTGGCTAGCTTTCCCACGACGAAACCCCTGGTGGATTGGCATGGGTCTCATCGAACCCATGCGACAGGTTCCCCCTACCTGGAGAGGATCACGTACTCGACAGCGGCCCCGCCGAAGGTGACCACTGCCCAGGCGACCCACAGCGCGGTGAGGGTGCCCTTGCTGAAGGGAGAGGCCGGGGCCGCTTCCTCGGGGGGGCGTACCGCCATCATGGTGGGGGCCTGCCTCGGGTTGACCGCCGCGACGTCGGGCCCGGGAGGAGCGAGCGGAGGAGGCGGGACGGGCGGCAACCCCACCGGGGGGACAGGGGGCGCGGGCAACCCCGCGGCGGGGCGGGGCGCGGGCAGCGGTGCCTGCGGCGGGGGTTGCTGCTGAGGTGAGCCGATGCTCACGCTCTGCATCATCATCGTCGGGGCGTCCTCGTCGTCGTCTTCGAGGGGCTCGATGTGGGTGACCGCAGGCTCCTTGATCCACTGCTGGATGCTCTGCACCAGCTCCGCCACCGTGCTCAGCCTCTTGCCCGGATCCCGGGCCAGCGCCCGGTCGAAGATCCCCTGCAGGATGGGGTCGTTCACCCCGTGGCGCACCAGCTTCGGCGTCCCCAGGGCCACCGCGCGAGCGATGTCGATGGCCGAGTTCACCTGGAACGGATACTGGGCCGTGAGCCCGTAAAACAGGAGCACCGCCAGCGCCCAGGTGTCGTCCGCCTGGGAGAGCTGGCCGCTGGAGGCTCGCTCCGGCGAGTAGAACGTGGCCTCCGCCTGCCTCGGCGAGTCGACCAGGATCCCCTTGCCGTAGGGGGAGCGGCCACCCACCAGCAGCGTGTAGGCGGAGACGTTCCCGTGGACCAGACCTTGCTGGTGTTGCTCCTGGACGCGCTGGGCGAGCCGGAGCGTCCAGCCGGCGGCTTCCTGGGGGGTCAACTTGCCATCGCGGGCGATCAGAGCGGCGAGGGTCTCCACGGGTGGAAGGAGACTACGCGCGCCGCCCCTGCAAGTCTAGCCCCGCAAGGCCTCGATGGTCCGGAGCGCGTTGCCTCCCAGCGCCTTGCGTACCCGGTCCGTGCTCCACCCACGCCGGAGCATTTCCTCGACGATCCTCGGCAATTCCAGGCAGGTCGGCAGGTCGCGAGGGGGCGTGATGGCGCCGTCCCAGTCGGATCCCAGCGAGACGTGATCGTCGCCCACCAGCCGGATCACGTGGGCCATGTGGTCGACGATGGAGGCGAGCTTCCCCCCCAGGGGAGAGTCCCCCAGGAAGCTCGACTGGTACATGATCCCGATGGTCCCGCCCAGGTCCGCCACCGCCCGCACCTGCTCGTCCGTCAGGTTGCGCCAGTGCTCGTGGACCCCGGCGATCCCCGTGTGGGTCACCAGCACCGGCTGGCTCCGGTCGTGGACCGCCAGCGCGTCGAAGAAGCCCTTGCGGCTGATGTGCGCCAGGTCCACGAACACCTTCTTCGCGTTCAGCCGCTCCACCACCGCCCGCCCGAAATCGGTCAGCCCCCCGTCGCCCCCCGACGCCAGCGCCAGCGGCGAGCTGGTCACCCCGAGCCTCGACGTGGACAGGTGCACCAGCGTCACCCGCAGCAGCTCCTCCGGGATCGCCTCCACCGCGTCCAGATCCCGGTCGAAGGCGTTGCCCCCCTGCACCCCGAGGAACGCGCCGTGCTTGCCCGCCGCCCTGGCCGCCCGGTACTCTGCCGCGTTGCGCACCACCGCGAACTGGTCGCTCACCTCGGCGAACAGACCCTTCAGCCCCGCCAGGTTCCGGGCGAAGACGTCGGGACGCTCGTCGCTGCCCCGGAGCGGGTTGGTGGTGATGACCCAGGTGGCCCCGGTCACCCCTGCCTCCAGTAGCCTCGGGAAATCCACCTGGCTGTAGAACCTCGCCCCGAACAGCCCGTGGCCGTGGCGTTCCTTCAGGTCGTAGCCCCAGATCCGGTGCCAGATGTACGAGTCGATGTGCAGATCGATCACGTCGCTCTGCAGGTAAAGCTCCACCGCCTCCCGGGAGATCCCGAGCTCCCGCGCCCAGCCCCCCGGGTCGCCCCGGTGATCGGTGTACTCGATCCTCATCCCGCCCACCGTCGCCCCGTTCTCCCCTCCGCGCAAGCCCCCCCGCGTCGGGCTTGAAGGGGGAAGTCCGCGGCGCCAGAGTACCCTTCCCTTGGCGACCATCCTCTACCACCTCGGCCTGGCGTTCCTCGGCGGCCTCATCCTCAACGTCATGCCCTGCGTCCTCCCCGTGCTGACGCTCAAGGCCTTCAACGCCCTCGACCACGCCCACAAGGACCGCAGCGAGCAGCGCAAGGTCGGCCTCGGCTACACCCTCGGCACCTCGTCGGCCATGCTGGTCTTCGGCGCCGTGGTCCTGGCCATCCGCGCCTCCGGCAAGGCCATGGGCTGGGGCATGCAGTTCCAGCACCCGGGCTTCGTCGCCGCCCTCATCGCCGTCATCGTCGGCTTCGCTCTCAACGCCCTCGGCGTCTTCGAGATCCTCGTCAGCGGCGACCAGGAGGAGCACGAGGGCTTCCTCGGCAGCATCGCCAACGGCTGGTTCGCCGCCGTCATGGCCACCCCCTGCTCCGCCCCCTTCCTCGGCGCCGCTGCCGCCTACGCCCTCGCCGCCGACACCCCCCCCGCCCTCACCCTCCTCCTCTTCGCCACCATCGGCGTCGGCCTCGCCTCCCCCTTCGCCGCCCTCGCCTTCGTCCCTGCCCTCGGCAACCGCCTCCCCAAGCCCGGCCCCTGGATGGAGACCTTCAAGCACCTGATGGGCTTCTCCCTCCTCGCCACCGCTGTCTGGCTCTTCGGCTCCCTCGCCCGCCAGGTCACCCCCGACAGCCTCCAGCTCTTCCTCGCCTTCCTCCTCGCCCTCTCCCTCGGCCTCTGGGCCATGCAGCGCTTCGCCGGCCTCGAAGCCTCCTCGCTCCGCCGCTGGACCATCCGCTCTGCCATCTTCCTCGCCCTCGCCGCCGCCTGGAAGGTCCTCCCCCTCGACAAGCAGACCGCCGGCCACGCGGTCGCCTCCTCCGGCGACAAGCTCAAGTGGGTTGATTTTGACCCCAAGACGATCGAGGCCACCCTGGCCCAGGGCAAGCCGGTGTTCCTCGATTTCACCGCCGACTGGTGCTCCTCCTGCAAGGTGAACGACAAGCTCTTCGTCGACACGGAGCCGGTCCGCGCGGCGCTGGCCCGCACCGGGGTGGTGCCCATGAAGGTCGACATGACCTCCCAGGACGACGACGTGAAGGACGAGTGGCTCAAGCGCACGGGCCGCAACGACCTCCCGGTCTACGTCGTCCTGCTGCCCGGCGGGAAGATGGACCTCCTCCCCGTCGTCATCACCTCCGAGATGCTCGTCTCCGCCTTCGAGCGCGCCGTGAAGAAGTGACGAGGCGGGCCCTGGTGGGGGGGGCCAGGGCCGCGCTACCATGCGGCGATGGCCAACATCGGGTACATCCAGGTGGTCCGCCACTGCAACCACTTCTGCGGCTTCTGCTCCAACCCGACCACGCCATACACCCACACCTTCGAGACCATGAAGGTGCTGGTCGATGACCTGGTGGCTCGCGGCTATTTCGGGGTGATCCTCACCGGGGGCGAGCCCACCCTCCACCCGGAGCTCCCCCGCATCGCCGCCTACGCCAGCGACCAGGGGCTCCACGTCCGGATGATCACCAACGGGTCCAGGCTCGCGGACAGGTCCTTCGCCCGGGAGATGGCCGCCGCGGGGCTCAAGCTGGTGCATGTCTCGGTCTACTCGGTGCGCCCCGAGGTGGAGGCCCGGCTCCGGGGCGCCGCTGGAACCCTGGAGCGGGCCTACCAGGCAGTGGAAAACGCCCACGCGGAGGGCGTCGAGGTCAACATCAACTGCGTCATCAACAAGCTCAACGCCGACCACCTCGACGAGAACATCGCCCACTGGATCGAGCACCACCCGCACATCCGCCACTTCATCTGGAACAACCTCGACCCTTCCATGGGACGCGCCGAGGTCAACCAGGCGGAGTTCACCCCCCGCCTCGCGGACTTCGAGGCGTCGCTCTTCCGGGCGCTGCGCCTGCTCCACCGCTCGGGGCGCACCTTCCGCGTGGAGAAGGTGCCCCTCTGCTACATGACCGAGTTCGCCTGGGCCAGCACCGAGACCCGGAAGATCGTCAAGGGCGAGGAGCGCATCGTCCACTTCCTCGACCGCAAGCAGACGGTGCGCCAGACCGACTGGGAGCACATCTACGCCGAGGGCTGCGACGTGTGCACCCTGCGCCCCATCTGCGGCGGCCTCTTCGACCGGGGCAACGGCTACGACCCGGCGGAGCTCGCCCCCGTCTTCGTCTCCATGGAAGCCATCGTCGAGCGCATCATCACGGATCCAAGTGACCCCAGCTACCCGCTCCGCACCCTGTCCGCCTGGCGCGCCGACTTCGAGCGCCGCCTCGCCGAAGCCCGGAGCACCCCGCGGCCCTCCCGCGAGGAGCCCCCCCAGGATCCTTCCCTCCCGGTGGGCCTCATCACCCCGGAGAGCCTCCGCCGCTTCCAGTCCAAGCGCGAATCCGAGGGCCGCAAGGCCCAGGCCACCGGCCTCTCCCTGGAGAAACCCGAGCCCCTGCTCCCCCCGGATCTCTCGGAGCCCTTACCGCCAGCTCAGCAGGCCTCCAGCCAGGGGCGAAAGGCGTCGAGGACGAGCTGGAGGCCGTCGTTGTACGCCTTGATCTTTCGCGCTCGCTCTTGCCCCGCTTCCCCCTTGATCTTCCCGGGAGGAGCGTCGATCCCTTCCACCAGGGCGTGGGCCCCCGCAACCTGGCCGATCTCCAGCGAGGTCCACGGCTCGGGGGGGGGACGATCCGGCGCGTCGAGCGGATCGCTCACCACGGAAAGCGAACGACCGAAGGGAGCGATTTGCTGGAGAGCACCCACCTCGGCCACCCAAACCTTCCAGCTCGAACGATCCCGGTAAACGTCGTCGCTGCGAACCCAACAGGCAATTTTGTGCTGGTAGGAGGCTGCGTTGAACACCGAGAGGCCAGGCCCTCGCTTGCTACGTTCGCCCTCCGCGACGTCTTCCCGGGTGGGCTGGAGCATCGAGGCCAGTGGCCGCGCGTCGCCTGCGGGCCAGTGTCCACCCGGCTTTTTCACCATCCGGCAGATCTCTGCCTCCGAAGGGAGCGCGGCATAACGGGCGCTCATCCGCCGTGGACCTCTCCCAGCCAGCGGGCAAGATCCTTCAGCGAATCCTGTCCTGTCCCCGCCTCGGAGCGCTTACTTTTGTGTTCACGGGCATACCACTCGATCGCCTCCTCAGGATCCACAGGGACATCGATCTGAACGAGCAGAAACGGCGAGCTCCAGCTCATCCGGAGCCCTTCCTCCAGGATTTCAAGGATCGGCATCGGCTCCTGAAGATGCGGGGAGCGTATCTCATTCCATACCTTCTCCCACAGGGAAAAGGCTCGCTGACGTAGCTCCTGATCTGGTGCTTCTTGTGCGAGAAAATGGGACCAGAGAAGGCGAGCTCGCCTGGACAACGCCTGCCGCTTCAGGTCAACAAGCCAAGGAAGCTCGTCGCGAAGAGAGCGATCCACGGAGGAGAGAACCTCCATCGCATCGTCCGGTTTCTCCTTCTCCAACCAGGCCATGGTGACCCACCGGTGTAGCTGATCTGCCAGGATGGAATCTCGACAGAGACCGAACGGATCCTGGATCAACCGCGGGAGAGCTGCGGACCAGGCAGCCCTGGCTTCTCCAAATTTTTCCGCCCGGATCAGGAAGGAGATCAACCTCCCATGCCACCAGCTCTTGTAGGGGGCAAGCCGTACTGCCTCCCGGTAAGCACCCTCGATCTCCCCCGGGTCTCCGCGTCCTTGCTCCAGGTTGTAGCCGAGGTAATGCCATGCGTAGTCGTCTCCCGGAAATTTCTGGAGGCACGCCCGGTAGGTCTCCGCAGCCCGGAGGAATTCTTTTCGTTCGCTCTGTCTTCTCCCTCGGTCCCAGTAAAACCCAGGAGCAGGCAGCTCTTGCTCACCCCACTGCGCGTCCGTGCTGGGGCCTGCTGCGCCAAGGTGATGCACCTTCTCTGCCCAGTGGCGGATACGTTCCTGACCGAGCGTTTGCGGAGAGGTTGCCCCGTCCAGCGCCTGATGAAGACCTGCAAGGAGACGATGGGATACCGCGCTCGGCTCGGAGTTGCCTCGCAGGAGGACCTGTACCTCGGCGGCCACCCGGAATGAATCCTCTCCGTACCCGAGGCACCTGGTAACGAGGGCCTCCTCGAAGAGACCGAGGCCCAGCGCCGCGCGGAGGTTCGCCAGAGGGACCGGAACCCGGAGTTCCCGGAGCACCCCAAGGGCAGCAGCCCCCCCTGGGTAGCGCTTGAGGGAAGCCAGGATGGGTTCCGCGAGGTCTCGCGCACCGCCAGGGCTCCCCAGCGCAGCGAAAACCTCGGACCGGGGTACACCGGTCGCCAGCGCCCCCACCGCGAGACGGAGGAGCACCGGCAATCCGTACCAAGCAACCTCCGCGAGCGCCGAGGTGAACTCTTCCAGCGGTCCCCAGCCACCGGGCGGTTCGATCTGCTGGATGGTGAGCCTCTGCAACGGCAGAGAGATCTCCTGGACAGCCCCCAGAAGGACTTTCTTTCGATCCAGGAAGGCATCCGCGATGACGATGACCGGCGCCCTCGTCTCCATCAACCCCCGGAGCAAGCTGTCTGCCTGCGAGAGGGTGGGGTCGTCGAGCTCGTCCTGTCGGGCGATTCTCCCCCAATCTCTCGGGATCCGCAGGAGGAGCGGACACCTGGCCTTCTTCTCCAGCTCCCTGGCCACCCGACGGGCAGCGCGAAAGATCTCGTCATCGGACCCCAGAGGTTCCGTGCCCAACCCGACGGCCGCAAGCGCCTGCAAGATCGCCACCGTGGGCGCGTCCGTCTCCTGGAGGGGCAGGAGATCAAGGGCAGGCGCGCCCGGAAAGCGTTCCCGCAGCGCGGCAAGCAGGGCGCGACGGCCCGTGCCGACAGCCCCGGAGACAAACACCCCGACCTCCCTGCGCACGCTCTCCTCGATTTCTTCGAGGGGTAGGTTGAGTGGGGCAGGCTCCGCCATGCGGCGTTTCAACGTAGTCGCGGCACTCCGCGACGGTCAAGCGAGCCGGCCCTGTGCTACGCTGCCCCGGTGACCGACTCCGCCCAGCGCCCGCCTGCGATCACCACGATGCGGATCGACAGCGCCGAGGAGCTACGCCAGCAGCTCCGCGACACGCTCCGCGACAGCTTCCGCCCGGTGCTGGTGGTCCTCTCGGGCAACCAGATGGGCCAGCGCGTCAAGGCGGACCGCACCCTGCTGATCGGCCGCGACCCCGCCGCCGACCTGGTGCTCACCGACGCCGGCGTCTCCTGGCGCCACGCTCGCCTCGAAGACCGCGGCGACGCGTGGGTCCTTGTCGACCTCAAGAGCACCAACGGCACCAGCGTCAACGGCAAGGGCGGCACCGAGTTCGAGCTCAAGCCCAACGACAAGCTGATCTTCGCCCGCACCGTCGTCCGCTTCGAGGTCCAGGACAAGCAGGACGAGGCGTACAACGCCCAGCTCGAGCAGCTCCTCAACATCGACGACCTCTCCGGGCTGCTGATCCGGCGGCGCTTCGAGGCCGAGGTGGATCGCCTCCTGGCCCAGGCCCGCGCCCAAAACCAGCCGCTGGGCCTGCTGGTCATGGACCTCGACGGCATCAAGAAGATCAACGACACCTACGGCCACCTCTTCGGCGCCTACACCATCGGCGAGGCCGGGCGCATCATCGGGCGCATCCTGGAGAGCCGCGGCATCGGCTCCCGCTTCGGCGGCGACGAGTTTCTGGCGGCGCTCCCGGGGCTCGACCGGGCCGCCGCCGCCGCCGTCGGCGAGGAGATCCGCCTCGCCATCGCTCACCACCCCTTCCAGCGAGAGGGCATCCAGCTCTTCCCCGGCATCTCCATCGGCGTCGGCGCCTTCCCCGAGGACGCCTCCTCCCAGGAGGCCCTCTTCGAGCACGCCGACAAGGCCCTCTACCGCGCCAAGCAGGGCGGAAAGAACCGCGTCAGCACCTGACCCGCTCGCGCCGCCGTCGAGCTCGGACCTGTCCGCCGCGGACTACCGTCGAACGGGGAAGCCTGGCACCTCGACCAGAGCAGCCACAGGCTCCCCCGGAGCGATCGGGATCTGGACCGCATTCGAGAGCACGGTCCCTGCTTATGGCTCCCCGAGCCACGCATCAAGCTCCTCCACCCCCGCGAGGATCGTCGCGCCCTGCCTCCGCGCCACCCCGCTGGCCTCGCTGACTTCCCCGCCAGCCTGCTCCGGCGCCGCACACCGGCGCCCCAGCCGGAGCGCCCACCGCGTCGTGGTCAACGCTCCGCTCGTGGCGTCTCCCCAGAGCAGCACGGTGGCGTCGGCGAGGGCCGCCAGGATGCGGTTGCGGGTCACAAAAAAGCTCCCGCGGGGGGGTGCACCGGGGAGCAGCTCACTCACCAGCGCCCCCCGGGCCACGCACCGCCGGAAAAGCTCGCCGTGCTCCGGCGGATAAACCACGTCGATCCCGCAGCCCAAGACGACGACCACGGCGCCTCCGGCGTCGAGGGCTCCTTCGAGGGCCGCCCCGTCGATCCCACGGGCTCCTCCGCTCACCACCGCGAGCCCGCGGGCGGCGCAGAGTCTCCCGGCCTCCCGGGCGGCGGCGAGGGCGCCGGAGCCAGCCTGCCGCCCGCCCACCAGCGCCACCGCCGGGAGCACCAGCGCCGTCGGATCCCCGTCCACGAAGAGCACCGGCGGGGGCTCCCTCAGGTCGAGGAGGCGCTCCGGGTACGCCCCGGCGCCCGGGTGCAACAGAAGCCCCCCGGCGTCGAGCCAGCGGCGGGCCCCTTCGAGGCCCTCGGAGGTCGGGGATTTTCGGCGCGACGACGGCGCGGCGTGGGCAGCGAGCGCGGCAGACGGGGCGCCGTGGAGGCGGAGCAGCGCGAGGAAGGAGGCGGCGCCCACGCCTGGCCTCCGGGAGAGGGCGAGGGCGGCGAGGGCTTCGCGGTGAGCAGCGGGGAACACGAGGGGCCTTGTCGTCCCCGGGAGGCCTCCGGTTGCGGGGCTGCCCCCCTTGAATCAACCGGGCGAGGGGCCAGGGTGAGGTCTACTTGCACGCCGGCTCATCGTCGTAGGGGAATCCTTCGTTCTTGGTGACCGAGAGGACCCCGGCGGAGGGGGCGCCGTTGCAGCGGAGGGCGTCGAGGAAATCGACGAAATCGACGGTCTTGTAGCCGCGGTTCAGGCTCTTGTCCTTGACGCGCTGGGAGGCGAACGCCTGGACGATGGCGGGCATCTGGAGGTTGCTCTTGTCCCAGCCTTCGTCGACGGTATCGTCGAGGTGCCAGAGCATGTGGGTGACGTTCCCCTCGCCGATCTTTTGATCCATGGGCCCGCCGGGATCGGGCTTGGGAGCGGTGGGGTAGGGTTTATCGACGTTGTACCACCAGACGGTGCCCTCCTGCTTGTCGAAGTAGAGAGGGTTCTGCATCATGCCCTGGCCGAGGTAGGTGGCCCAGCCCTCGCTCCAGGCCATCCCGGGGGGTTCGAGCATCGAGAGCGAGTGGGGCGCGGCCTCGCCAGGAGAGCGGGAGTAGGCGTCCATGGTGTAGTGACCAAACTCGTGGAGGATCACGCTGGCGGAGTGCTCGTGCGGGGTGTCGTCGGTGCCCGCGATCAGGAGCGCACCCTCGTAAAAATCCTTCCCGCTTCCGTAGTCGACGGTGGCGCCCCAGCCCCGCGGGGCATAGCAAGTGCCGTTGCCGCAGTCGAACTTCTTGCCGGGCGCCCACAGGGCCAGCACGTTGAAGGGCTTGGCCTCCGGCGCCATCAGCCGGAGCTGAAGGATCGAGTAGAGCACCCACTGGTGGATGTGGATCGCCCCGGAGCCTTCCGCCTCGGTCACCACGATCTGCCCCACGTCGAGGGCTTCCCCGGTGGTGCGCCCGAAGGCGTAGTAAGCGTTACTCTTGAGGTTCGAGTAGCTGAGCGTCTCCGGGACCGCCACCGCGAACTGGGGCACGCCCCCCTCGTCGTAAAGCATCGGGAAGAAGTAGAT
This sequence comes from uncultured Polyangiaceae bacterium, assembly GCA_964605685.1. Taxonomy (GTDB): domain Bacteria; phylum Myxococcota_A; class Polyangia; order Polyangiales; family Polyangiaceae; genus JANWXX01. The sequence continues at coordinate 43,700 of CAZSDX010000001.1, forward strand.
CGAGGTCGCCGCCGTCGGCTTCTTCGGCACCTCGATGGCGAAGGTCCCGTCTTCCTCCGAGGTGTAGGTGCCCCCCAGGTACTCGTCCCCGTCGTAGGCCAGGGCGATCAGCCCCTTGCCGGTGTCCAGGGTCGGCGCGTCGTAGCCTTGCCGATCCTCGCGCACCGGGCGGTACTCGTAGAGCAGCGTCCCCTTGATCTGGAACGTCTGCCCCGCCTCGCTCGCCGTCGTCGCGCAGGCCGCTCCGCCCAGCGAGACCCGGCACTCCTCCTCGCCCCCGCAGGGCTGCTTCGCCCACGTCCCTCCGACGCAGGCCACCCGCACCGACGGCCCCTCGCAGTAGGACGCGCCTTCCACGCAGTCGGCTTCCGGGACGCACCCTGCCCAGTCCTCCTGCTGCTTGCACACGGTCCCTGACGGGCACGTCCCCTGGACCACCTCCGGGATCGCTTCCCCTTTTCCTTCCGCCGGGACGCCGCCGCTCACGCAGCGCTCGATGGTCGTCGGCCCCAGGCAGCGCCCCTCCGCAGGGACGCCCTTGCATGGGTCATTTTCCGAACCACCCTGGCCCCCTTCTCCGCCGCCCGCGCCGCCGCTGCCCCCCTCGCCGCCGGTGCCCGCCTCCCCAGCGCTGGAGCCGCCTGCGCCCGCGGAGGGGGCGGCTCCGGCCTGCCCGGCCTGGGTGTCGGAGGTCTGGGTTTGCAGGGTGCAGCCCGGACAGGCGAGCCCGGCAGTCAGGACCGCGAGGACAAGGAGGCGAGAAGGACGGAACAGCATGGATCAACCTCGATCAACCTGGATCAACAAAGGACCGCGGGGGAGAAGGTCAGCGACGGACAGGGGCAGGAGGGCGGCGGACAGGGGTAGGAGCGAAGGGAGCGGTTGCCCCGGGAGGAGACGGCATGGCCCGCTCGGCGTGGACCCCGGCGGAGCGATCCGGAGCCTCGCCGTGGAGCTCCAGGCGGAAGGGATCGGAGGGGTCGAGGGCCGCGGCGGCGCGCAGGCGGAAGGTGCGAGAGAGGGTACCCGGCTGGAGGGGGCCGAGGGGTTCGTCGAGCCTGCCGTCGACGAGGGAGGCGCCCCGGGGCAGGGTGGCCTTGAGGGAGACGGGGAAGGGGACAGGCGAGGTGACCTCGACGCGAGCCTCGATCTCCAGCTCACCGGAGGGGAGCGAGCGAGGCTCCCGGAGGTGGAGGACCAGCGGGGCCCGGAGGTTCGGCTCCGGCGCGGGGGCTACGGGGGCGGGGGGCGAGGCGCGGGAGGTCTCGGGCGCCTCCCCCGTGCTCTGGCCACGGCAGCCGACAACAACGAGCCCGACGCAGGCGAGCGACGCCAGCAGAGAAGGAAATCGGTGCATCCCCATGAGTCCTCTCGTTGTCAGGATAGCCCGCGGGGCACGGCGCAACCACCCGGAAGAGCAGGGGCGCGGTGGTTGCGTGGTCCGGAGAACCAAAGTAACGGCCAGGAGATGCGATGGAACCAGGGAGCGCTCCGGCTGGCGGCGCTGGTGGCGGCGATGACCCCCGGGGAGGCCCGGGCCGAGGCGTACCGCTTCGTGAAGGGGCCTTACCTGCAAGGGCTGGGGCCGACGAGCGTATCGATCCGGTGGGAAGGGAGCGAGCCGGTGGGCGGGGTGGTGGAAGTGACGGGAGGAGACGGGAAGCCGCTGCGGGCCACCACCGAGGAGAAGACCGCGTTCCACGCGCTGACCGTGGGCGACCTCAAGCCCGGGACCGCCTACACCTACCGGGTCAAGGTCGGCGAGGTGACCAGCGCAGAGGGGCGCTTCACCACGGCGCCCGGGGAGAACCGGCCTTTCACCTTCCTGCTCTACGGGGACAACCGCTCGGACCCGCAGGCGCATGCGGCGGTGGTGAAGGCGATGCAGGCGGTGCCGTCGGATTTCCTGGTGAACACCGGGGATCTGGTGGCCGAGGGGGACAGCGCCCGGGACTGGGAGGATTTCTTCCGCATCGAGACCCCGATGCTCCGGGATCGCTGCGTGTTCGCCTGCGTGGGCAACCACGAGATGACCGGCAACAACGCCAACAACTACCTGCGCTACCTCCAGACCGGCAAGGACGCCGGCGGAGGCCGGACGCTGTTCTTCACCGTACGGTGGTCCAACGCCCGGTTCTTCTTCCTCAACGCTTTTGTCCCCTGGACCTCCGGGCCGGATCGCGCCTGGATCGAGCAGGAGCTGGCACGAGCCGACGGCGAGGAGGGGCTGGATCATCGCTTCGTGGTGATGCACCAGGGGGTGGGCTCCAGCGGGCCCCACGGCCCCAACAAGGACCTGATCGGCGCCGGGGTGGCGGAGCTCTTCCGCAAGCACAAGGTCACCGCGGTGTTCGCCGGCCACGATCACCTCTACGAGCGAGGGGAGCACAAGGGGCTCAAGTACCTGCTGTCGGGGGGAGGCGGGGCGCCGCTCTACAAGGCGCGGAAGCGGCCCGACCCGTCCACGCAGGCGGTGGAGGTGGTCCACCACTTCGTCGAGGTGCAGGTGGAGGGGCCCGCGGTGCGGTTCACCGCGCGGCGGCTGGACGGCAGCACCCTGGAGCGCTGCGAGGCCCGGCCCGAGGGGTGGGCGTGCGACGTCAAGCTGCCCCCGCCGCCGGCCCCGGAGCCCCCGCGGCCCCCCTCGAAGCCCCCGGAGCCCGAGAAAAAGAAGGGAGCATGCGACTGCTCGGCCCCCCCGGTCGGGGAAAATCCGCCCTGGGGGTTGCTGCTCCTGGCGATGGGACTCTTGCGTCGCTCGCCTCGCCGCCGCTAGCCTTGCGCCCATGCGCTCCGGTCGCACCCTCACGACGCTCCTCGGCCCGGCCCTCGCCCTGGCCACCCTCGCCTCGGCCTGCGCCACCTACCAGACCGAGCTGAACCAGGGCATCAAGTATTACGAGAGCAACGAGCACGAGAAGTCGCTGGCGATCTTCCGCGTGCTCGAGCCGGACATCGACTCCCTCAAGCCGGACGAGCGGGCCCGCTACTACTACTTCCGCGGGATGACCGACTACCGGCTCAACAACGAGAAGTACGACGTCTCCGCCGACGCCCGCCACTGGCTGGGCCTGGCGGCGGTCTCCGAGGCGGATTTCCCCAACTCCCTCACCAACCGGCAGATCGGGCTGATGTGCGAGGCCCTCGGCGAGCTGAACCGCAAGGCCTACAACCAGGCGGCCTCCGACGCGCCGGTGGTCGAGTTCAAGGTCTGCAAGGACAAGTCCATCGACATGGGCGTCGAGAAGAAGGACGACGGGGAAAAGAAGGACGACAAGAAGAGCAAGGACGAGGGCGAGGAGAAGCCGAAGAAGAAGAAGCCTGCCGACGAGTGAGCCTCAGCGGGCGCACACCCCGTTGATCTTCTCGATCACCTTCTTCTGCGCCGCGAGGTGCTTGGCGTAGAGCTTGTCCGCCGTCATGGTCTCCTCGGGCCGCTTCCCTTCCAGCGCGGTCGCCAGGTTCTCCGCCGCGCCACTCGCGGAGCGCACCTCGAACTGGTAGTCCTCCGCCAGCATCTTCAGCTCCTTGCTGGACAGCTCCAGCCCCCGGATATCCTGGGCGATCTCCCGGTAGATCACCGCGATCTGGCGCATCGACTGGGCGGTCTGCGTCGGCCCTCCCTCCGGCCTCGACAGCCGCTCTTTGTCGAAGGCCTCGACCCGCTCGACGCCCGCGTTGATCCGGGTGGTCAGCAGGTTGCACTCCTTCGCCTTGGAGGTGTTGCACCCTGCCAGAAGCGCCCCGAGCACCAGCAGCGTCAGTCGAAATTCTCGATTTTCCATAGACCGTGCTCCCGCACGAGCTGGAGGGTACCCCCGGAGCCGTAGCCCATGCTGGCCCGGTCGCTGTACTCCTCAAAGGTGGCCTGGGGGAGCGCCGCCTTGATCCCCTGGCAGATGCGCTCCATCTCCTCGCGCTGGGGCCCCTCCCAGGACTCCTTGAGGCGTGCCTCGTCCAGCGCAGGGAACCGCTCGTCGGCGATCTTCTTCGTGTCCGGGACGAAGCGCATCAGCACGTCGAAGCGCTTGCGCTCGAAGGCCCGAAGGAACGAGCGCACCGCCTGCTTCGGGGTCGATTGCCCGTAAAAATCGACGGTCTCCCCGTCGATCCGCCAGCGCCCGTGCTCGTAGACCAGCACCAGCTCGTCCCCCTGGGCGGTGGTCACCGTCGCCGTCAGCACCGGGTCCGCGGCGGGGCGGGCCAGCGCGCTCGCCAGCTCCTCCGCGTCCGCCGGATTCTCCAGCACCATGCGCCGGAACGCATCCAGCGACAGGGAGCGTCGCGCCTCCGTCGACAGCATCGCGTACGCCTCCTCGACCCGACGCTCCCGGATCGCCCGGGCGTAGGACTGAAGCACCGCGCTGGGCCCCTGCTGGACCCCGCTGGAACACCCCGCCGCCAGCGCGCTCGCCAGCACCAACCACCACGGACCTCGCACCCCACGGTCATAGCACAATTCACGATTTCACAACGACGACGGCGGCGGTGGCGTTGTCCGCGTAGGTATTGCTGGCCCGGTAGCTCCGGAGCCCGGCATCGACCAGGGCCCTGGCGGCCCGCGCCGGGTCGTCCAGGGCCAGCTCCATCGCGCTCCGAAGGACGTCCTCGGGGACCTCGCGGAAGGCGCCGTCGGTGCAGACAGCAAAGATGTCACCAGGTTGAACTTCCTCCTCGCGCAGGTCCACCTTGAGCTCCTGGGCGGACATGCCAAGGGCACGGGTGATGACGTTCCTTGGCAGCTCGGCGATCTGCGTCTCGCTCAGATCGGGCATGACCGCGAGGTACTCGTGGAGGAGCGAATGATCGCGGGTGAGCGCCTCGACCGTGCCCGCGCGCAGGCGGTAGACGCGGCTGTCGCCCACATGAGCGAGGAAGGCGCGCTGGCGGTCAAGGAGCACCGCCGCCACCGTGGTTCCGATGCCCGTGCGCGCAGGGGTCGTGGAGGCCTCGCAGATCGCCAGGTTTGCCTCGACAATCGCCGCCTGGAGCGCCAGCCCCCGGTCGGCGGCGGGCGTGGCCGGCAGAAGGGCCTCAAGGATGCGCGGCACGGCCTCGACGGCGATCCGCGCGGCGACGTCGCCGGAGCTGCCCCCGCCCATGCCGTCCGCGACGAGCGCCAGCAGCCCGCCGGGCACCGAGGCGACCACGGAGGCATCCTCGTTCCAGCTCCGGTCACCCAGGTCCGTGGCGACACCGTAGGGGAGCGAGCGCGGTACCCCGGGCGAGGAGGCCCCGGATCTGGCAGCACGCACCGCCAGCCGGACGACCGGCGAGCTGTCGCGCTCCAGCGCCTCGACGCCCGTCCGCGAGAGCCCCGGGCGCAGCGCCATGCGGACGCGGATGCCGTCGGAGCTGTCGACACACAGGGCAGCCTCGACCTCCGGGGCGAGGGATGGGAGGTCCGCGAGCACGGCGCGGATTGTGGCACCACCGGCCTCGACGAACGCGAGCAGCGCGGTGGCGGTGGCCCCGGGAGACCGGACGAGCTGCACGCAATCCTGGATCGAGAGGCCCGAGTTGCGAACGGCAAAGGCAGCGAGCCACGGTGGGGTCGAGGGCTCGCCCAGCAACGCCCTGAAGGTCTCCGCTGGGATCTCGCTCAACGCGCCAGGCTCGGCCAGCGCGAGCACCGGGAGCAGCGGGTTGGCGGCCAGCGCCCCCGGGAACCTTCCGCCGAGGTCCCAGAGCAGCGGCAACGGGGTCGAGGGGTTCCCGGCGACGGCCTCCTGCACCCGTGGATCTTCGTGGAAAGCGAGGATGGCCAGGCGAGAAGGGGATGTCCCCGCGTCCTGCGCAGCCTCCAGGGCGTCGTCGTGCTCGGTCGTCAATCGTAGGGCCAGGGGTTCTGGGGGATGGCCGGAGGGAGCTGGTTGTAGTCGTTGAGCTTACCCAGGTTCTTCCGGAAGAGGCGGAGGTATTTCAGGTCATCCTCGATGTCCGGATCCGGGCTCCGCTGGAGCCAGCTCATCACGCTCTGCTCCAGGGGAGCGAGGGTGGCGTCGGCGCCCCGCGCGTCGCCGTCCCGGGCGCTGCGGGCGGCGAGCTGGAACCCGGCGAAGAGGTTGAGCATCACAAACCCCTTCTCCGACGTGAAGGAGGAGAAGTACCCGTCCTTGGGCACCGTCTGCGTGGTGAAGGGGGCGCTCAGGTCGATGACCTGGCTGACGGTGTCGCCGGTGGCGGGCTTCTTCCAGGTGATCGCCAGGGAGCCGACGGCGGTCTCTGCGGCCGGGTTGTTCCCCCGGGGGACGACCTCGACCAAGATGGCGCCGCCGCCCCCGCGGCGGCCGCCCTCGACAGGCTCCGACGCCTTGGTGCGCCCCGCCAGGAAGAGGCTGGGGATCGACACCGTCGCCAGCCCCCCGCCGCTCTCCCAGTTCTTGGTCCCGTAGACGCCGCGTAGCTCGTAGGCAGAGCCCACCTGCGCCTCGATGGTCACGTCGAGCGCCACCGGGTAGAGGAAGGTGGCGACTTCCTCGGCGAAGACCTCGACCACGGACGCCGGGTTCTCCAGGAAATAGAAGTTCCCCGCGCCGACCTCCCCGAGGGACTGCATCAGCTTCACGTCGAACTGGGTCCCGACGCCGATGCTGGAGATGGGGGTCCCTTGCTTCGCGTAGGCCGCCGCCAGCGCCCGGACCTTCGCCGCGCTGGTGATCCCGGTGGTCGCCGCGCCGTCCGACAGGAAGATCACCCGGGGCTGCTCCCCGGCGGTCCGGTGCTTCTCCGTCAGCTCCAGCGCCGTGAAGAGCCCGTCGTGGAGGTTCGTCGCGCCCTTGGGCCACAGCCCCTCGAACGTCGCTTTGAGCGCCTCTTTTTCCCCCGCAGGGGCCGCCTCCAGCACCACCTCCGCCTTGTCGGAGAACGCCACCAGGGACACCCGATCCTTGGGCCCCAGCTCGTCGATCATCCGCACCAGCCCTTGCTTCAGGTACGCGATGGGGTGCCCCGTCATGGACCCGCTGACGTCCACCGAGAGCACCAGGTGCATCGGGGGCCTCTCCAGCGAGGCCACGTCCAGCGGCGAGTTCAGGCCTACCTGGAGCAGGGTACAATTTGCCCCGGTGATCATGTTCCCCATCATGCCGACCAGCCCGTGCATGCACACCTCGTGGCCGCAGGTGGGGGCGGGATAATCCAGCTTGTGCTCGGCGAAGAAGCCCACATCGTCGAGGGTCTCCGGCCCGGGGATCTGGCCGTCCTCCAGGATCCGACGGAACAGGCCGAAGTCCTGCGCACCTCCCTGGGAGACGCCCACCGCCCCGGGCCCTGCGGTGGCCCCCGGCGCCGCGGACGGGGAGGCATCCGCCGCGTCTCCCCCGGACCCGGCGCACCCGAGCGCCACGGCCCCCAGCGAGATCAGCAACGCGAGAGAAAATCGTGTCGTCATGGTATCTTCCTCAGGGCTCCGTGAGCAGCGCGGCCCACTCGATGTACGCCTCGGACGGGGAGAAGGACGGGGTGCACTGGCCGTCGTAGACCGGCTGGTAGCGGGCCGAGAGCAGGGCGAACCGGAGGCCGTCCAGGTACAGCGTGTCGCCGCTCCGAAGCGCCTGCTCCGGCGTCGGGAGCTCCGCCGGACGCGCCAGCCCGCCGCACTCGATCCGCTGCCCGACGCACCCCGCGACCGGATTGAGCTGCCCGCTCCCACCCAGCCCCGCGGGGAGGAGCGCGCTGCTCCCCCGGCCCACCACCAGCCGCGTGCCGTCGCTGGCCCGCAGGATCGTCAGCCGCGCGCCCTGGGCGCTCTGCTCCAGGGTGAAGGCCAGCGTGTCCCCCGCCTTGAACGGGAAGGGCAGCCCGGAGCCGCAGAGGTAGACCCGCCGCGCCGGGAAATCCATCGCCACGCAGCCGTCCGGGGAGATCGTCACCGCCTGCAGCTCCACCGCCTGGTGGGGGAGCGGCGTCGACCAGGCCAGCGCCTCCTCGGGCGGCGGCAGCAGGCACTCCTCCGGCACCTCGGCCCCCAGGAGCGACGGCGCCGGGTAGACCGCCTTGTGGTCCTCCAGCCGCATCTTCTCCCCGCTCTGTGTTGCCCGGAAGATCGGCTGGTTGCTGCCGGTCTCTCCCTGGGAGAGCGCGCTGTTGAGGGAGCGCTCCGGGTAGTCCTTGAGCATCCAGAACACCAGCCTCGGGTCCAGCCGGTCCCCGTCGATCAGCAGCGCCTGGCACCGGGAGCGCCACGCCGCGTTCCCGGACAGCGACGCGCGCAGCGGCAGCACCCGCTGATCCTCCACCAGCCAGGTCGAGGCCGGCGCGAACAGCTCCGCGTGGAGGAACGTCGACGGGCTCGAAGCCACCGTGTCGCAGTCCAGCTCCACCGACGCCTTGAGCTCCCTCACCCGCAGCACCTGCGCCGAGCCCGTGTCGTTCCCCAGCCCCAGCGCCCCGGTCACCGGCGGGAACACCGGCACCGGCATGGGCGGCGGCATGGGCTCCACCGGGGCGCTGGTCGCCACGCAGCCGAAGGAGGCCAGCAGCAGCGCCGAGGAGCGGGCCCGGGGCGCCAGCTCCCGGCCCTCTTCGGCCAGCGGCGCCAGCAGCCAGAAGGAAGCCAGCAGCGCCGGGAGCGCCAGCAGATCCGTCGGATCCACCACCACCCTCGCCGGGACCCCCAGCCACCCCATCGCCCCCTCGAAGCCGCGGGCCGCCGGCTCCCACAACTTCAGCGCCGCGAAGAACACCCCGAGCCCCACATGCACCCGGAAGAACCCCCGGCGGCTCCGCACCCCCAGCAGCGCCGCCAGCAGCGCCGGCGCCAGGAAGAGCCCCGCAAAATCGCTCAGCTTCCCCGTCAACCACCCGGGCAGCACCCCCGCCCCCTTCAGCAGGTGATCGTTCACCAGCAGCAGCAGCAGCGAGCCCACCCAGAGCGGATGCGCGAACGCCCGGTGCGCCACGAACCTCGGCGGCTTCTCCATGCCCGCCAGGATGAGCAAGGGGTGTGCCACGGGACACCCCGCGAGTTATTCAGAAATTTCCCGCATCTTCCCCGGCAGATGGCACACAATGGCACACGACGAGGGCCGCGTCAGGGGACGCGCCGCACCTCGCGGAAGCGTGTCGGCGGGCGGATCGGCGGGCGGTCGTCGCCCTGACGGCGCAGCCGCAGGTCGTCCCGGATCTCCTGCACCTGGGCCGTGGCCTCCGCGTCCGCCGCCGAGGACGATCCGGAGGACGGCGCCGAGGATCCCGGGCCCAGGTAGAAATCGTCCACCAGCAGGCCGGCCTTGCTCTTGTTCAGCAGGAACAGGCACGGCGTCTTGTCGAGGGTGGGGCGCTCCGCCTCGTAGCGGCACCAGCCTTCCCCGTCCGGATCAGCGCTGGTCGGCTCCGCGGGATCCTTCAGATCGTCGTAGCCAAAGCAGGAGGACAGGTAGAGCTGGGCCCTGGAGCAGGCCTCACCGGACTCGATCTTGACCCACCCGGAGAACCTGGTGGTCGGTGTCCTCGGGGAGACGCCGATGCCGCCGATGGAGCCGCCCTTCTTCACCCGGGCGCACTTCATGCCGGAGCGGCAGGCGGCGAGCACCTCGATCTCCGGCACCCCGGAGGTCTTCCAGGATTTCCCGGAGGACCAGGAGTACTGGGAGAGGAAGGCCCCGGACCACTCGAAGTCCCCGTCCCAGAGGAGGTTGTCGGAGGCGGCCACGTTGCCGAAGGGGTTGCGCTGGCTCACCGTGCGGAGGGGCGTGATCGGCGCTCCGGCGTCGCCGCCCTGACCTCCGGCGGCCTGGCCGGCGCTTCCGCCGGAGCCGGAGCGGGCGCCGGAGCGGGCGCCGGAGCGGGAGTCGGGGCAGGAGTCGGG
>CAZSDX010000002.1:0-46566 GCA_964605685.1 uncultured Polyangiaceae bacterium
AGCCCGGGCGCGGCGGTAGGCCTCGGCCACCGAGGCGGCGGTGGCCGAGGGGAAATCCTGGATCAAGGTGCCGGTGGCAGGGTTGAGGATCTGCATGGTCGTCTCCTTCAGAGGGCAGCGGCGAAGAGGGCCTCGAAATCCGCCGGGGTACAGGGGCGGGGGTTGGTCTGGTGGCAGCTATCGCGGGAGGCCACCTCCACCAGCGCCGGGATGTCCTCCCGGGTGATGGGGCGCCCCCCCTGGATCTGCCCGAGCTTCGCCGGGATGCCGATCTGCTCCTTGAGGGCGGCGAGCCAGCCGATGAAGGCGGCGGCCCTGGCCTCCTCCGAGCCCTCCTGGGGGGCCCCGGCCACCCGGCCCAGCTCCGCCATCTTCGCGGCGGCGACCTCCAGGTTGAAGCGCATCACGTGGTCGATCATCACGCCGTTGGCCAGCCCGTGGTGCAGGTCCGCCACCGTGGAGAGCGCATGGGCGCAGGAGTGCACCGCCCCCAGATCCTTCTGAAAGGCAACGGCGCCCATCATCGAGCTCATCAGCATGTCGCCCCGCGCCGCCAGGTTCTTGCCGTCGCGCACGGCGACCGGCAGCGCCCGGGCCGCGATCCGCACGCCCTCCACCGCGATGCCGTCGCAGAGCGGGTGGTAGGCCGGGCACAGGTAGGACTCGACGTTGTGGGTGAGGGCGTCCATGCCCGTGGCGGCGGTGAGCGCGGGGGGCAGGTCCACGGTCAGCTCCGGGTCGGCGAAGACGACCCTCGCCAGCAGCTTCGGCGAGAAGAGGATCTTCTTGATGTGGGTCTCGTCGTCGGACACCACGCTGGAGCGCCCCACCTCCGAGCCGGTCCCCGCCGTCGTCGGCAGCGCCACCCAGGGGGCAACCTCCCCGTCCATGGGCCTCACCTGCGGGTGATCCCAGGCGTACTCCAGCGCCTTGCCCGGGTGCGTGGCCAGCAGCGCCACCGCCTTGGCGACGTCCAGCGCCGCCCCGCCTCCCAGGCCGATCACCGCGTCGGCGTCGTGGGCCCGGAACGCCTCGGCCCCTCGGTCCGCCTGGCTGGCCAGCGGGTTCCCGGTGATGTCCGAGAAGACACCGACCTGAAGACCGGAGAGCTCCGCCAGGAAGGACGGGAGCAGGGGCAAGGCGGCGATGCCGCGGTCGGTGACCAGCAGCGGGCGCCGGAAGCCCTGGGAGAGCAGGTACTCGGCCACCAGCTTGCGGGCGCCGGGGCCAAAATGAATCGTGGTCGGGAAGCTGAATCGATCGATCCCCATGGGCCCGGGAGACGAGATCAGCGCAGGGCCCGCCGCAAGGGGGTTCCCCTTTCCACCTGGATCGGGCCGCGGCTACCAGGGGCACCCAGATAGGGTGCAACCGGAGGGCTCCTCTTTCGCATGATCTTCCCCGTCCTGCTGCGGGAGGACCCGGCGCACCGCTGCTTTCGTGGCCTGGTGGCAACCGGGGTACCGGGGACCGGGCGCCGGGGTAGGGAGTGCGCTGCCGCTGGCTTTCAGAGCGGCGATCCGTCAGTCTAACACGATACATGGAAGCTACGAGCAAGCCGTGGACAGGAAAGGCACAGAGGCGACGGGCGTGGTGGGCACTGGCGGGGGTGCTACTCGCGGGGTGCGCGGCCCCGGCGAAGGCGCCACAGACACCGCCCCCGGCGGAGGCCCCGGCGGGGTCGGCGGCTCCGGCACCGACGGAAGCGCCGCCCCAGCCACCGCCGGTGAGCACCTTCGTGGCGCCGCTGGCCAACCCGGTGACCATCCAGACGCCGGTGACGGACGTGGCCGGGCTGGCGCAGCGGCTGATGCCGACGGTGGTGAACATCACGACCTCGCACATTTCCCGGAGCAACCCCCACGAGGGGCTCCCCTTCGGGCCGCCGTTCCGGGGCTCGGAGCGCCGGTCCAAGTCGCTGGGGACCGGCTTCATCGTCGACCCGACGGGGCTGATCGTCACCAACGCCCACGTGGTCGCGGGGGCCGACGATATCCGGGTGCGCCTGGCCGACGACCGGGAGTTTGACGCCAAGGTCATCGGCAAGGACACCAAGCTGGACCTGGCCCTGCTCAAGCTGGAGAACGCCTCCGGGCTGGCGGCGGCGGTGATGGGCGACTCCGACGGGCTCCGGGTGGGGGACTGGGTGGTGGCCATCGGCAACCCCTTCGGCCTGGGGCACACGGTCACCATCGGGATCACCAGCGCCAAGGGCCGCTCCATCGGCGCCGGCCCCTACGACGACTTCATCCAGACCGACGCCTCCATCAACCCAGGGAACTCCGGCGGGCCCCTGTTCAACCTCAAGGGCGAGGTCGTCGGCATCCCCACCGCCATCCGGCAGAACGCCCAGGGGATCGGCTTCGCCGTGCCGGTCAACGCCCTCAAGGAGGTGCTCCCTCAGCTCCGCGACAAGGGCAGCGTCAGCCGGGGCAAACTGGGGGTCCGTATCCAGCCCCTCACCAGCGAGCTGGCCCAGGGTCTCGGCCTTGACAAACCACGCGGCGCTCTGGTCTCCAACGTGGAGCCCAACAGCGCCGGCTCCAAGGCCGGGGTCCAGCCTGGCGACGTGATCACCCACGTCAACGGCCTGGTGGTCCACCACGCCGACGATCTCCCCCGGATGGTGGCCCGCCACCAGCCCGGCGCGAGGATCAAGATCACCGTCTTCCGCGGGGGAAAGGCCTCCCAGCTCGACGCCGTGCTCGACCCGCTCCTCGATGACCCGGAGGATGACCCCGCCCCTTCCGGCCCCAGCAAACCAGGGCCCGAGCCGTCCAGCCGCCTCGGTATCCAGATCGACGACGCCCCCAGCGGAAACGGCGCCCGGGTCCGGGTCATCTCCCCCACCTCTCTCGCCGCCGGTCAGCTCCTGCCGGGGGACATCATCGTCGAGATCAACAAGCAACCCGTCCGGAACTCCGCCGAGGCGATGAAGCTCACCGAGAACGTCGCCCCGGGCCAGGTGCTCCTCCTCAAGATCCGGCGCGGAACGGACCATCGCTTCGTCGCCATCAAGGTGAAATGACCCCAGCGCAGCCCCGGACAGAGGATCGGGGCCGGGGGCACAGGGGACGCGCCGCGCTCCTCTCGCTGGCGCTCGTCGCCGCCTGCTCCTCCCACGATCCCCCCGCGGAGGCTCCTCCCGCTTACCCGCGGCGCTCCTGCGAGACGTTCCTGTTTGCCCGGCCCGAGACGCCGGTCCAGCGGGTCTCCGTGCTGGGGAGCTGGGATGGGTGGGCGCTCCCCGGAACCCCCATGAGCCCCCACCCGACCCGGGCAGGCTGGTGGGCCATGGGTGTAAATCTACCCCCAGGGGAGTACGGCTACCTGCTGCAAGAAGACGGGGCGAGCCTGCTGGACCCGCAGAACCCGCTGACCACCTTCCGGGGGAGTGACGAGGTGTCGCTGCTGTCGGTGGAGGATTGCCGGGAGGCAGCGCTGGAGATCGAGGAGAGCCGAGGCGCGGCGCCGGGGGCGATCCGGCTTTCGGGGCGGTACGTGGCGGCGGAGCAGGGAGGGCCGCTGCGGGAGGTCACCGCGCGGGTGGGCGACCAGGCGCTGCGCGTGGAGAAACTCGACCCGTCGACGGGGAGCTTCGAGGTGGCCGGGGAGGGGTTTCCGCGGGGACGTTACACGGTGGAGATCCTCGCGGGGGACGGGGCGGGGCGCGAGGCCCGGGCGCGCCCCGGGGTGTGGGTGGAGCCGGCGGCGGAGCGGTGGGGTGAGGGGCTGCTCTACCAGGTGGTGGTGGACCGGTACCGGGGCGATGGAGGGGTGGCGCTGGAGCCTCCGCCCACGCCCGGGTCCAGGGCCGGCGGGACGCTGGACGGGCTACGGGCAGAGATCGAGCGAGGTACCTTCGAGGAGCTGGGGGTCACCGCCTTCTGGCTCTCGCCAGCCTACGTGAACCCGGAGGGCTCGTTCCCCGGGCGCGATGGCCGGATGTACGAGGGATACCATGGCTACTGGCCCCTCGACTCCCGCAAGGTTGACCCGAAGATCGGCGGCGCCGACGCGCTGCGGGCAGTGATCGACGCGGCGCACCGCCGGGGCATGAAGGTGCTGCTGGACGTGGTGCCCAACCACGTCTTCGTGGACAACCCGCTGTTCCAGGCGCGGAAGGGTCAGGGGTGGTTCAACGAGGGGAACGCCTGCGTGTGTGGGCTCCCCGGGTGCGACTGGGGGACGAACATCCAGACCTGCTGGTTCACGCCGTACCTGCCCGATGTTCGCTGGCAGAATCCGGAGGCCGCCCGGCTCCAGGTGGAGGACGTTCGCTGGTGGGTCGACACCTTCGGCGCCGACGGCGTGCGGGTGGATGCGGTCCCGATGATGCCGCGGGCCGCCACCCGCCGGATCACCCGCGCGCTACGCCAGGGAACCCCGCAGGATGACCCGCCCTTCGTCCTGGGGGAAGTGTTCACCGGCCCCGGTCCCGACGGGATCGCCCAGATCCGCTACTTCCTCGGACCGCACACCCTGGACAGCGCCTTCGATTTCCCGCTGATGTGGGCGCTCCGGGACGCGGTGGCCACGGATCGGGCGGGCTTCGACGCGGTGGAGGGGATCCTGGCGGCGACGGACGCGGCCCTCGAAGGCTCCGGAGCGGTGCGAGCGCCGATGCTGGGGAACCACGACGTGACCCGGTTCCTGTCGGCGGCGGCGGGGGACGACGGCAACGACCCGTGGGCGGCTCCTCCGCCACGCCCCTCGGATCCAGGTGTCTTCGCGCGCCACCGTCTCGGCCTCGCCCTGGTGCTGACGCTGCCGGGGATGCCGGTGCTCTACTACGGTGACGAGCTGGGGCTCCCTGGCGCCTCGGACCCGGACTGCCGCCGGGTGATGCCCGCCTACGAGGGGCTCCCTGCGGAGGAGGCCGCCTCCCTGGACCTGGCACGGCGCCTGGGGTCACTCCGGCGGTGCTCGGCGGCGCTGCGGCGAGGGACCCGGGCGCCGCTGCTGGTGAGCCGCGACGGGTACGGCTTCCGGCGGGATGCCGACGGAGAGACCGCCGTGGTGCTGGTGGTCAAGGGGGAGGGACCGATCACCTTCCCGCTGCCGCCGGGGAGATTCCGGGACGCCCTGGACCCGGCGCACCCGGAGGTGAGCGGCACGGTCCAGGTCGCGCCCTTCGCGCCTCGGGTCTTGCTCTCGACCTCGAACGGGTGTTTCTGAGGCGGGTGGAGCGACCGTCCACGTCCGTCGTCTGCTGGGAGCTGGCCCGGGTGTTCACCTGGCTGGGGATCACGTCCTTTGGCGGCCCTGCGGCCCACGTGGCGCTGATGGAGCGAGAGCTGGTGGAGCGCCGCCGCTGGCTGGATCGGGAGGAATTCCTCGATCTGATCGGGCTGACGCAGCTCATCCCGGGGCCCAACTCGACGGAGCTGGCCATCGCCATCGGGCAGCGCAGGGCGGGCACCGCGGGGCTGCTGGTGGCGGGCGTGTGCTTCACGCTCCCGGCGGCGCTGCTGGTGGGGGCGCTGGCCCACGGGTACCTGCGCTTCCGGGGGCTCCCCGGGGTGGATGGTCCTTTCCGGCTGCTGAAGCCCGCGGTGGTTGCGGTGGTCGCCGACGCGATGCTCCGGCTCGCCCCGTCCGCCGCGCGGCAGCCCCGGCTGGCGGCGATCCTGGGGGCGGCGGCGGCGGCCTCACTGCTTGGCGCCAGCGAGCTGCCGGTGGTGGTGCTCGGGGGACTCATCGCCCTCGGCACCTTCCGCGGTTTTGCCGGCTTCGCTGCGGCTCCGCTGCTCTCCGGCGCGGCCGCGCCGCCCTCGGTGGCCGGCCTCTTCGGCTACTTCTTCCAGGTGGGGTCGGTGCTCTACGGGAGCGGTTACGTGCTGCTGGCGTTCCTCCGCAGCGGTCTCGTGGAGGAGCGCCGCTGGATCACCGAGGCGCAGCTCCTCGACGCCATCGCCGTCGGCCAGTTCACCCCGGGCCCGGTCTTCACCACGGCGACCTTCCTCGGGTACCTGATCGGGGGAGCCCCCGGGGCGGCCGCCGCGACCCTTGGCATCTTTGCGCCCGCGTTCCTGCTGATCGCCCTGGTGGGGACGCTGCTGAGGGTACTTCTGCTCCGACCTTGGTTCCGCCCGTTCCTGGACGGGGTCAACGCGGCCTCCCTGGGGTTGCTGCTGGCGGTGGTGCTGAGGCTGGGGGAGGCGTCGCTGGCGGGGGCCCTGCCGGCAGCGGTGGGGGTGGTGTCGTTTGTGATCCTGGTGCGATGGAAGATCAACAGCGCCTGGGTGATGGGCGGCGCGGCGCTGCTGGGGTGGCTGCTGCGTTCCTGATTTTTTGGCGCCGCCGGGTCGTGAGGGAAGGAACGCGCCCGGCAGGGATCACTTGAGCCCGGGGAGGGTACCGGGGGTGGGAGGGGGCTCGTCGTACTTGAGGGATTTGTAAGTGATGATGCCGGTGACCGGATTCGCCTCGACGCCCTGGGAAGCGAGGGTGAAGGTGGAGCCGAACTTGCCGACGACGGTGACCTTGGCCTCCTTGTTGGGGACCGGGTTGGGCACATCGGAGCCCCACTTGTTCTTCACCAGCTCCTTGACGTTGGGCTTCTTGTAAGCCTGCACGGCGTCGTAGATGTCGGCGTAGTTACCGGCCCAGCCCATGACGGGGATGGACTGGTTCTCGGGGGCATTCTTCTCGTCGGCGATCCAGAAGGCGGGGACGGGGGGAGGATTCTTCTCGCAGTCGGGGCCGTCCTTCTTGCCGGTCTTGTGCACGGCGCAGGGGGGGGCCTCGTTGAGGTTGGTCTTGACGATGTAGCCGGAGACGGTGATGGACTCCTGCTCCAGGAGCTTCTCGCTGTGGATGCGGCTTCGGAAGTCGTGGATCAGCCCGGCGACCGTGTAAACCTCGCCGTTCTTCTTGGGCTTGCTGGAGAGGTTGGGCACATCGGGGAGCTTGGCGGCCCGGCCACTGTAGGCGGGCTTGGGCTTGTATTCGTTCTCTTTCCCCCCGCCGCAGCCGGGGCCGACGGCCGCGAAGGAGACGAGGGCGGTGGCGGCCAGGACAAGGCCAGCGGGGCCCGCGAGGTGGGCCAGGGGGGCGGTGGGGCGGGGCATCGGTGCGGCAACACCGCTATCACGCGCGCGGAACGGACCGCAAGGGTGTCCTGAGCCGGCGGCTTTCCCGGCGGTCCGGGGTGCTTCTTTTCGTGGATCCGTGGCCACCGTGCTACCTTCCGAGGAGCCTCTCCAGGACGCCATGCCGATCTTCCACCACAGCATCAAGCAGGTGCACCTCAAGATCGTCTATTACGGCCCGGGGCTCGGGGGGAAGACCACCAACCTGAAGTACATCCACGGGCACACCCGCAAGGATCTCCGCGGGCGGCTGCTCTCGCTGGCGACGGAGACCGAGCGTACCTTGTTCTTCGACCTGCTGCCCATCGAACTGGGCGACTTCCGGGGTTACTCGATCCGGCTGCACCTGTGCACGGTGCCGGGGCAGATCGCTTACGATGAGACCCGGCGGCTGGTGCTGCGCCACGTCGACGGCGTGGTCTTCGTCGCCGACTCCCAGGAGTCCATCCTCGACTCCAACCTGGAGAGCATGTCCAACCTCCACACCAACCTGGAGCTGCTCGGGGAAGACCCCCAGAGGCTCCCGCTGGTGGTGCAATACAACAAGCGTGACCTCCCCACGGCGCTCCCGGTGGAGTACCTCCGGGCGATGCTCGGCGTCCCCGACGAGGTTCCCCAGCACGAGGCCATCGCCCGCGACGGCGTCGGCGTCTTCGACACCATGAAGACCATCGTCAAGCAGTGCATGCGCCTGCTCGACGAGCCCTCGAAATCCCCCAGCGGGCGCTCGCCCTCGATCCTCCCCGGGGCCCGCCCCTCCCTCATCCCGGGGGCACGCCCCCCCGCCGCCCCGGCCCCCCTCTGGCCCGAGGAGAACAGCGCCGAGATCGCCATCCCCACGGCCCCGGTGCCCAGGTTCCACGTCGAGGCCATCGACGACCCCTTCGCCGACGACGTCCCGGGCCCCTCCCGCCCCTCGTAAGCTACTTCTTGTCGCTCACCACGATCCTCGCGTCCTCCCGGAAGAACTGATCGAGCTGGTCGAGCGCGTCAGGACGCAGCCGCAGATCGTTGTGCACCGGGTTCTCCTTGGGCGCCCCCACCGGGTCCTTGTAGACCTCCGGCGAGACGCCGAAGTCGTAGAGCGCGAAGGCGGAGCCCCCGACCACCGGACCCGCCACCTGCGGCAGCCCGAAGACCGGCGAGGGCGTCGGGGTGATCTGCGGCAGACCGAGGAGCCTCGCATGGAGGAAGGACCCGGAGTTGGGCACCTGCACGTCCCCGATGCCCGCCTGCTGGAGTACGAGGCGGCCAGACGGGCTCCCCGGGAGCGGATCCGCAAGCACGTACCGGGCCCAGAAGGCCGGATCGATACGGTCGAAGAGAGGCTGCATCGAGGCGGCGTACTTCCGCTGGGTGAAGGGAGCCTTCATGCCGCCGCTCAGCAGCGCCAGGAAGCTGCCGAAGGGGCGCGCCCGGAACATCATCTGCGTCAGGCTGGCGCCACCGACGTTGAGGGCGATCCGGTCCAGGTCCGGGTTGAAGGCGGCCAGGGTGCCCCCGAGGATATGCCCCTGGCTTATCCCCAGGAAGTACACCCGCGCCGCGTCGAACACCGGGGCCCCCGCGTTGCTGTTCCCCTGCGCGTCCTTCGAGGCGCCGGGCTGCCCGTCGGCGGGGCGACGGAAAGCCTCCTTGGTCGGGAACACGGAGCGCATCGCCGCGGTGACCACGGTCCAGTTGGCCATCGCCTGGTGCAGCCGATCGGTGAACAGCAGCGCGTGGCTCGGCTTGCCCACCAGGGCTTCCGCCACACCCCCGATATCCTCGCTGGACATGCCCCACCAGTCGATGGAGACGAAGATCATCCCCAGGGTGTTCGCCATCCTGGTGCATGCGTCGCCGACGACCTCATCGCGGGTGCCGAAGAAGCCATGGCCGAAGGCGAGGGGACGCCCCGGGGCGAAGCCGTCCCGCACCGACCGGGGGACGCGGGCCACGTACTCCACCTGGGCCTCTCCCTTCTGGGCGACGCCCCCGTCGGAGCCCCGGTGCAGCGGGGAACCAGGCTTGTCGTCCTCGGTGAACAGCGGCACCTTCACCTTGCCCCGGATCGTCCGCCACACCTCCGGATCATCGGGGAGCTCCTCCACGGAGTCGACGGTGACCTCCGGCGTGTTCCCCTGGAGCCAGGCCAGGGTCAGCTCCCGCACCCTGCGCAGGTCGCGCCCCGTCAGCTCGTCGCTCCCGGTGGTGAAATCCCAGGCCATCTGGAGCTCGGCGCGGTCGACCCCGAGCCTGGTGAGCGGCGGGAAGACCTGCTCCTCGTGGCGGGCCAGGAGCTGCGCCAGCTCCGGATCGTTGTCCCGGTCGCGGATCCGGCGAAACCCCTCTGGAGTCTTCGCCAGCGCGCCGTCCGGGCCCTTCACCCGGCGCACCGCGGCCACGTAGCGGTTCTTCTCCTTGAGCCCGACCAGCGGGGTGATGACCAGCGCCTGGCGCTCCGGACGATCGTCACGGATGTCCACGTCGACGAAGTGGGGGATGAGCTCCCCGGTGGCGGCGTCGACCAGCAGCGTGGGGCTGTCGAGGGTGGCGCTCCGCTCGTAGGGGTCGAGGATCTTGACCAGCCCCTCCAGGCTCACCGGGCTCCCCAGCAGCGTCAGCAGCGTGGGCGTCTTCGAGGCCCCGTCCGACGGCATCCAGTCGCTCACGTCGGCGCTCAGATCCTTGTCGTTGAGCAGCTTCCCGGCGCCCGTCGGCGCGTAGCGTACCCCCGAGGGCATCGAGGCGTCCGGCTGATCGTGGAACGAGGACGGATACGGCAGGAAGCAATCCTCGCCGCCCAGCAGAGGCTGACACCCGGCGGGCAGCCCCAGCGAGGCCACGACGGGCCGGGCGGCGGGCGCCTCCTCGTCGCCGTCGCCGCATCCGGCCAGGGAAACCAGGGAGACCGCCGGGGTCAGCGGCAAGAACGCCGCCAGCAGCGCAAGAGCTGCGGGGCGCCAGGGGGAGAGAGGGGCTCGGTGGGTCATGGTCGCTTGCCCTCCAGCGTAGTAGGAACTCCCCGAGGTTGCCCATGTCCGAGACCCCTTCCCGTCCCGATTCTCCCGGCGCCGACGCGCGCCCTGGCCTGCCCCCGGTCGACGTCAACGAGTACGGAGGCAAGCGCAACGGCGAGCGACAGACCCTCAACCGCCGCCTGTTCTTCCAGCTCCTGGTGTTCCGCTCCGATCGAGACGGCAGCCACCTGGCCGCCGAGGTGATCCAGCGGCTGCGGGCCGCGGAGGTCCCGGGGGTCGTCTACGCCGACACCATGGACCCGCGCGGCTTCGGGCTGCTCACCTGGAGCGAGGCGCCGGAGCACTTCGTCCAGCGGGTCCGCCCCCTGTTCTCCACCGTCCTCAAGGACGCCGAGCTACGCCCCGACTTCGCCATGATTGGCCGCACCTACAGCTCGGGCCACGAGCCGGACCTGGAGCACTGGCTCCTCAGGCGCCCGGTGGAGAACGTCACCAAGGCCGCGTACCCCTGGCACGTCTGGTACCCGCTGCGGCGCATCGGCCCCTTCAACCGGATCGACCCCCACGAGCAGGCGACCATCATGCGCGAGCATGCCGCCCTCGGCATGGCCTACGGCCAGCAGGAGCTGGCCCACGACGTCCGCCTCGCCTGCCACGGCCTCGACGCCTCGGACAACGAGTTCGTCATCGGCCTCGTTGGCCCCGAACTTCACCCCCTCTCTCACCTGGTCCAGGCGATGCGCAAGACCCGGCAGACCGCCGAATTCATCGCCCACATGGGCCCCTTCTTCGTCGGCCACGTCCTGGCGCGCACCGCCGGGTTATTTCATACCCCAACCGGCCCATCCGGGAGCGAGGGACCGGGAGGGGGGAGGTCCTTGGCGGCCCGCGCCGCCCTGTCCTCCTCGGGCGACACTCGCTCGTCGCGGTTGGTGTCCACCGCCTTCATCAGCAGGTCGACGGTGATGGGGGAGGCAGGCTCGCTGGTGCGGCGGGCCACCGCGAGGGCGATCTCCTCGCGGCCCAGCGACCCGTCCCTGTCCAGATCCATCCGCTCGAAGGGATCGAGCTGGGCCCAGAAGGAACGCGCAAAGGCGTCCAGCAGCGCCACCTTGGCCTCGCGCCCGCTCCCCGGCGGAGGGATGCACTCCGGATGCTCCCGGGCGAAGCGCACCAGCGGCTCGATGTGATCCATCCCGAAGAACAGGTTGCGCACCAGGGCGACGCGGTAGCTCCGCTCCTCGTCCAGGGGCGCCCCGGCGACCTCGACGATACGGTGAGCGCCGAGGTCCATGCGGGTCCGGTCATCCACCTGGAGGAAGCCCCCGGAGACCCCCCGGGATCGGGAAAAATCCACCGCCTCCCGGAGCACCGCGCCGGGGAGCCTCGCCACCACGATCTCGTTGTCGAAGGGTACCTCCGCCTTGAGGTCGCCGTAGGTGAAGCGCCGCTCGTAGTCGCGCCCCGCCCGGATGCCTCCGCCGTTGAAGAGGGCCACCTCCGCGTCCAGGGCGTCCCGGAGCCGGGAGCAGAGCAGCTCCCCCAGGGAGGTCTGCCGCTCCCGGGTGCCGACGGAGGAGAGCGTCTGCCCCGGGTCGAGCACCAGCAGCGTCGCGGCCTCCAGCTCCCGCACTGCCTTCATGTGGCCGTCGACGCGGGCCCGGAGCGGTGCATCCTCCTCGAAATCGGCCACGTCGAGCAGGCGCACCTGGACCTCCGGAAGATCCGGCGCCCCGGCCTCCGGAGCCTCCTCCGGCCACCGCAGGTCGACCACCGCCGCATGCACCGCGTCGGATCCGGCCTTGACCAGCCAGGTGGCCCCGATCTGCTCCAGGAAGACCGCATGCTCGTGGCCCCCGATCAGCACCGGAAAGGGAGGGCTCGCCTGGGCCCGGATCAGGGCGCGATCCGAGGCGATATCCTGGTGGGTGAAGGGGATGACGCAGGCGCAGCCCTCCCGCTCCACGAGCCGGGCGGCGGTGCAGAGCGCGGTCTCGTTCGCCGGGAGCAGCGGGAACCCGCCGAAGGGTCGCCCGCGGTAGATCGTCGGATCATGCATCACCACGCCCAGCAGGCCCACCCGCACCGGGCGCTTGTCGCCGCCGCCGAGGTGCAGGATCTGGGTCGCGGGGAGCGGCGGGTCGAAGCCGAGGTTGGTGGAGAGCCACGTCCCCCGGAACTCCCGGACTCGCTCCTGCAAGGCATCGATGGGCAGGTCATCCTCGTGGTTGCCGAAGATGACGTGGGTGATCGGCACCGCGTTCATGCAGTCGATCATGCCCCGCCCGAGATCGAGGCTGGACAGCAGGCTCGGGGAGACAAAATCACCCGCCAGCGACACCAGCAGCAGGTCCGCCGGATCCTCCTCCGCGGCCCGGAGCACCAGCGTCCTCAGCCGGGGGAAGTTTTCCAGGATGTACACGTCGTTGACGCAGATGATCCGGAGGGAAGGCCCCCGCGTCGTTGCGGTGCGCATGGCGGGAGTTTGGTCGGCGCGCTCCGTCGATACAAGAGGGTCCTCGCCCTCAGCGGGGACGCAGCCCTTGCAGGACCAGCTCCGGGCGATCCGTCTGGAGCACGTCCAGGCCGGTGGCCCACACCTCGTCGTAGAGCGCCACGTTTCCCTGAATTCCTGCGGAAAAATCGATCAAAAAGGCGTCCGTGAAGGCCCGGTGCCCCGCCTCGTGGATCCTCGGCACCAGGGCCTTCAGATCGCCGTCGCCGCGGATCTCCACCAGCACCGGGGGGTGCGCCGCGAACCGCCCCAGCTCGTCCGCCAGCTCCTGCTCGCTGGCCACCCGGATCATCGTGTGCAACCTCGGCTCGATGGCCAGCGCCTGCTCGATCTTCTCCGGGCTGTCGGTGTCGAAGATCGCCCAGTCGAGCGTGTCCGTCGCCCGCACCACCTCCACCAGCCCCGCCACGTCCCCGGTCTTGTTCGCGTCCAGCAGCACGTGCACCCGCCCCCGCGCCGCCAGCAGGATCTCCTCGATGGTAGCGATGCGCTCGCAGGAGAAATCCCCGGGGAATTTCCCCGTCCTTAGCGGCAGCGCCCTCAGCTCCTCCAGCGTCATCTCGGCCACCTCGCCCTTGCCCTCGGCCACCCGCGCCACGTCCGTGTCGTGGACGTTGACCAGCACCCCGTCGGCGGTGCTCCGCGGATCCGTCTCGACGAACTCGATCCCCAGGGCGATCGCCGCCCGCACCGCCGACACGGTGTTCTCCGGGGTCAGCACGCCAAGGTCACCGCCGACCCCCCTGTGGCCGCAGACCATTTTTTGTCGGCAGCTCCGGTCCGTGGCGCAGGAGGCGGGCACCGGGCTGGCCCGCTCCGGGAGGGTCGCGGCGCGGCAGTCGTAGACCTCCGGCGGCGGAGGCCAAGGGGCGGCGGGCGGCGGGTCCGCGGGCGGCGGGTCCGCGGGCGAACAGGCGAGGAGCGGCAGGAGCGCGAGGAGCACCCCGGCGAGGCGGAACATGACCGGACGATACCCGGGGGAACCCGTCCGCGCGAGGCCCGAGGGAGGGCCGTGCGGCGCTTCGGCGCCCTCATCAGGGGTCTGTCCGCCATTCTTCCGGGGGTCCGTCCGAGGCGGTTGGGGAAGGGGACGCCGGCGGAAGGGACCGCACATTTCTCGGCTCTTCGTTGGGGTCGAACGAGACTCCCAGGGGGCAACCCGGGCAGGTTGCGCCCGCTACCCACTCCTCCGCCAACAAGGGCGGACAGTCCCTAGACCCGACGTGGGTTTTACGTGACACCAACCCCCTGCCACTTCTCAACTATCCGGGGTGACTTGTGGGTCAGTGGGCCTTGTTCAGATCCCCGTCCACGAAGCTCGTCCACGTCCACGTCCACGAAGCTCGTCCACGGCCACGAAGCTCGTCCACGTCCACGTGGACGGGAACCGTGGCCGTGGACGTGGACGGCCTTGTGAACAAGGCCGGTCAGTGCGAGGAACTTGGGGTTCAAAGCCTCTGATTCAGCAGGTTTTCCCAGCGAGCCGCTCGTTGTGGAGGGTGGCTGGCCTTGGGCTGCCCCGGATTTTGAGAAGCGGCGAGGGAAGTGGTGTCATGAAAGACCTCGCCCCGGTTCTGCCCCGAATTCTTGAGAAGATACCCGTGTTTTTCCGTAGGTGCCCCGCCATCGGAGCGGGCCACCCTCTGCTTGCGCTGGGGCGACGAGATGGCCCACAATCCAGCGCTCCGAGGGGCGAGAGAGACACCTATGAGCAGCGAACCTATTCGAGAAAATCCCGGGGATCAGGGTCGACCTGGGCATCGCCCTGCCCCCCGCGCCCCCACGATCACGGAGCTCTCCGTCGCCGGGTTCAAGTCGATCCGAGACGAGATCAAGCTCTCCATCCGACCGTTGACGGTGTTGGCGGGGGCCAATAGCTCTGGAAAAACCAGCCTGCTCCAGCCGCTCTTGCTGCTGAAGCAGACCGTAGAGGCTCCCTACGACCCGGGGCCTTTGTTGCTGAACGGTCCTCACGTCGCCTTCCAGCAAGTCCGGGAGATCATCCCCCATTGCTGGAGAGAAGAGCGATCCTCCGTGATGGATCTGGGCATCCGTGCGGACCCGTTCCACATCGCGGCGAGCTTCAGGCTCACGCCCGATGTACCTCCGGGGGTTGAGCTTCTTTACAAGGGAGAATTCGACGAGATCCTCCGACAGTTTCGGACGCAAGGGCTCGGGGAGAAGCTCGATCTGACCCCCAAGAAGAACCGATTTCTCTGGAATCTACCTGTCAACAGTGCCCAGTTCGCGGTGCTGGCTGCGCTCGGAGCCGTTTCCGCGGCGACCGACGCCGGGGCGATCTCGCGAGCCGGCGACACGGCGGAGCTGGCTGCGATGGCAAACCTGGCGTACCTGAACGAAATTCGTGGGGGAATACTTCCGTGGTGCCTCCACCTCCCGGGTCTCCGGGGGAGGCCAGAGCGGGCTTACCCGCTCACCGTGGCGGGCCCCCTCTTTCCGGGCCCTTTCCCGTCCTATACCGCGAGCGTGATCGCCGGCTGGCAGCGCGGTCAGGCCCAGGAATTGACGGCAACACGCGAAGATCTGGTGGCCCTCAGGCTGACCTCGACCGTCGAGGCCATCCAGATCAACGACACCCAGGTTTCGCTGCGGGTCGGGCGGCTGGTCACCGGGAGGGGGGCCACAGAGCTTGTGGACATCTCGGACGTGGGTGTCGGGGTGTCCCAGGTGTTGCCGGTGATCGTGGCGCTCCACGCGGCGGCACCGGGAGCGCTGGTGTACATCGAGCAACCCGAACTCCATCTTCACCCCGGGGCTCAGCTGGCGCTGGCAGGGGTACTAGTGAGCGCGCTCAAGCGAGGGATCCGGCTGGTGATCGAGACCCATAGCAGCCTTCTCCTGACGGGCCTCCAGACCGAGGTGGCCGAGGGGAGGCTCGCCCCTGGAGATGTGAATCTCTCGTGGTCGAACGAGACGACGAAGGCTGGACGACGGTGCGACGCGCAGACTTGCAACAAGACGGAACGTTCGGAGAATGGCCCGTTGACTTCGACGAGGTGCAGCTCGAGGCGGGGCGTCGCTTCCTGGATGCCCTCGACCAAAAACATGGAGACGCCTGATGCTCACCGGGCGGAGGCTGGTGATCGACACTTCGATAGCTCGTGCTGCAGGTCCGCCGGAGTCTCCGCACCCCCGGGGAACTCGCTGCCGCGAGTGCCTGGAGGTGGTGAAGAGCGCGGGGCATCGCCTTGTCTGGTCCAGCCAGATAAAAAACGAATGGCTCAAGCAGCGGGAGGATGGCAGCCCTTTTGCTTCCAGATGGGCCCTCGATTGGTTGGCAACGATGGCCAAACGAGGCCGCCTCTACCGCCCGGTGGAGGGGGAGTCCCTCGAAGCATCGCTGAGGGAGACCAGCGCCAGCCTCAAAGCCAAGCTCGCCATGATCGAGGATGTTCACCTGCTCGACGCAGCCCTGGCATCGGATCGGGTTGTGCTTTCCCTGGACGAGGAGGTTCGGGCTTGCTTGCGGTCGGCAGCGAGCGAGATCGAACCGTTGCGCAAGGTTGCCTGGGCCAACCCGCTCCGAGAGGAGGAGAACGTGGGGGAATGGCTCCGGGACGGCGCCAAGCCCAAACCCCTCCGACAGCTGGGAGCGCAACCCGGTTGACACGGGACCACCAGGCAGCGGCTATGGCACGATGGCGGCCATGAGCCTTTCGGGTTTGATCGGTGGTCGGCTGGTGGAGGTGAACGCCCCGGACGGCGTGCTTCGGGCGGTGTCGCCCTCGGATCTGGACGACGTGGTGGGGGAGATCCCCTTCGCCCGCTCCCTCGCCGGGGAAGCGGTGGCCGCCGCCCGCCAGGCGCAGCCAGGGTGGGACGCGCTGGGGGTGGAGGGGCGGGCGCCGTACCTGGCGCGGCTCCGGGGGCTGCTGGCGGAGCGCGAGGAGGAGATCGGCGCGCTCATCGCCCGGGAGATGGGCAAGCCGCTGCGGGAAGGGAGGCTGGAGGCCCGGGCGATGGCCGCCAAGATCGACATCTCCCTGGGAGAAGGGCTGGCGCTGGTGCAGGACGTGGAGCTCGACGGAGGGAAGCTCGCCTGGCGTCACCGACCCCACGGGGTCCTGGCGGTGATCGGCCCGTTCAACTTCCCCCTGCACCTGGCCCACGGGCACGTCGTCCCCGCGCTCCTCGCCGGGAACACCGTCATCTTCAAGCCCAGCGAGGTCACCCCCCACTGCGGCCTGCTCTACGCCCGGCTGCTGGCGGAGGCTGGCTTCCCCCCGGGGGTCGTCGGCGTGGTCCAGGGCGATGGCCCGGTGGGGGCCGCGCTGGCGGAGGACGACGGCGTCGACGGGGTGCTGTTCACCGGATCCTACGAGGTAGGGGTGAGGATCCTCCAGGCCAGCGCGGCGCGCCCGGGGAAGATGCTGGCCCTGGAGTTGGGCGGCAAGAACGCCGCCGTCGTGCTCGCCGACGCCCCCCCGGAGAAGGCCCTGGTGGACGTGCTGCTCAGCGCGTTCTCCACCGCAGGGCAGCGCTGCACCTGCGCCAGCCGCCTGATCGTCGAGCGCTCCCTCGCCGAGCCCTTCATCGAGCGCCTCGCCGCCCAGGCGCAGCGGCTGGTCGTGGGCCACGCGCTGGACCCAGCGGCCTTCCTGGGGCCCCTGGCCACCGCGAGAGGGCTGGAGAAATTCGAGGCCATGCAGGCCGAGGCCGAGCGGGAAGGCTCCCGCTGCGTCCGGGCCCCGGCGGCGCCGGAGGTGCGCTGGCAAGGGCGCACCGTCCGGGGGTATTACGCGACCCCCCGCGTGCGGCGCGTGGGAAAAGTGGAGAAGACGAGCGCCTACCAGCGGGAGGAGATCTTCGGTCCGGACCTGGCGGTGTATGTGGCCGACGATCAGGACCACGCGATCGCGCTGGCGAACGACACGCCGTTCGGGCTGTCGGCGGGGGTGTGGACCCGATCCCCGGAGCGCTTCGAGGAGTGCGCGAGGAGGCTGCGGGTGGGGTGCCTGACCTGGAACGCGCCGACGGTCGGCTCATCGAGCCGGCTGCCCTTCGGCGGGCTGGGGCGAAGCGGGAACCACCGGCCCGCGGGAGTGTTCTCGTCCAGGTACTGCGCTTACCCACTGGCGCTCTCCCGGGGGGAGGCGTCGGTGGACGAAAGGGGGCTCCCCCCGGGCTTCGGCTGGGGCGAGAAAAATCACAGCGCCGAGGGGGGGTTGGGGTAAGCTCGGGGCGGCCCCTCCCGGGAGGGCATGCCAGAAATACGCCATGGAGATCAAGCTCGCACAACGCCTCAGCCTCGGGCTCAACATCGTGATGACCCCGCAGTTGCAGCAGGCGATTCGCCTGCTGCAGCTCTCGCGGATCGAGCTGATCGACGAGGTCCGGAGGGAGCTGGAGGCCAACCCGGTGCTGGCAGACGACGACTCGGACCCGCGGGAGCGGAACGAGGTGGGAGGCCCCGGGGACTACGTGGGACGATCCAGCGACCAGGCGATGAGCGATCTGGACAACCACGCGGCGGATCGGGACATCAACGCGCGGCGGGAGGAGAAGAAGGCGCAGGAGGTCGACTGGGAGCAGTTTCTGGAGAACCGGACGCTCCAGCAACCGACCTACGCCACCCGGAGCGGCTTCGAGGAGCTGCCTCCCATCGAGCAGTCGCTGACCCGGGCAACCAGCCTGGCGGAGCACCTCCGGTGGCAGCTCCAGATGTCGGATTTCACCGAGGCAGAGCGGGCCTTCGCGGAGCTGGTGATCTCGAACCTGGACGACAACGGGTTCCTGGATCTCAAGGGCTCGTACCAGGACGAGGCCGACGAGCTGATCAAGGAGATCGAGCGATCGCCAGCCTCGAAGTTCGCGGTGTTCAACCTGGGGGTGTTCCAGGAGAAGATGGGGAACCACGAGGGGGCGCGGCGGCAATTCATCCGGTTCCTCGGGGACGACTGCGGGGCGGACGAGCGGGCCGTGGTCGACCTGGTGCTGAAGATGGTGCGCCGCTGCAACAGCGGGGTCGAGGAGCTGATCCGCGACCTGGTGGCGCTCCCCGACAGCCAGCCCTGGGCCCGGGAGCTCCTGCCGAGGCTCAAGGCCAAGGACGCGCGGCTGAGGGACCTGCGGGAGGTGGCCGCCCAGGCGCAGCGGCAGGCCCCGAGGCTGGGCGACGGAGGCAAGCGGGTCCAGTCGCTGCTCGATGCGATGGATGGCCTGCTGCACCTCCAGCCACCTCCGATGCAGGAGCCCCTGGGGACGCTGTTTCACAGGGCCATGGCCCTGGCGCTGGACGCCCATTTCAGCGACGCCGCGGCGGTGCTGGAGCGGATCCCGGGGCTCGACGTGGGCCCGAGGGAGCGGGAGCGGGTGCTCCAGTACCTGGAGCGGCTGGCGGAGGCCCCGGAGGCGCCTGCTCAGGTACCCAGCGAGGGGGGAGACGACGAGGACAGGGAGGAAGAGCCGCCGGGGGTCAGGCTGACCATCGAGCAGATGGCGGAGCGCGCGGGACTGGACCCGGAGGACGCGCTGGAGGTGCTGCGGATGGTGCAGAACTTCGACCCCATCGGGGTGGCCTCGCGGGACCTGCGGGAGTGCCTCCGGGTGCAGGCGGAGGCCTTCGGCTACGACGAGTTGGAACTGGCGATCATCGACCGGCACCTGTCGAACCTGGAGAAGCACAACTACGGCGCCATCGCCCGGGACCTGAAGGTGCCGCTGGAGGACGTGTACGAGGCGTGCAAGTGGATCCAGAAGCTGGAGAGCCGCCCCGCGCGGAACTTCACCGACACCGACGAGCGCAGCATCGGGATCACCCCGGACGTGTACATCGTCAAGGATGGGGACAAGTTCGTGGTGCTGGACAACGACCGCGGGCTCCAGCGGCTCTACGTCAACGAGGCGCTCACCAAGAAGCTGCTCCACGACCCGAACGCCAAGGAGTGGGTGGGGGAGAAGCTGAAGAACGCCCAGTGGCTGATCCGGGCCATCGAGCAGCGGCGCAAGACGATCATCCGGGTGACCGAGGCCATTGTCGAGCGGCAGCGAGAATTCTTCGAGAAGGGGGTCGCCCACCTCAAGCCGATGATCCTCCGGGACATCGCCGAGGAGGTGCGCATGCACGAGAGCACCATCTCCCGGGTGACCACCAACAAGTACGCCCACACCCCCCAGGGCCTCTTCGAGCTCAAGTACTTCTTCAACTCGGCGATCAAGCGCTCCGACGAGGACGACATCGCCTCCGAGAGCGTCAAGCAGGCGATCAAGCGGCTGATCGAGACCGAGGACAAGCAGAACCCCCTGTCGGACCAGGCCATCGTCGAGCGGCTGGAGAAGAACGACGGCATCAAGATCGCCCGGCGCACCGTGGCCAAGTACCGGGAGATGATGGGGATTCTGGCTTCCAGCAGGCGCAAGAAGATGTTTTGATAAAGGCACCCCCGGCGACCGAACCGGGCCACGGCGGCGCCCCGGGCGCCGCCCAGGAGGAATCAGCATGAACATCGCGATCACGTTCCGGCATCTGGAGGCCAGCGAGCCGATGAAGACGTACGCCAACGACAAGGTGGCCAAGCTGCAGAAGTTCCTCCGGCAGCCGATGCGCGCCAAGGTCACGCTGTCGCTGGAGAACAAGCAGCAGCGCTGCGAGGCCGAGCTCAACGCGGGCTCCTCGCACTTCGTCGCCAGCGAGTCCGGCGACGACATGTACGCCTCCATCGACCGGGTCATCGACAAGCTGGAGCGTCAGATCAACCACGAGCACGGCGCCAGCATCGCCCGCAAGCGGGGCGCAGAGAGCGCCGGGGCCTTCGCCGCCGCCAACACCGAGGGCACGGAGCTGCCCGAAGATCCATCGAACTGACGCCCCCTCTCACCCACCACCCGGGCCCCGTGAAGCTGACCGAAATCGTCACGCCGGATCGCGTCGGTGTGCTCCCCCCCGACGCGAGGCTCGACAAGCGACAGACGCTCCACCACATCGCCACCCTGCTGGCCCGGGGGCTGGCGATCCCCCCGTCGCGCATCCTCGCCACCCTCGAGGAGCGGGAACAGCTCCAGTCCACCGGGATCGGGGACGGTGTCGCCATGCCCCACGGCACCCTCGACAGCGTCCAAGGGCAGGTCGGCGCCCTGCTGCTCTGCCCCGGAGGCGTCGACTTCGAGGCCATCGACGAGAAGCCTTCCCATATCCTCTTCGGCCTCGTCGGGCCGAAGAATGCGCTGGAGCACCTGAAGATCCTCGCCAGGATGTCCCGGGTGCTCCGCAACAGCAACTTCCGGGCGAGGCTGGTGAGCGAGCGCGACGCCGCCCTGGCCTACCAGCTCCTTCGCGCGGAGGACGAGTCCGTTGGCTGACTGGCGGGGGGAGGGAGGTCCCACCATCACCGTCCAGGCGCTGCTTGCCGATCGCGCCCTCGGGGTGAGGCTGCGGCTGGTTGCCGGGGAGGCCGGTCAGGAGCGCCGGATCTCCCACGCACGGATCCAGAAGCCGGGCCTGGCGCTCGTGGGGCACTTCCACGGAGTCGTACCGACCCGGGTCCAGATCCTCGGCGAGACCGAGATGTCGTACCTCAGGACCCTCAACGAGGCCGCGCTCCACAGCGCCCTCGGCGGCTTCTTCGCCCAGCATTTCTCCCTGGTGGTGGTCACCTCCGACGACGCGGTACTGCTGCCCCAGCTCACCTCCCACGCCGCGCGCCACGGCGTGCCCCTCGCGGTGTCGCCGCTGCGCTCCAGCCACACCATCGCGGCGCTCCACGTGCTCCTCGACGAGCGCCTTGCCCCTCGCACCGTCGTCCACGGCGTGCTGATCGACGTGTTCGGCCAGGGGATCCTCCTCGCGGGCAAGAGCGGCATCGGCAAGAGCGAGTGCGCCCTGGAGCTCATCCTCCGGGGGCACCGGCTGGTGGCGGACGACGCGGTACACTGCGACTGGCAGCCACCCGGAGTGATCTTCGGGGCGCCGGCGGCGCTGCTGGCCCATCACATCGAGGTGCGCGGGCTCGGCGTGCTGGACGTACGAAGCCTCTTCGGGGTCGCTTCCACCCGGGAGCGGAAGCGGGTCCACCTGGTGATCCGCCTCCAGGAGTGGTCCGAGGACACGGAGTACGACCGGATGGGGATCGAGGACAGGTACCACGAGATCCTGGGGGTACCGATCCGGGAGATCGTGCTCCCGATCCGACCGGGTCGGAGCGTGGCCAGCATCATCGAGGTGGCCGCGCGCAACGAGCTGATGAGGCGCTCCGGGGTGCACTCGGCGCGCGACTTCTTCTCCCGGCTCAACCAGACTCTCCTGCACCTCCCACCCGAAGAAGCCGATCTGCTCATCCCTCCCACGGCGCCCGCCACGCCCCCGACCCCGCCGGTGACCCCGGTCAACCCCCCCCCCAAGGGAAGCTGATGCAGCCCGCCCCCACCCTCGTCGTCGTCGTCACAGGCATGTCCGGAGCCGGCAAGTCGACGGCCCTCCGGGCGCTGGAAGACATGCGCTTTTACTGCGTCGACAACCTCCCGACCCCCCTGGTCCGGGAGACCCTGGACATCTGCGCGGCGGGGGGGCTGGCCCGGGTGGCGTTGGGTCTGGACGTGCGGGTCCGGGGGTTCTTCGAGCAGGCCGGGTCCCTCCTCGACGAGATCCGCAAGCGGGACGGGCTGGAGCTCCACGTGCTCTGCCTCGACGCCACCGACGAGGCGCTGCTCCGCCGCTACAGCGAGACGCGCCGCCCCCACCCGCTGTCCGTGGCCGAGGGGAACGACGGCACCGCCGCCGCGGTCCTCGACGGAATCCGGAGCGAGCGGGAGCGCCTCGGACCCCTCCGGGCCCGGGCCACCCACGTCATCGACACCACCAGCCTCTCGGTCCACGACCTGCGCCGCAGCATCGTGGCGATGCTGGGGCCCGCGGGCCAGCTTCCCCGGATGTCCACGCGCCTCCTCTCCTTCGGCTTCAAGTACGGGATGCCGGTGGACGCGGACGTCGTCTTCGACGTTCGCTTCCTCGATAACCCGTACCACATCCCGGCGCTCCGCGAGCTCCCCGGGACCCACCCCAACGTCGCCGCCCACGTCCTCGGCCACCCGGACACCACCGAGTTCCTCGACCACGCCCGTGGCCTCCTCGGCTTCGCCCTGCCCCGCTACGAGCGCGAGGGGAAGGCTTACCTCACCGTCGCCGTCGGCTGCACCGGCGGGCGCCACCGCAGCGTCGCCATCACCGAGCGCCTGGCGGACGAGCTCCGCTTCTCCACCGGCTTCCCCATCCGGGTCGTCCACCGCGACCTCCAGCGCGACCCCGGTCGCCCCGGCGAGGCCCCTTGAGCAAGCGATCCTCCACCTTCGAGATCATCAACGAGCGGGGGCTCCACGCCAGGGCCGCCGCGGTCCTCACCCGCCTTGCGCAGAGGTACCCCTGCGAGATCACCCTCAGCAAGGACGACCAGCGGGCCAACGGCAAGAGCATCATGGGGCTGCTGCTCCTCTGCGGCGCCAAGGGCACGCTCCTCCACGTCGAGGCGGAGGGGCCCCAGGCCGAGGAGGCGGTCCAGGCCATCGGCGACCTCATCGCCCAGCGCTTCGGGGAAGATCGGTGAACGACGGGGGCTCCAGCAGCCGCTTCCCGGCGGCCTCGGCGCACCTCCGCGGGATCGCCGCCGCCCCGGGGGTCGCCGTCGGCCCCGCCCTCGTCCTCGCCCCCCAGCAGATCTCTTACATCCGCCGCTCCCTCCGCTCCTCCGAGCTCGACGACGAGGTCGCTCGCTTCCAGAAGGCGGTCCTCGACGCCCAGGACGAGCTGCGCGCCATGGGCGAGCGCAGCACCGCCAGCCGCAGCGAGCAGAGCATCATCGAGGCTTACCTGCTCATGCTCGGCGACGAGACGCTGGCCTCCGACGTCGAGCTCCGGATCCGCCGCGACCGCCAGTGCGCCGAGTGGGCGGTCTCCCTCTCCATCGAGACCTTCGCCTCGACCCTCGCCGCCCAGAAGGACCCTTACCTCCGCGAGCGCAGCCACGACTTCGAGTTCATCGGCGAGCGCCTGCTCATGGCCCTCACCGGGGCCAGCTCCCGCCGGACGCTCCCGCGGCTCCAGGAGAGCGTCGTGCTGGTGGCCCACGAGCTCTCCCCTGCCGACCTCCTCGCCCTCGGCAAGGAGCACCTCCTCGCCATCGCCACCGAGAGCGGCACCCGCACCAGCCACACCGCCATCGTTGCCCGCGCCCTCGAGATCCCCTCGGTGCTCGGGGTCGAGGGGCTCCTCTCCCACGTCTCTTCCGGCGATCAGCTGGTCGTCGACGGGCTCAGCGGCGCGGTCACCGTCCGCCCCACCGACGAGATGGTCTCCTCGGGGCGCCACCGCGGCCAGCGCCACGAGGCGCTGACCCGCCACCTCCTCCACGACGTACACCGCCAGACCTCCCTCGCCTCCGGCGAGCCCATCTGCTTGCTGGCCAACATCGAGTTCTCCCACGAGGCCGCCTTCGCCGTGACCCACGGCGCCGAGGGGATCGGCCTCTACCGTACCGAATTTCTCTACACCGACCGCACCTCCCTCCCCTCCGAGGACGACCAGTTCGAGCAGTTCCGCGAAGTCCTCCGCGCCCTCGACGGTCGTCCCCTCGTCTTCCGCACCTTCGACATGGGCGGCGACAAGCCCATCGGCAACCTCACCCTCCCCCACCAGCCCAACCCCGCGCTCGGGCTCCGCGCCGTGCGCCTCGCCCTCGAGCACCCGGACCTCCTCCTCACCCAGCTCCGCGCCATGATCCGCGCCTCCGCCGAGGGGGACGTCCGGATCATGATCCCCATGGTGGCCTCCCTCCGCGAGTGGCACGAGGTCAAGAAACTCTTCGACCGCGCCTGCTCCGAGGTGGACGAGCGCCGGAAGCCCCGCGCCGCCCACATCC
This sequence comes from uncultured Polyangiaceae bacterium, assembly GCA_964605685.1. Taxonomy (GTDB): domain Bacteria; phylum Myxococcota_A; class Polyangia; order Polyangiales; family Polyangiaceae; genus JANWXX01. The sequence goes on from CAZSDX010000002.1 coordinate 24,440, forward strand.
CCCTCGGCATCATGGTCGAGGTCCCCTCCGTCGCCCTGCTCATCGACCGCTTCGCCCCCCACGCCGAATTCCTGAGCCTCGGCACCAACGACCTCACCCAGTACACCCTCGCCGTCGACCGCACCAGCCCCCAGCTCAACCGCCTCGCCTCCCACTTCGACCCCGCGGTGCTCCGCCTGGTCCGCGGCGTCATCCTGGGCGCACGCGCCGCCAGCCGCCCCCTCACCATCTGCGGCGCCATGGCCGGCGACCCCCTGGCCGCCATCCTCCTCGTTGGCCTCGGGCTCCGCCAGTTCTCCATGGAACCCGCCGTCCTCCCCGAGCTCAAGGAGGCCCTCCGCCGCGTCACCCTCGCGGAAGCCGAGGAGGTGGCCAACGAGGTCATGGATCTGTCCTCCTCCGAGGACGTCGAGCACCTCCTCGCCTCCCACTTCGCCCACCGCCTCCTCGACCTCCTCAGCGGCGGCGCCTGAGGTCCCCGATGAAGCGCGGTACGACGCGAGGAGCGACCCTGTTCGAGGCGAAGCGGAGGCAGGAAGGCGATCCGCTGGCCGAACGCATGCGCCCGAGGACGCTGGGGGAGGTGCTGGGGCAGCGGCACCTGCTGGGCCCCGGCAAGCTGCTGGCGCGGGCCATCGCAGAGGACCGGGTGCCCTCGATGATCCTCTGGGGCCCGCCGGGGTGCGGCAAGACCACGCTGGCGCGGGTGGTGGCAGAGACGACGCGAGCGCGGTTCGTCCCCTACAGCGCGGTGGGAGGAAGCATCCCGGAGCTGCGGGAGCTCCTCAAGGAAGCCCGGGAAGCCCGCGGTTACCGGAGCGAGCGGACCATCCTGTTCATCGACGAGATCCACCGCTTCCACAAGGGGCAGCAGGACGCGCTCCTGCCCGCGGTGGAGGCCGGCGACGTCGTGCTCATCGGGGCGACCACGGAGAACCCCTCCTTCGCCATCAACGCGGCGCTCCTGTCCCGGTCGCGGGTGTTCCACCTGGAGGCCCTGGACGACGAGGAGGTGAAGGCCCTCTGCCGCCGGGCGCTCTCCGACGAGAGCGGCCTCGGGGGCCTGCACCTCGCGGCGACGGAGCCCGCCCTGGACGCCATCACCGCCATCGCCCAGGGAGACGGGCGCCGCGCCCTGGGCGTCCTGGAGGCCGCCGCCGCCCACGCCCGCAGCGTCGAGCCCGGGGCGACGGAGCTCCGCAGGGACCACGTGGAAGCCTCCGGCGAGGGCGTGACACTGATCCACGACAAGGACGGCGAGGAGCACTACAACCTGGCCTCGGCGCTCATCAAGGCGATGCGAGGGAGCGACCCGGACGCGGCGATCTACTACCTTTTCCGGCTGCTGGAGGCGGGGGATGATCCGCTGTTCCTCGGGCGCCGGATGATCATCTTCGCCAGCGAGGACATCGGCAACGCGGACCCGAGGGCGCTCCAGGTGGCGGTGGCGGCGGATCAGGCCTTCCAGCGGATCGGCATGCCCGAGGGCGCCTACCCCCTGGCCCATGCCTGCCTCTACCTCGCCTGCGCCCCCAAGAGCGACGGGGTGAAGCGGGCGATGAAGGCGGTGCGGGAGGCGCTGGCGCTGGGGTCTCTACCGGTGCCCAAGAAGCTTCGCAACGCGCCGACCCGCCTGATGAAGGAGGAAGGGTACGGCGAGGGATACGCCTACGCCCACGCCCACGAGGGCCACGTGGTACCGGGGGAGGTGTACCTGCCGGATCGGCTCGAAGGGAGCGTGTTCTACGAGCCGACCGGGGAGGGCTTCGAGCGCTGGATCCGCGAGCGCCTGGCGGCGCTCCGGGGGGCTCAGAAGGTGTAGGTTCCGTTGATGTTCAGGTAGTAGAACTGCTGGTTGTAGACGCCGCCGGCGCTGGGCTGGCGCGACTCGCCCTTGCGGGTGAAGAAGACGTTCTTGCCGGTGGTGTCGCGCTCGAAGAAGTAGACGTGGTTGAAGCTGCCAGCGAGGGCGAACTTCGGGGTGATGTTCTGGCGGACGCCGGCGACCCAGTGAATCTTCCCGGAGTCGATGATGGTCGGGTCCAGGGTCGCATCCGGCACGGCGGAGGCGTCGTAGAGGGCGCTGCCGAAGAGCTCGGTCTTCTCCGAGAGGAAGTAGCCCACGCCGAGCCGCACCGCCCAGCCGTCGACCCAGTTCCGCTCGATGACCTGGATCACCTTGTCGTTCCCCTTCACCTCGGAGCCGTCATCGTAAAGGTTGCACTTGGCGTCCTGGCCGGCGTTGACCAGACACTGGCGCTTGAAGTTGGACCAGGTGACGTACTCCCCGTCCAGCCGTAGCTCCACCGCCTCGCTCACCCGGTAGGCCATGCCCAGCCGGTAGACGTCCGGGTAGGTCTGGAGCAGCTCGATGTCCTCGGAGTCGTTGGCCCGGCGCTCCTGGCCAAACTGGCTGCGCAGCGTACCCTTGAGCCGCATCTGGCCAAAACCAGGCCGCACGCTGTAGGAGGCGCCGAAGGAGAGCTTGTCCGGGATCGCCTCGTAGTAGACGCCCACCGCAGCGGCTGCGTTGAAACCCCGGGCGTCGATGAGGGCGCGCCCTTCCAGGATGGTCCCGTCCTGGGAGGCGGTGTCATCCGAGCCGTTGGTGTTCCTCGCCCGGGCGGTCTCCACCGTGTGGTGCACCAGGCTGCCGTTCACGCCGAAGGAGAGGCGCGTCCCCGGGATGTTCACCGACAGCGCCGCCGTGTTGTAGAGGGAGATGATCCGGCCGCTGATGTTGAACCAGCGCTGAGGGCCGTCGTTGCCACCGGGGGCCGTCGTGTTGGTGAAGTCGGTGTTCCGCGTCCAGCTCGCCAGACCGCCGAAGGGGATGTACACCCCGTACCCCAGCCGGATCGGCAGCTTGTCGTTCCCCAGGTCGGTGATGATGCCGGCGAAGGGCAGCGCCAGGATGTTGCTGATCTCCGCCTTTCCCGTGTTCGACTTCTCGTAGTCCTGGTACGCCTTCGAGTCCTTCGGGGCGTTCGCGAGCACCACCCCTGACAGATCCTTGCTGCTCCGCTCGTAGGAGGCTCGCCGGTAGATCACCGCCGCGTCGATGGAGAGCTGCGTCCCCTTGGTGGCGCCGATCGCCGCCGGGTTGAAGTAGATCGAAAACGGGTTCTTTCCGACCGGCGTACCGTGATCCGCGCCGAATCGAGCACCGAGGAAGCCGCCGGCCTCCGCCGTCGCGGGGGCCAGGAGGGAAGCGCCGGCCGCGGTCAGGGCCAGAGCGGCAAGGATCGGGCGGTGGCGGCGCTGGCTCGGTGGAGCGAACGGCCATTTGACTGTTGTCGGGCTCATGGAAGCCGGTAAGTTACCGGCATGTCCCGAGGCTCGCTATACCGCTCGTTTGCCCCTCTTCATTTTGCCACCATGACGCTCAGCGTCATCGCGCTCGGCTGCGTGGACCCTGTGGGGGATTTCGAGGAGTACCAGAAGATGGCGCGGAGCAAGTCGTCCGCGCCGCCGCCCTCGTGCCTGCCTGCGCCGGCGGAGGGGGATCTGGACATCTCGGGGGCCTTCATCGGCTACTGCAAGGTGAACTTCGCGGACGCCAGCCAGGCGCTGATGCTCAAGACCCAGTTCACCGTCAAGGATGGCGCGGTGGAGGCGGTCCTGACCCCGCTGCTGACCACCGCCACGACCCTCAACGACACGGCGGGGGATCCGCCGGTGACCACCTCGGCGCCGCTGATCAGCAACCAGTTCACCATGAACTTCGGCCTGGTGAAGATCTCCGGCAAGGCCAACGCGATCTCCGGGTCGGACATCGAGCTGGCGGACGCGACCTTCAAGGGCGTCTTGCTATCTACCGACAAGGTGCTGGCCGAGCTGGACGGCGGCCTCATCAAGCCCTTCGCTCTCGACCTCAACCCCGCCGGCGATGTGTGCGTCTTCGTTCGCTCTCCCGATGGCGTCACCCTGCCGCCCCGCCCGGACGCGGCCGACTTCGCCTGCGTCAAGTGACGGAAAGAAAAGAGAGAGGCCAGAGCTTCCGGCCCCTCCGTCGCGCTTGACGTCCCGTGACAACCCGGACACAAAGCAATTTATGACGAAGGTTCTGGTTTCGATGGGCTTGGCCTCCTTGCTTGCGCTGGGGGCCCTCCAGGGGTGCGGTGATGAAGACGATCCGGCGCCCGCTGGCGGCTCCGGCTCCGGCGGGAGCAGCGCGGGCTCCGGCGGCTCCGGCGGCTCCAGCGCGGGCTCCGGCGGCTCCAGCGCAGGCTCCGGCGGCGGCGGCGACGACCTCTACTGCGGCACCAAGGAGTCCGATCTCCCCTCCATCTCCTCCTGCGAGGACGCTGACGCAAGCGAATGTGCCAAGGCCATGTGCGCCACCACCAAGGCCAAGGACTGCAAGCAGATCCTTACGGATTGCTACAACGATCCGGGCTGCAACAAGGCGGTCGCCTGCGGCGCCGTCTGCCGCGAGAAGGATCCCAGCGCCGACGTCGTGGCCACCTGTACCCCCCTCGCGGGTGGCGGCCTCGCCAAGGCCCTCGCCTACAAGAGCTGCGCCGACGGCCTCGCGGCCTGCGGCGGCAACGACACCATCAAGCCCGACTTATCCCTGCGCCTCCTCCCGAGGCTTCCGGTCCGTGCTCGATCCGGATCTCTGGGCCACCCTCCCCTGGGCGGTGGCCCTCTCCCCGCTGCCCACCTTCCTGGGCGGCGGCCTCTCCTGGGCCCTCGCCTCCCTGGCGGGCCTGGCCGTCGTAGCCTCCCTCCCCGACGCATGCCCCCGGGACATGGCCCTCGTCGACGGCTTCTTCTGTCCGGATCTTCCCTACTCCTGCGTCCGGGACGCCGCGCGCTCCTACCGCTGCGCCGAGTACACCCGAGACGCGCGGTGCCGGGCGCCGCTCCAGCACCGCCGTTACTGCGTCGACCTCCACGAGTGGCCCAACCGGGTCGGCGAGGCGCCGGAGGTGTACGTGGACTGGCACGAGGCGAAGGCGAAGTGCGCCTCGGTCGGCAAGCGCCTGTGCAGCCGGGTGGAGTGGGTGTTCGCCTGCGAGGGAGAGAAGAGGCTGCCTTACTCGTGGGGGTACGTGCGGCAGCCGAGCCCGTGCAACATCGACCGGGCGGGGCTCGACTTTGACATCGACGCGCTGCTGGATCCGAAGGCACGGCAGGAGGAGCTTGATCGGCTCTGGCAGGGGGATCCCATCGGCTCGCACCCGGGATGCCGGAGCTCCTGGGGGGTGTTCGATCTGAACGGCAACGTGGACGAGTGGACCGACGACCAGGCAGACAACCCGGAGTCGCCCCACATCTCGACGCTCAACGGGGCCTACTGGGGCAAGGTGCGGGCGACCTGCCGGATCACCACGACCAGCCACGGCCCGACCTTCAAGTTCTACCAGGTGGGCTTCCGCTGCTGCGCCGACCCGACCGACGGCCTCGTCGTCCCGGAGCCTCCGATCACCATCCTCCCGAAGATGACGACCCCGAACTGACGCCACCGGAGCGCGCCTCGGCGCCCGGCGAGGCGCGGCTTGTGGCAAGGTGGCGATCATGAGGGACGCCAAGGATGCGCAGTACCGGCGCGAGGATGGGGTGTGGTGCATCGACCTCCAGCTCCGGCAGGCGAAGCAGCTCTTCGACCTGCGGGATCCGACCCCCTTCAAGGAGCGAGATCTGGACCCGGGGGCGGTGGAATTCCTCCGCGAGGCCATGGCCGAGCTGCCGGATCGTGCCCCGGTCCGCCTCGACGTGTACATCCTGGACGAGCCGGAGCCCACGCTGGACGATGCGGTGATCCGCTCGGCGATCCACGCCTACTTTCACCACGCGCTCTGGCACCTGGGGGGGCAGCTGCGGGCGCACTTGAGGCAGGGGCAGGTGGCGCTCCTGGTGGGCGTCCTGGTGCTGAGCGCGATGCTCTCGGCGGCCAAGGCGATCCAGGTCGAGCCGGGGGGCTCCGCGTGGAAGGAGCTGCTCAAGGAGGGGCTCACCATCGGCGCCTGGGTGGCGATCTGGCGTCCCATCGAGCACTTCCTCTACGACTGGTGGCCGTTCCTCGAGGAGCGCCGGCTGCTGCGGCGGCTGGCGACCCTGGACGTGGAGATCCACTGGGGCAACCGCGGCGCCCTCTCGACCCGATCTCCCGGGCCGCCTCGCCGGAAATGACGATCAGGCGTCCGGGGGAGAGACGTTGAGGACGCGGGTGAAGCCCGGGGGCTCCTCGTGGAGCCCGTCGAAATCGATCTCGAAGAAGCGCGTACCCGGGGCGGGGACGCCGAGGTTGGCCTGGTAGTGGGTCGTCCCGCTCATCACGCCACCCACCGGGGTCAGCTCCAGTACCTGCGGAACCCCTCCGTTGGCGCGGATCGTGAGCGTCCCGGGGGCCTGGGTGCGGACGGCGACCTGGAACCCCGGGGGAACCCAGGATCCAGGAGTTCCATAGTCCCACACGTGGATGTGAGGGACGATGGCCTCGTCGAGGCTGGCGGGCGGCTCCGCCCGGAGGCCCCGGTAAATGTTCCGAAGGTGCATGCGGAACAGGTCGTCGAACTCGCTGTCTCGCCCCGAGTCCTGGTCGTCCCCGAACCACCAGAACCAGTCGCTCCCCTCGGCCATGTAGAGGGCCTCGAAGGCCTCGGGGGCGGACTCCGGCGTGGCCCCCTGGCGGTCGAGGAAATCCCGGGCCTCCCCCAGAAGATCCCAGGCGATGTTCTCCTCTTCTTCGCCGATCCAGGTGCCCAGGTCGACGCCGGGCCGCGACCCGGCCTCGTCGATCCAGGAGCCGGTGTAGAGCTCGTGGACCTGGCTCTGCTCCCCCAGCCCGTGGCTCTGGATCCCTCGCTCCGGGGAGCCCTCGATGTACTCGGAAAAAGTCACCGTCTCGATCTCGGCGTCCGCCGCCAGCGCCGCGTACAGCGCGTGGAGGAAGGGGCGCCCGTCGTCCCGGTAGCCTCCCCAGGCGTTCTCCCCGTCGACGATCACCGTGAGCACCCGGTCCTCCGTGGTGCGGAAGCGGTCGGAGAAGCGCGCCTTGATCCGCTGGAGGAAATCCCGGGCCGCTCGCTCGTGATCGTCGTGGTGGTTGAAGACGAAGCCGATGTCATCGGAGAGCCTCGTGTCCCGGAAGAACACGCTGACCTGGTGCTCCCCCTCCACCGCGCGGTAGGGGCGGCACAGCACGTCCGGATCCTCCACGTCGTAGCCGTGGCGCCCGGAGCGGGCCAGGACCCCCCGGTCCGTGGCGATCCACCGGAGCCGCTGCTGCCCGAACAGCGGGAGCACCGACTGGCTCACCGCCCCCTCCGCCGGCCACATCCCCCGGGGCCGCCGCCGGAACACCCCCCGGTAGTAGTCGACCGCCCGCCGCACCTGCGCCTCCGCGTCCTCGGGGTGGGCGAAGCGCCGCGGGTGGCGGGTCGTCGGGCGGTCGATGGTCGCCTGATCCGTGTCCATCAGCAGCGGCAAGATCGGGTGGAAGAACGGCGTCGTGGAGACCTCGATCTGACCCTCCTCCTGAAGCGCGCGGTGGATGGGTACCACCGCCCTCATCACCTTCAGCGTCTCCTCGTAGAGCCGGTCGAAATCCCTGTCCTCGAAGCCACGCCCCTTCTCCACCAGATCCCGCACGCTCGCGCGCTCCCCAGTGACAAGCTGCACCTCTCCGCTCCGCAGCTCCGTGGCGAACCACGCCAGGTTGAACCACATCTGCAGATCCCGCGCCTCCCGGTCGTCCAGCGAGGCCCCTGCCCTCTTGCGCCCCAGCAGCTCCGCGTAGCGCTCGTGCACCCCGATCTGGCGCCGGTGATCCGCGTCGAAGAACGTATGGAGAAGCTGATCGCGCTCCCGGGAGCTCAGCCGCGACGGAGGCTTGATCGACAGCTCCCAGGCCCGATCCGTCGCCCCGCGGGAGGCGTAGTCATCGATCTGCCACAGCAGCGACGGCGTCAGGTTGATCGTCAGGTGAACCCCGGGATGCTGCGCCACGATCGCCGGCATCCCGTAGTAATCCCTCGCCGCATGCATCCGCACCCACGGCTGCACGTAGCTCCCCCGGGGCGACAGGCTCGACGTATCCCGGTAGACCGGCTGGTGCTGGTGCCACAGCAGCGCCAAATAGATCTTCGGCCCCACGCGGAAGCTCCCCGTCGGCCCCGCCGTCAGCCCCTGGCTCGACGTCCCCTGCGCCTTGTAGGTCACCTTGGCCCCCCTCGGAAACGGCCCGATCTGCGCCCTCCAGTAGCTGTTGGGCCCCCGGTTCTCGTACCAGACCGCCTCCCGGGCGTACTCCTCCCGCCCCTTGCCGGGTAGCTCCACGGACACCTGCAACCAGACGCGCTGCCCGAATTCGATGGGCCAGGTGCCCAGGGTGAGGGTGACCAGATCGTCGGGGCTGACCCGGTGGGGCGTGCGGGGCGCGTCGGCGGTGAGGTGCCAGATGTGCAAGGGACGAGTCTCCGTGCGGGGGGCACCAGCATAGTCCGGAGGCACCGCGGGGCGCACCTCGTTCTTCCGCCGGTTACCCCCCTCTGGAGCCCCGCACCCGGATGGACCAGGTGAGCCGGGCGAGCTGCCGCAGCACCGCCGGCACCCGCCGCACCAGATCGACGCTGGGGGGCCGCTTCTCCAGCACCCGCACCGGGATCTCCCGCACCCTTATCCCCGCCCGATCCGCCCGGATCACCAGCTCGCTGGCGAACACGTCCCGGTCCACGGTGCACTGATGCACGATGGGCACCAGCGGCGCCCTGCGGAACGCCTTGAGCCCGTGCGTGTCGGTGCCCCGGAAGCCCAGCGTCGCCCGGAGCAACCCGTTGTAGAACCGGCTCGCCAGGTGCCGCGCCAGGGGGCGCTCGTCGCTGGAGCCCTCCAGCAGCTTGGAGCCGATGACAAACTCCGCCTCGTCGGCGTCGAGCAGCGCCACCGCGGCCCGGTGGAAATCCGTGTCGCACAGGTCGATCTCGTCGCAGATCACCAGCTCGCCCCGGGCCTGGAGGATCGCCTGCCGGAGCGCCTTTCCGTAGTTGGGCTCCCCCACGGAGAAGGTCCGGAACTCCGGGTAGCGAGCGCAGAGCGCCCGCGCCTCTGCCACCGTCCCATCGCGGGAGCCGTTCTCTGCGAGGATCACCTCGTAGGACCAGCCCAGCGGGGCGAGCCGCTCCCGCAGGTCCACCGCCGCCGCCCGCAGCAGCGGCTCCTCGTTGTACACCGGGATCAGGATCGAGAGGCGGGGCGCGTCAGGGGGGCTCATGCAGGCGAGGGCGCGGCGAGGACCGAGCGGGCCGCGTCGCGACCATAGCGCAACGCATCCTCCATGGACGAGTAGTTCCACCCGCCGTAGCGCCCGGTGCTCTGGATCCCTCGCGCCGCCAGGTACGGCTCCAGCGCCCCGAGCGCGCCAAAATAGCTGTGATCGAAGATGACGTAGGCGTGGGTGAGGTGCCTCGCCCGCAGGAACCTCACCGCCCGGGGCCCCTCGATCAGGCGCATCTCTGTCAGGTGCCGGATCACCTCCGGGCCCACCGTGGCCAGGTCCGGAGGACGCCGGTCCGACAGCTCCACGTAGAGGCTCGCGCCCCCGGGCGGCGCCAGCTCCGGGGAGAAGTTGCTGTAGCAGCCCACCCGGTAGAACGGGTACCTCGGCTCCGGCACGTAGACCCAGTGGAGGTCCTGGAGGATGGGTCCGTCGAGCGCCACGTCCAGGTAGTAGAGATCCGTGCACCGCAGCCGCCGGAAGGCTCCGGTCACCTCCGGCGGCGCCCCTCGCAGCAGCCCCCCCAGCGTGTCCAGCGGCGCCGTGCTGATCAGCCGCTCGTAGCGGATCTCCTCGTCCTCCAGCCCCACCACCCGCCGCTCCGGATCGATCCACCGCGGGGAGCGGCGCAGCTCCACCTCGCCCACCTCCGCCGCAAGCGCCTCCGCCAGCTCGCCGATGCCTCCCCGGGGGTAGACGAAGCTCGCGTTGTAACCAAGCTCCCGGTCGTGGAGCCCCACCGCCCCGGCGATCACGTCCTCCACCGACGGCAGCGGCACGAAGCGCTGGCACCACGCCGCCGAGATCTCCCGGGGGGAGACGCCCCAGAGCTTCTCGTTGTAGGGAACCAGGAAATGCCGCGAGAATCCCGGACCAAAATGCGCCAGGCAGAACGCCTCGAAGTTCTCCGGCTCCCGGGGTGGGGGGGTCCTCTTCGCCTCCAGGAAGCCCATCACGCACTCGTGGGCGACCTCCGGCGGAAGCCCGTAGGTGTTCGCCTGGAAGGGGTAGCGGGTGTAGACCCCGTGGCTGTAGACGCGGCTACGGCGCTGGACCCGGAGCAACCGGTCGCCCAGCAGCCGCTCGACCAGCCCCCGGATCTCCTCGTCCCGCAGGTGGAGCAGGTGGCCGGTCCGGTCAAAGCGGAATCCCTCGTCCTCCAGGGTGGTGGCGTGGCCACCGACCTCGCCTCGGCGCTCCAGCAGGCGGCAGGTCACCCCCGCGCGGCGCAGGTGCCACGCCGCCGAGAGCCCCGTGAGCCCTGCCCCGAGGATCAGCACCGGCACCGACGAGCTGCGCATCCCGGCGGGGTAATCCGGGGCGGCGGCGCCTGCAAGCTGGCGGCGTCGCTGGCCCTGGCGTGGATCGGCTGCCCCGAGGAGGCGCAGGCGCAGGTCAACGTGGAGGCGCTTCGCCCCAGCCGCCCCAGCGCCGGGTGGGGCGGCGACGTGGACGGGAACTTCGCCCTGGCCCGGGGGAACGTCCGCCTCTTCGACCTGGGGGGCTCCGGGCGCGTCGTCTACCAGACCTTCCACGACCGGGACGAGGCGGTGCCCTACCTCAAGCACCGGGTGTTCCTGGCGATCAGCGGCCGCTTCGCCGAGAACGCCACCGCCACCTTCATCAACCAGGGCTTCTCCCACCTCCGCTGGACCTGGATGCTCCACCCCCGCATCGGCCCCGAGGTCTTCGCCCAGTACCAGTTCAACCAGTTCCTCCGGCTCCGTACCCGGACCCTCACCGGCGGAGGCTTCCGCGTCGATTTTCTCCACACCGATCAGCTCCAGGGCTGGGGCGGCTCCGGGTACATGTACGAGTACAACCTGATCAACGTGGACCGGGGAGCACCGGACCCTCCGGAGACCTACGAGCACCGCTGGACCAGCTACCTGGCGGTCCGCGCCACCTTCTTCGAGGATCGCCTCCGCTTCCAGAACACCTTTTACGTCCAGCCTCGCTTCGACCAGCTCTCCGACTTTCGGCTGCTGAACGACAGCGAGATCCTGGCCCGGGTCACCGAGCGCTTCTCCCTCGGCAGCACCTTCTCCCTGCTCCGCGACAGCACCCCCCCCACTGGCGTCCTGCCCACGGACCTCCGCCTCACCAGCACCTTGCGCCTTTCCTTCTGACCGGGCGTTGCTACGCTGCCCTGAATGGTTCAACCCCAGGACGCGCAGGAGACCTGGGGCGCCGGGCGGCTCCCTCCGGAAGCCGAAGCGCGCTTCGCGGACGGCGTCGAGTACTGCGGGAGGTTCTTCATGGGCATGGCCGAGGCGCAGCGTGCGCTTTACAAGCTGACCGCCATCCTCGAAGCCGAGAACCCCCCTTATGCCATCATCGGGGCCTTCGCGCTCAACGAATACGGACACCGCCGGGTGACCGTGGATGTCGATCTGGTGATGCGCGAGGAGACCCTGCAAACCTTCAAGGATCGCCACCTGGGGCGTGGTTACGCCGAGCGCGTCCCTGGCTCGGGCAAGCTCCTCGACACCGAGTTCGGGGTCCACATCGGCGTGCTCAGCACGGGACGCTTCCCCGGGGATGATCGACCCAACCCCATCGCTTTCCCTGACCCCGCCACCACGGCCTTCCGTGGCGAGCGTTTCGCGCTTCTCCCCATGCCTCGCTACATCGAGCTCAAGCTCGCCTCGGGCATGGTTGCTCCGCACCGGGCCAAGGATCTAGTCGATGTGCAAGAGCTCATCCGGAGCGCAAACCTGGGGCGCGAGGTCGGGTTCTTGCTGGACCCCTGGGTCCGTGACAAGTTTTTCGACCTCTGGGCTCTCGCGCAGACTCCCGACCCCTTCTGACCCGATGCCGACCCAGGAGCCCAGCGGGTCGGCCCCGTGGGAACATCCGGTGCCCCCGGGTGTCCCCTGCATCTTCCCCCTGCCAAGGAGCCTGGCCATGTCCGATCGCGTTTACAGCCTCGACGAACTCGCGCAACCCCGCTGGAAGCAGCTCCTGACCCGCACCTTCGACGGCGCGGCCGCCCGCTTCGTCGCCGGGGCGCTGCTGCTGGTCGGCACGGGGCTCGGGGTCTTCACGGTGCAGGGGCACCTCCAGGAGGAGCGGCTCCGGGCCCGGGCGCTGGCGGAGCAGTCCGCGGCGATCCAGCGGATCGAGGCCGTCGAGCGCACCATGCCCGAGCTGATCGACGACCTGACCATGAGGCTGGCCCGCGAGCCCTGGCAGGCAGACTTCGTGGCGCCCGCCCTGGATGGCCGCGCGCTGCTGGCCCAGCAAGGCGTCTATTTCCGGGCGGTGCAGACGGAGGTGGGCTCTCCCGAGGCGACCCGCGCCGCCGCCAAGCTCTCGGTCAAGGACGCCATCCCGCTCTGCCTGCTCCAGGGCAGCAGCGGCGCTGAGGAGGCCAGCGCCTGCCTCCCCGGGAGCGCCTGCATGGGGCAGCGCACCGAGCGGGTCGCCAACCTCCAGCTCCTCCACCAGGGCTTCGACGTGCTCACCGAGCGCTGGACCAGCGACCTGCGCGCTGCCTACGGGATGCGCCTCAGCGCGCTCCACGGGACGATGACGGAGCGGCTTGCCCAGGCCACTCCCGAGGCCCACCGCGTCGCCTCCGCGGCCCGCTACGCCCTGATCGCCATCGACGAGCTGCCCGCGGATCTCCCCGATCACATGTGGGGCACCCGCCGGGAGCTGGTGCAGACCCACCCCCACGCGGTCCGCCTGGCCCTCTTCGACGCCCGCACCGGCGCCCCCCTGGCCAAGATCCGCCGGGAGCTGGAGCCCAACCACGCCCCGGTCACCGGCTCCGGAAACTGGGTCGCCGCCGCCCGCCGCCAGGCCTACGGCTGCCTGCTGGGGCTCGAACTCCGCTCCGCCGTGCTCCGGTAGGCTCACGCCTCGGGAGGGATTTTTCCGCGATCCTCGAAGGGACCTCACCCGGGGACGTTCCTCAAGAAATCGGCGACCTCCGCGAAGCGCTGCCGGAGGAACGAGCGCGCCGGCTCCTGGATCCCCTCGGCCTCCAGCGCAGCGTACATGCACCGGAGCCAGGCGTCGCGCATGGCGATGTCCACCGGGACGCGCCCGTGGCGCATGCGGAGCCGCGGGTGGCCGTGGCGCGCCATGTACTCCTGGGGGCCCCCGAGCCACCCGATGAGGAAGAGGGCGAAGCGATCACGAGCCTCGCGGGTGATCCGTCCCTGGTCATCCAGGGCGTGGAGGCGGGCGAGGGCCGGCTCGTGGGCCTCCATGTGATCGTAGAAGCGCTCGGAGAGGGAGCGCACGGCGTCGGCGCCGCCGACGAGCTCGAAAGGGGTCGGGTTCATGGGGAGGCGGGCAGGTCCTGCATCAGGTAGGCCGCCGCGTCGATCCAGGACATCCGACCGAACCCACCCACGTAGCGGAGCGCCACGGGGGTCAACCGATAGGGGTTAAAATCCGCAAAATTTGCGTAAACCTTGGCCTCGGGGTGCGCGTCCAGGAAGCGCTCCCGACAGGCCGCCGCCTCGCCCGGATCCACCGGGAGGCAGGGACCGAGGAGGGTGACACGCCCCGCCGCGAGGAGGTCCCCGCCGGCCTCCTCGTCGTGGATCAGGAGCGACGCCTCGGGCCGCCGCTGGAGGTGGCGGGTGTGCTCGGCGAGGGCGGAGAGGAGCAGCAGCGGTCGCCCAGCGCCGTCGTCGGCCACGGCGACCAGGGAGGCGTAGGGGAAGCCGGGCGGGTCGAGGGCGAAGGTGGCGAGGGAAGCGCGGCGGGCGCGCTGGACAAGGCGGCGGGCGTGGGCGGCGTGGGGAAGGTCGGTCATGAGGAGGGGATCCTGGGCTGGGTCGCTGCTCCATGGTGGGTTTTCAGCGGGCGGTGACGGAGATCCCGACGAAGAGGAGCTGGCCTCGCGTCTGCTCGTAGACCCGGACCTGGAGCACCTGCTCGTGGGAGAGGGCCGCCACCACGTCGTCGTAGGTCAGCTCGGCGGTGCCGATCGGGTCGTCGCTGCCGAGGTCGTCGGCGTCGAAGAGCTGGACCCGGAGCCGGAGGCCCTCCACCAGCGGTACCTGATCAAAGGAGACGCCAGACCAGGCAGGGTTGAAGGTGTCCTGGCGCTCCGGAAGCGGCACGCGCCGGGAGGAGCCGGCCACCAGCAGCTCGACGGAGCCCTTCGGGTCGGGTGGGGCGATGGTGGCGGCGACGGCGGCGGTGATCTCCGCGAGCACGGCGCCGGTCTTCACCACGTCCTCGGTGCGGCCCCGGGCGGGGGCCCTGGCCAGCGCCTGGCTGACGCCGCGGAGCACGTCGATGGAGACCTGCCCGGGACCATCCCACGCCTTGCCGCTGGCCATGGCGGGCCCCACGGTGGCGTCGAGGAGCGCGATGTTGACCCGGTCCGGGAGCCGCTGAGGGGCAGGGCCGCAGCCCGCGGAGAGCGCCGCCAACACGGCAGGGAAGAGCGAGGACAGGAGAAGACGCACCCGGGCAGCGTAGCACCCCGCGGGAGCGCGTTCACCGCCGCCACCGGGGTGCTTCGCAGCCGAGGCCAGGACGAAACGTGGTACCTTCGCTGCCGTGCTTCGCCCTGCCCTCCTCCTCGCTGCCCTCGCGCTTTTGGCCTGCTCCTCCGACGACCCTGCGCCGACGGAGGCGGGGGTAGCGGGCTCCGGAGGTTCCGCAGGCTCCGCGGGCTCCACGGGCTCCGCGGGGAGCAACGTCGCCGGGGGCGGGGCGGGGGGGAGCGCGGCGCCGACGGAGCAAGGGGCCTTCGATCCGGAGCCCTTCGGCGGCGATCGTCCGGTGTCGCTCTACGTTCCCCGGGGGTACGTCGCCGGGGAGCCGCTGCCGCTGGTGGTGCTGCTGCACGGCTACGGGGCGGCGGGGAAGGTGCAGGAATTCCTCTTCGGTCTGAAGAAGGTGGCGGACGAGCGGCGCTTCCTCTACCTGCACCCGGACGGCACCTTCGACGGCACCGGCAAGCGCCACTGGAACGCCACCAACGCCTGCTGCGGCTTCGGCGTGTCGACGGCGGACGACGTGGGGTACCTCACCGGGCTCCTGGACGAGGTGGAGGCGCGCTACGCGGTGGACAAGAAGCGCGTCTATTTCCTGGGGCACTCCAACGGGGGGTTCATGTCCTACCGGATGGCGTGTGAGCTTGGCGGGCGGGTCGCCGGCGTGGCGAGCCTGGCGGGGGCCACCTTCGCCAGCGCCGACGACTGCAAGCCGGCGGCGCCGGTGAGCGCGCTCCAGATCCACGGGACCGCCGACGATCTGGTGCTCTACGAGGGCGGGCTCTTCTACGGGCAACCCTACCCGTCGGCGAAGAAGACCGCCGAGCTGTGGGCGGGCTACAACGGCTGCACAGGAGAGCCGGAGGAAGGGGAACCGGTGGACGTGGAGCCGAACATCGCCGGGGCCGAGTCCACGGTGCTCACCTACAAGAACTGCAAGGACGGGTCGGCGGTGGGTCTGTGGAGCATCCAGGGAGGGGCCCACATCCCGGCGCTGGGGGATGGTTTTCGCTTTGGCGTGATCGATTTCCTGCTCGCCCACCCGAGGCCCTGACCTTCCTGAGTCCCGCGATGGAGTCCGACCGCCTGCACCAGCTCGCCGAAGCCCGCAGCCTGGCGCTCCATGGCCGGGTGGTAGAATTCCTCCGGGACGATCCTTCCCTGCGGGATCGGGCTTACAAAAACGTGGAGCGATGGTCGGCGGAGGGTACCCTCGCCCCTGCCTACGCGGAGCGGTGGCGCCAGGCGCTGGCCTTGCCGCTCCCGGAGCTGATCGCGCTGCTCCTCGATCCCGGGGAAGAAGCCTGCGCGCTACGCCAGACGAGCCCTTTTTCCTTTGTGGTCTCCCCCCAGGAGCGCTGGCAGATCTGGCGCCGTGTACGCGCTGCCTGGTTGCCTCCCTCGCCATGAACCGAGCACAGATCGAGCATGTAATCCGGGCGGCGTCGGCCATCGCCCAGGACGACGAGCTGATCATCGTCGGAAGCCAGGCCATCCTCGGACAATACCCAGAGGCCCCCGCGCTTCTCCTGGTGTCCATCGAGGTGGATCTGTACCCAAAAAACTTTCCAGATCGCGCCGATCTGATCGACGGAGCCATCGGGGAGGGGTCTCCCTTCCACGAGATGTACGGCTACTACGCCCAGGGCGTGGGTCCCGGTACGGCCCTCCTCCCTGAAGGCTGGGAGCGGCGCCTCGTCCCCCTGTTCTCCCCCCGGACCCGAGGCGCAACGGGCTGGTGCCTCGAAGCTCACGATCTGCTGATCTCCAAGCTGCTGGCTGGCCGTGAGAAGGATCTTGTCTACGTCGAGGGGATGATCTCCGCGGAGCTGGTGAACGAGGCGTTCGTCCGGGAACGGCTGGCCACCGTCGAGGTAAACCACCTCATCCGGGAGCTGGCGGAGCAACGCCTGGACGTCTACTTCGCCGCGAAACGCCGCAGGTAGCGCCGCCAAGGTTCATGGGGAAGCAGGGGCCTCGATCCTGGCGAGGAAGGCGTCGGTGAGGTTGGAGGTGCCGGTGCGGGCGAGGAGCTCGGGGACGGAGCCCTCGTCGACGACGCGCCCCTCATGCATGAGCGCCACCCGGTCGCAGAGGTACTCGGCCTCGCTCATGATGTGGGTGGAGAACAGCACCGCGCGGCCCTTGCCCCGCTGGTCGCGGATGGCCTCGACGATGAAGCGCCCGCTCACCACGTCGAGGGCGGTGGTGGGCTCGTCCAGGATGAGGAGCTCGGGCTCATGGAGGAAGGCGCGGGCGATGTTGGCGCGCTGCTTCTGGCCGGCGGAGAGGGTGGCGCAGGGGCGATCGGCGAAGGGAGCCATGGCAAGGTCGGCGATCAGGGCGTCGACGCGCCGGGCGAGGTGGTCAGGGGGGAGGCCGTAGAGCTTGCCGAAGTAGACCAGGACCTCCCGGGGGGAGAGGCGCTGGTAGAGCTGGGTGTCGCCGGAGAGGAAGCCGATGCGAGGCTTGGCGTCGAGGGGGGCCGCGTGGACGTCGAGGCCCATGACCTCGACGCAGCCCTCCGAGGGCTGGAGGATGCCCGCGAGCATGCGCAGCGTGGTGGTCTTTCCGGCCCCGTTGGGCCCGAGCAGCCCCACCACCTCGCCGGCGCCCACCGCGAGGTCGACCCCGGCGACGACCGCGGCCTCACCGAAGCGTTTCACGAGCCCTGTCGCGCGCAACACCATCGGCGTCCATGGTAGGCGATGCGGGGGGCGGTGGGGCGTGATAGAAGCGAAGGGATGGCGGAGACGACGAACGAGAACATGATCGAGCGGATCGCTCGACTCCAGGATTACGATCTGTACCGCGACCTGACCTGGGAGGGTACCTTCGAGGACTACCTCCAGCTCGTGCGCAAGCGGCCCGAGGTGACCCGCAACGCCTTCCAGCGCGTCTACGACATGGTCATCAGCTACGGCACCGAGGAGTACATCGACAACAAGAAGAAGCTCATCCGTTACAACTTCTTCCGGGACGAGATCGACGGAGGGAAGGACGCGATCTTCGGCCTCGATATCCCGCTGATGCGCCTGGTGCATGTGCTGAAGGCCGCCGCCGAGAACTACGGTCCGGAGAAGCGGGTCATCCTGCTCCATGGGCCCGTTGGGTCGTCGAAATCGACCATCGCCCGCCTGCTGAAGAAGGGCCTGGAGGCCTACTCTCGCACCCCCGAGGGGGCGCTCTACACCTACGACTGGATCAACCTCAAGGAGCACGGCCTCAGCCAGAACGACGTGGAGCCCTGCCCCATGCACGACGAGCCGCTGCGGCTCATCCCGCTGGAGTGGCGCGCCAAGGCCATCGAGATGCTGGGCCTGTCGAGCGAGCGCTTCAAGGTGAAGGTGGAGGGGGACCTGAACCCGGCCTGCCGCTTCATCTTCCGCAGCCTGATGGAGCACTACAAGGGCGACTGGTCGAAGGTGGTGAAAAACCACATCCGGGTGCGCCGCCTGATCATGAGCGAGAAGGACCGGGTGGGCATCGGCACCTTCCAGCCGAAGGACGAGAAGAACCAGGACTCGACGGAGCTGACCGGCGACATCAACTACCGGAAGATCGCCGAGTACGGCTCCGACAGCGACCCCAGGTGCGTCGCCCCTTCCACCCTCATCGCCACCGGCGAAGGCCTGGCCGAGATCGTCTCGTTGCTCCCGGAAAAAACCCCGGCCGACACCTTCGTACCCCGATCGATGGCCGTCAGCACCATCGGCACACACCGCATTGGCCTCGCGGGCAGCGTCTACTCGGCCGGGCAGCAGCCGCTACGCCGGATCGAAACCCGGCTGGGTTACCGGATCACCGCCACGCCCAACCACATGCTCCTGACGCTGACCGCCGAGGGCGAGCTGGCCTGGAAAGAGATGCGCCTGCTGCAACCTGGCGACCACGTCGCCCTCGGCCGAGGCGTCGCCACCTGGGCCACCGAGGACGCCCCCCTGTCACCCTGGGTCCACGAGCCCTACGGAAACGAGCGGAACGTCCCCCGGTTCCCCGAGCGCATGTCGCCCTCGCTGGCCTACCTGCTCGGGCTGTGGATCGGCGACGGGCACTTCTACATCAACCCCGAAGGGCATCAGTACGAGTTCGCCTGGACGCAGATGGAGTCCGCCCCTCGGGAGCGCTTCGCCGCCCTGGTGAGCGAGCTGTTCGGTCTCCAGATGCGGACCACGCTGCGCGACGGAGTCCCCCGGGGCGTCGCGGTGGGTAGCCGGGCCCTGGTCGAGTGGCTCCAGCAGGTCGTTGACCTCCAGGGAGGGGCCGCGAACAAGGCCATCCCGACCTCGATCCTGACCTCCACCCGCGAGAGCCTCCTGGCCTGTCTCCAGGGTCTCTGGGAGACCGATGGCACCATCCGGGCCAACGGAACCTCGAACTGGGCGATGTTCGCCACCTGCTCCGAGACGCTGGCGCGGCAGGTCCACACGGCGCTGCTTGCGTTCGGCGTCGTCGCCTCGCTGAAGAGGGCCCCGAGCGACTGGGAGGTGCGGGTCTACGGGCAGAACGTCAACCGGCTGGTCGAGCTGTTGCCGTCGCTCAAGGGTCGCTTCACCGTGGGCTCCGAGCAGCACACCAGGGCCCTCCCCAACGTCGATGTCATCCCCCACATCAAGCCGAAGCTACGCGAGCTCTTCCGCCGCGCCAGCAACCGCGAAGAGCTCAAGCACCGCTACGGCGGGAACCTGCACGACGCCCGCAAGCCAAACGTCTCTTACGGGCTGCTCTCCTCCTTCCTTGCGGATGTGCAGATCGACGACGCAGAGGGGAAGCGGCTCCACGGCGAGCTGAGCCATCTGCTCGACCAGAACCACGTCTGGTTGCCCGTCGAGCGCGCCGAAGACGCGGCGCCAGGGGCCGCCTACGACCTGTCGGTGGCGCAGACCCACGCCTACTGGGCGAACGGCTTCGTCTCCCACAACTGCTTCAATTTTGATGGAGAATTCAACATCTCCAACCGGGGGATCATCGAGTTCGTCGAGATGCTGAAGCTCGACGTGGCCTTCCTCTACGACCTGCTCGGCGCCTCCCAGGAGCACAAGATCAAGCCGAAGAAGTTTGCCCAGACGGATATCGACGAGGTCATCCTCGGGCACAGCGTCGCCGGCGATACGCCCATCGCCTATCGGCACCAGGGCGTCGTCCGGTGGACTACCCTGGAGGATCTGCATGCGCGCTTTCATCGCGACGCGACCGGGCTCGAAGTGCTGGCCTGGCCCCTCACGGGCAAGCAGGCCCGGTGGACGCCGGTGCGCTCCGTGTTCCGCCACCGCTTCAGCGGCGAGATGCTGACCAGCTCGCAGAAGTGGGGCGCCGTCGAGACCACCCCCAACCACGCCATCTACGACCGCGACGGTCAGGTATTTTACCCCGAAGAAGGCCACGAAATGATGGCCATCCGCGAGCTCCCTGCGGCGCTCGCCGATGCCATCCCGAGCCGCGTGGATGTTCTCGAGAGCGTCCCCGGATTTGTCGATCATACCGCCCGGATGACGGCCAACGGCGGGCCCATCACCCGGCCTTGCCGTCCGGGTTGGGGTCGCCTCGATCTCCCTCGCCATGCGACCGAGGTGCAGGGCGTCTACGATCTTGAGCGCGATGGGGAGCGCCTCAAGGACCTGCTCACCGTGCTCATCTGGTACGCGACCGAGGGCCACACCAACGATCGCAACGGGGGCGTCGTGATCTCCCAGGCCAACCCGGAGGAGCTGCGGCGTGTCGGCGACGCTTACGCCCGGATCTCGACCGGGAAGGGCTACGTGCACAGCGGGTCGAAGCTCGACTCGGCCTGGCGGCTCTACCTCGGGAGCAAGGCGATCGCCGCCCTCTGCGAGCACCACTGCGGGAAGCTCTCGGTCACCAAGCGGCTTCCAGACTTCCTGTTCACGCTGCCGCGGCCCTTCCTTCAGCACGCCTTCGACGAGCTGATGCGCACCGACGGCAGTCGCAAGCTATCGTCCTTGCTCGACGAGACCGCCTCCGAGAGCTACCGGCGCGATTTCTTCGAGTACAAGACCATCTCCCCGGTGCTGGCGGCGCAGGTGGGCACGCTGGCGACCTTGCTGGGCCACGACTACAGCGTCTACCGCGCCGAGCGCCCGGGTCGCTTCGCGGCCTACCGTGTGCGGTTCGTCTCGGGCGAGGGCAAGCAAGGCGGCCGGCACAAGCGCTTCGAGCACCGGCTCGAGCGCAGGTCAACCTTCGCCGAGTGGGTGTACGACATCGAGTGCGAGGGCCTCCACAACTTCGTCTGCGGGGTTGGCAACGTCGTCTGCCACAACACCAACGAGGCAGAATACAAGAAGCTGCTCGGCAACGAGTTCATGGAGGCGTTGCGCGACCGGACGATCAAGATCGACATCCCCTACATCACCAAGCTGCAGGAGGAGATCCGGATCTACGAGAAGGATTTCAACCAGCAGAAGGTGCGTGGCAAGCACATCGCGCCGCACACGCTGGAGGTCGCGGCGATGTGGGCGGTGCTCACCCGCCTGGAGGAGCCGAAGAAGCACAACCTGACGCTGCTCCAGAAGATGAAGCTCTACGACGGCAAGGTGCTCCCCGGGTACACCCAGGACACGGTGAAGGAGCTGCGCAAGGAGTCGAAGCGCGAGGGCATGGACGGGATCAGCGCCCGGTACGTGCAGGACAAGATCTCCAACGCGCTGGTGAACGACGAGGGCGAGGGGACGATCAACCCCTTCATGGTGCTGAACGAGCTGGAGAAGGGGCTGCGGCACCACTCGCTGATCACCAACGAGGAGCAGCGCAAGAAGTACATCGAGTGCATCGGCATCGTGAAGCGCGAGTACGAGGAGATCGTCAAGAACGAGGTCCAGCGGGCGATCAGCGCCGACGAGGAGGCGATCGCGAAGCTGGCGGCGAACTACATCGACAACATCAAGGCCTACACCCTGAAGGAGCGGCTGAAGAACCGGTACACCGGCGCGGACGACGAGCCGGACGAGCGGCTGATGCGCTCCATCGAGGAGAAGATCGACATCCCCGAGAACCGCAAGGACGACTTCCGCCGGGAGATCATGAACTACATCGGCGCCCTCGCCGTCGAGGGGAAGAAGTTCGAGTGGAACACCAACGACCGGCTGCGCCGCGCCCTGGAGCTCAAGCTGTTCGAGGACCAGAAGGACTCGATCAAGCTCAAGACCCTGGTGAGCAGCGTGGTCGACCGGGAGACCCAGGAGAAGATCGACGTCATCAAGGCGCGGCTCATCAAGTACTTCGGCTACAACGAGGTGAGCGCCACCGACGTACTCAACTACGTGGCCAGCATCTTCGCCCGCGGTAGCACCAAAGACTGACGCCCCCGGGCCGCCCGGGTGCCGGGGGAGACCATCGACCACGCGCGGCAAGGGCGGCTCGCGCTCCGGGGGGTCGGCGGGGCACCCCTCCCGGCGCCGCCGGGCAGCGCAAGCGCT
>CAZSDX010000003.1:0-42563 GCA_964605685.1 uncultured Polyangiaceae bacterium
AGGGAGCGCTCGGTTCTGGCCCAGTTCTCGAAGAGGTATCCGTGGGGGGTCGAGCTCAGCGGCACGGGCGCACGATACCAGCGCGCAACCGCTCCAGCTCGACCTTTCCGACCTGGCGTTTCTCCCGGGCAAACACGTCGCTGCGGCCGTAAAGCCGCTCCAGGCGCGCCGCCAGCCGCGGGGAGGGCTGATCGACGACGCAGCGCAGCACCACGTCGACGGTCGGCGTGCGGGGTGGATGCGGCGGGATCGGCTCCAGTGTCAGGACGTACCAGCGCTTGCCGAGCTGGCGGACCAGCTCCCACGGGGAGAGCCGGAGGCGGCCTCTGGTATCTTCCGGGGTGAACCGGCGCAGGAGCCCGGTGGACGGGCACACGTAGAGCAACGGGCGCTGGGTCACCAGCGCCGCCAGCGGCGAGAGGGTGAAACTTCTGGGGTCCCTCCGCAGCAGCTCCCCGTCCTCCTCGATCACGTCCAGCTCGACCAGATCTGGGAGCCGCTGGTCCAGCATCCTCGGCGGCACCCCCAGGGCGCCGAAGGTGGCGAGGAGCTCCCTCCGCGTCTCCTCCCAGGGTAGCTCCAGGCGTGCTGCCAGGAACCGCCCGACCTGCCCCCGCAGGTTGCTCCACGATCGCTTCGAGGAGCGCCCTCCTCGCTTGATCGACTCCACCTGCGGGGGATCGTCGAGGCCGGGCGTCCCGGGGGAAATGGCCCCGTCTTCCTCTTCCTGGGTCCAGCAAAAATCTTCGGGGCACATGGTTCCCCAAGGACGGGCGGCCCCCCCTGTCCTGACACAGCGCGCCCGGCCACCGCGCTCCCCTGGACCTTGCCTCCGGAAAATCCACAGGTAAGGTGGCCCCGTGCTGGCTCCCGAGGTTCGCTTTGAAGGCTGGGATGTCCTCGATTGGGTGCGCTTGCTCTCCCTCTTCGAGTCCTCCCCTACCCCATCCACTGGCCTCTTTGTCCTCCACGACGGCAGGAACCTCCGCAAGATCCTCCACACCCACATCGGCCGCCTCGACCCCGCCGGTCAGCCCTGGGGGCGCCCCCTCGACGAGCTGGCGCGCGAGCACGGCGCCGACTGGATCGCCGCCTTCCACCTCGGCGCCCTCGAAGAGGCCATGGACCGCCTCGCCTCCCGCCTCCAGCGCCGCGACGACCTCCTCGACCAGATCGCCAGGGGGCTCGACGTCCTCCGCGAGCTGGCGGACGAGGGCGCCATCGCCGCCTGGCCCCTCCGCCTCCGGGACGCCTCCCCCCCCTCCTTCGCCGTGATCCGCCAGGGCATCGACGTGCTCTGCCCTTCCGGAAAATCCATCGCGGTCGGCCTCTTCGACGACGGCGAGCTCTGGTCCTCCCTCGTCCTGTCCCGCGGCCCCTCCGGCATCGATCGTATCCTCGGCCCCGAGCACCTCCGCGGCTCCACTGGCCTTCTCTCCGGTGACTTCCGCCGCGACTACCGCCACCTCCTCCACGCCATCGAGTCCTCCCACGGCCCCCTCCACATCGGGCTCTTCACCGAGGTCAAGACCCTCCGCCGCCTCATCGCCGAGGGACGCCCTGGCTCCTGGTCCCGCGCCATCCTCGTCCGCGACGTCATCCTCGCCCCCTCCGCCGCCGCCGTCGCCCTCCCTCTCGGGCTCGACGCCGCCCGCGGCCTCTCCCGCTCCCTCCTCGTCGCCGCCTCCCGCCTCCAGCTCGACCAGCGCTTCGCCTCCGCGCTCTCCTCCCTCCGCACCCCCGAGGGCCGCGGAACCCTCCTCCAGTCCCTTCGCCTGCTGCTGCGGCGCCTCTCGGAATTACCCCCGGAAAGCTCCGTAGCTCCGCGGACACGAGAAGAGGGGCCTGGACGCGGTGCTCGCCGCCTTCATCGCCATGGCCAGCCTGGACGATGAACGCGCCCGACTTTACCTTGATTTGATCCTGGCCCGACTCGACAGGAAGACCCGCAGAGCGCTGGAGGCGATGAGGATGCAAAAGTACGAATACCAGAGCGAGTTCGCGAAGAAGTACTACGGCCAGGGCAAGCAGGAGGGCTTCGCCGAAGGGCTCTCCCAGGGCAAGGCCGAGGGCAAGGCCGAGGGCAAGGCCGAGGGCAAGGCCGAGGGCGAAGCCCGGGGCAAGGCCAAGGGAGAGGCGCAAGCGATCCTGGCGGTGCTGGAGGCGCGGGGCCTGGAGGTTCCGTCGAAGGTGCGCAAGGCGGTGCTGTCCTGCACGGACCTGGCGCAGCTCGACGCCTGGGTCCGCGCCGCCGTCACTGCACCCAGCGCCGAGGCCCTGCTGACCCCCGCCGCACCCTCGCCCACCCCCGGCACCAGGAAGACCAGGACGCGGCGCAACCCGGCGTGAGGCTACCACAAGCCCCCAAACCCATGGTGCAGGGGTCCCAGGGGCACACCCCGACGCAAAGAATCCATGGTGCAGGATGCTCGGGGCGTCCCCCGGGAAAAAGGGGCCATGGTGCAAGGTCCCGGAGGCCAAACCCCGGCTCCAAGGGGTCATGGTGCAGGGTCCGGGAGGCCAAACTCGGGGTCCTGGATGGGGGCGCGGAGACCGAAGGATCGGGTGGTGTACCCTCCGAGATGGGATCGCCCGCCTCCGGAGAGGGATCGCGCATCGCCAGGGATAGGATCACACACACCCGGGGCAAGGCTACCGGAGAGGCGCATACCGTGGCCACCTCGACGTCCTCCGGCGATGGGCGCACGATGGGCGGGATGTCCCGGTGGTACGCCTCCTCTCTCGCCCTGATCCTTGGCTGCGGCGCCGCACCGCTAGCCCCCCCCTCGGCGCCCACGGCACCGAGCGCGGCCGCGGCGTCGTCGAGCGCCCCGGAGGAGCCACAGGGCCCCGTGACGGCCCCGACGCCCCTGCCGGTAGCAGCCCCCCCGGGGCTGCTGCTGGAGGCGAAGAGCAGGCCGCTGGGGGCCACGGCAAAGGAGCTGGGGAAGCTGATGGGCCTGCCGGTGGAGCTGCTGCTCGGCGCGCTGGGGCCGGGCGTGCTCCGGGCGGACGCGGGGCTGGGAGCGGTGGTGCTGGTGAGCGATCGCTCCTCGGACGGGCTCGTGCCCCCGCTGTCGGCGGCGTTCTCCGTGCCGGTGACCGACGCCGGCGCGTTCTCCCAGGCGCTGGAGCGGGACAAGGGCCGGTGGCGACCCAAGGGCGTGGGGTTTGTGCTCCGCCAGGGGCCGCTGGAGGGTCTTTTTTGCAAGGCCGTCGTCGCCCTGGGGGACGCTGCCACCCGGGCGGTCTGCGGCCCCTCCGAGGAGGACGTCGGCGAGGTGGCGCCGTACCTGACACGGGGGCTCCCGTCGGTGGACCTGGGACCGGGAGACCTGCGCGTCAGGATCAAGTTTGCCCCCCTCAAGCCCCGGCTCTCCTCGCCGCTGGACGAGATGAAGCAGCAGCAGTCGGATCTGCTCTCCGGAGGCGGAGCGCTGCTGCTGGGGGGGTTGATCGACGTGTCGCTGGTGACCGCGCCGGGGGCGGTGGTGGACGAGGCGTCGCGGTTCATCGAGGCGCAGGAGAGCGCGACCTTCGGGGTGCAGGTGGACGGAGGGGCCAGGGTCATCGACCTGAGCGGGACCTGGTCGTTCTCTCCCAGGGGAGACTCGTGGCTGGTGCGGCTGGCGACCAGCCGGGCGGAGCGAGGACCGGCGCCGGAGGTCTTCTGGAGGCTCCCCCGGGAGAGCGAGGTGGCGCTCTTCGGGCGGGGCGTGGACGGGGAGATGCAGGACGAGCCGCGGCGCGTGGTGAGGAAGGCGACGAGGGCACTGCTGTCCAGGCTGGGGCTGACGGACGCGGAGCTGAAGCCGCTGGACGAGGCGCTGGCGTCGCTGCCCCGGGGAGACACCCCGTGGGCGATGGGAGCGGGCGGACAGGGACAGCAGGCATGGTGGGTGCTGGGGAGCGAGGGCGACGCGGCGCTCTTCCCCGCGTGGCTCCGCCGGAGCGGGCGTGCCCTGAAGCAGCTCGTGGCGCTGGGGAAGAGAAGCGGAGGGCAGGCGTGGAAGGACGCGGCGGCGGGGCTGCGGGTGGAGGAGTCTCCGGCGGGATTCCCGGCAGGAAGCGTGCTGATCGAGGCCAGCGCCTCCCTGCCCTCGGGGATGGTGCCGGGGCTCCTCCCGTGGGGCGCCGGGGGCGCCGGGGGAGGCGACAGACCAGAGCGCTGGGTGCTGGTGGCGACGCCGGAGGGGAAAGGTCGGAGCTGGCTGGGGGTGGCGTCGGAGCGGGCGCCGCTCAAGGCGAGGCTCCGGCAGGTGACGGCGCGAGGAGCCGTCAAGGAGCTGCTCGGAGCCGAGGAGGGGCTCGGCGCATTGCGAAGCGGCAAGAGCGGGTTCGGCGGACGACTGCTGGCGGGGAACGCGCTGCGGCAGGCGCTGGCGAGGGCGGGAGTGAAGGCGGGGTCCGGCGAGGGAAAGGGGGAGGTGCCGGTGGTGCTCCAGGGGGGCGTCGAGGCGGGGAAGATCGAGGGCAAGGCGTCGGTGCCGGGGGCGCTCCTGGCGGAGTTGCTGGGGACAGCGTTGCTGGGCGGACGCTGAGGCGGGGTGGGGATTGGACCCTTCCCTCCGGGCAGGGAGGTGGTCCAAGGTGGCGGCCATGGAAGCGCTACAGAGCTGGTTGCAAGGGCGCCCGTGGGCCGCGACGGCGGCGGGGTTGCTGGTGCTGGTGCTGCTGTCCTGGGCGGGGGATCGGCTGAGCCGAGGGGTGATGCTGAAGCTGGCGATCCGGCTGAGCCAGCGGACCAAGAACAAGTGGGACGACGCGCTGATCGAGCGGGGGACGTTCAACCACCTGGCGCACGTCGTCCCCGCCTCGGTCTTCCAGGTGGGGATCGTGCTCGTACCCGGGATCCCTCCATCGGTCAGCGCCACGGTGCGGAACATCGCCGCGGCCTTCATGGTGCTGATGGGGGTGAGGGCGACCATCGCGGCGCTCTCCGCGTCGAACGACGTCTACCAACGGCTGCCGATCGCGAAGACGAGGCCGATCAAGGGGTACATCCAGCTCATCCAGCTGGTCATCGCGCTGCTGGGGGGCATCGTGATGATCTCGATCCTGGTGGAGCGCTCCCCGTGGTTCCTGCTCAGCGGGCTCGGGGCCATGACCGCGGTGCTGCTGCTGATCTTCAAGGACACGGTGCTCTCCTTCGTGGCCAGCATCCAGCTGATGAGCAACGACATGATCCGGGTGGGCGACTGGATCGAGATCCCCCAGGCGGAGGCGGACGGCGACGTGATCGACATCGCGCTCCACACGATCACCATCCAGAACTGGGACAAGACCATCGTCCGCGTGCCGACCTACCGCTTCAGCAGCGAGCCCTTCAAGAACTGGCGGGGCATGCAGGAGTCCGGAGGACGCCGCATCAAGCGGGCCATCCTCCTGGACATCAGCTCGGTGCGCTTCCTGTCCGACGAGGAGGTGGAGCACTTCCGCCGCTTCGCCCTGCTTCGGGAGTACATCGACCAGAAGCTCGTGGAGCTGAAGGAGGCCAACGACCGGCTGGAGGAGATCCACCCGGATCAGGTCAACCGGAGGCGGCTGACCAACCTCGGCACCTTCCGGGCCTACGCGCAGCGCTACCTGAAGAACCACCCGAACATCCACCAGGACATGCCCCTGATGGTGCGGCAGCTCGACCCTCTGCCCCAGGGCATCCCGCTCGAGCTCTACTGCTTCACCCGCACCGTCGTCTGGGCCGAGTACGAGGGGATCCGCAGCGACCTCTTCGACCACCTCTTCGCCATCCTGCCGGAGTTCGGGCTGCGGGCCTACCAGCAGCCCAGCGGCGCCGACCTGGCCCGCCTCGCCCCGCTCGCGGCCCGCTCGTTACGCCACCACGAGCGGCTCCCGCTGAGAGGCCGCCAGCAGCCGCGCCTCGCGCCCCACCAGCGCGTCCTGCGCCTGGGCCAGCGCGATCCCCGGGAGGTTGTTCTGCTCCGACAGGTGCATCAATACCACGGTGCGCGCACCGTCCTCGCCGAAGAAGCGGGCGTCCTTGTAGTGGGCCCGCAGCAGCGCGCACGCCTGGTCGTTGGAGAGGTGCCCCCGGGCCGACGCGACGCGCTTCCTGAGGAAATCCGGGTAGGGCCCGTGGAGGAGCATGCCGATGTCGTGGTTCGACTCGATGAGCAGGGCATCGCAGCCGCGGAGATGATCGATCAGCCCCGGCGGCACCTCCCCCAGATCGGTCACCAGCGCCACCCTGCGCCCTCCCCCCGAGAGCACCAGGCCCACCTGCGCCGCGTCGTGGGGCAAGGGGGTCGGCTCCACCAGGATGTCCCCGATCTGGAACGGCTCCCGCGGGCTGAACACCGCCGCCCCGGCGGGGCCCTGGAGCGCCCGGGCGGTGGCCTCCGAGAGGTGCACCCGGGCGTGGAGCTTCCGGGCCAGTCTGGCGTAGTTCCCGGTGTGATCGCCGTGGGCGTGGGTGACGACGATGGCGTCGAGCCGGGGGGCCAGCGCCGCCACCGGACCCACCCCGATCCCGGCGTCCACCAGGATCGACGTGCGCTCGGTCTGGTAGAGGGAGGCGTTCCCCTTGCTCCCGCTCGCCAGGATCGTCACCCGCATCGCCCCGGGGTAGCACGGATCGGCGCGCAAGCCGCTCATGATATCGATCATGGCCCTTCCCCGGAGGAGAACCCACCCACACCGGCATGACATCTCACGTCGGCGATCCCAGCGAGGACTCGGCGTACTCGAACGGCGACGGGTGCATGACGGAAGCAAAGTCCGTCCTGCAGAGACACCCGACCTTCAAGGAACTGAAAGACACACGCATCCAGCAGCTAGCACAAAGCTCCAGGTGGAGGGTCTTTCAGAAGAACCAGGACCTCTTCCTGGCGGGGAGTGAGGCCCGGCATATCCTGCTGGTGATCAGCGGGCTGGTGAAAATCACGCGCTATCGCCACGACGGAATCGAGACGATCCTTGGAATATTCGGGCCAAAGGATCTGGTGGGCCTGGTCGCAGCGCTGAAGCAGCAGCCTTATCCCGCCACGGGGCGCGCCCTGACGAAAGAGGTGCGCGTCCTCTTGCTTCGCTCCCGGGAGGTGCTCGCGATCATGGCGGAAGATCCCGGCTTCACCGCCGCGCTCAACGGGGCTCTGATGTGCCTGTCAAGGGTCCTGCAAGACAAGATCGATGTCATGAGCGCGAGGGCGGTTCCGCAGCGGCTAGCCTCGTTGCTCCTGACGCTGGCGGAGCGCTTCGGGGAGGAGCAGCCGGGGGGATCCATCGAGGTCTCCGTGGCGCTGACGAGGGGGGAGATGGCTTCCCTGATCGGCTCCCGCTTCGAGACGGTCAGCCGGATCCTCTCGGGTTGGCAGCGGATGGGCCTGGTCCGCGATGTTGACGATGGGTTCTACCTGTCGGCCCCCGAGGCGCTGATCCACATCCAGCAAGAAGGGCCCCCACCCCCCGGCTGACATCCGTCAAGGAGGCGAGGCTGGACGGAGCCTTACCCCAGGGGACGACAGCCACAACGGGGTGAATCCATGACGAGCAAAACTCGAAAGAACATCGGGGTGAACCTGATGCTGGTCGGGATCCTGGCGGTGACCTCCTGCGACAAGAAGGTGCAGAAGGCGCAGGGGGTCGCCTTCACGGCAGCGGAGATCGAACAGCTGGCGCCGGCGGGGGAGGCCACCTACAACAAGCTGTGCATCGCCTGCCACTCCATCGGCCAGGGAGATCGGACGGGGCCGGATCTCAAGGACGTAAGCAAGAAGAGGGATCGGGCGTGGTTGGTCCGGTGGATGAAGGATCCGGTAGGGATGGGGCAGACGGATCCGGTAGGGAAGGAGCTGCTGGTCAAGTACAAGAACATCCCGATGCCGAACCCCAACCTCACGGAGCCGCAGATCCTGGAGGTCCTGGCGTACATCGAACGGGAGAGCAGCAAGGGGCCCACCGTGCCCGTCCAGGCCGCCAAGCTCTCCGAGGAGCAGTTCCAGAAGGCGAAGGGGATCTACTTCGACCGGTGCGCGGGCTGCCACGGGACGCTGCGCGTCGGGGCGACAGGGCCGGATATACGACCCGAGCGTACCACCAAGATCGGTACGTCGACCCTGAAGACCATCCTGACCAACGGGACGCCCGGAGGCATGCCCGCCTGGGGCCGGGAGAAGATGCTGACCGAGGAGGAGATCGAGCTGATGGCCAGCTACGTCCAGCTCCCACCGCCGGATCCCCCCCAGCTCCCGCTGGAGAAGATCAAGGAGAGCTGGAAGCAGCTCATCCCCGTGGAGAAGCGCCCCAGGAAGCCGGAGCACAAGCGGAACTGGGAGAACTATTTCGGGGTGATCCTCAGGGACGCGGGCAAGGTGGCGATCATCGATGGCGACAGCAAGAAGATGATCGAGGTCATCAACACCGGCTTCGCGGTGCACATCCTCAGGGCATCCTCCACGGGACGCTATTTCCTCGCCGTGGGGCGCGACGGCAAGGTCTCGATGATCGATCTCTGGACGGAGAAGCCCTCCCTGGTCGCCCAGGTGCAGGGCTGCTTCGACGCCCGATCCGTCGACGGCTCAAAGGCCAAGGGCTGGGAGGACAAGCTGATCATCCAGGGCTGCTACTGGCCGCCCCAGTACGTGGTCTACGACGGCCAGACCCTGGAGCCGAAGAAGATCGCGAACGTCCTCGGGCCCGCCTACGACACGAAGGAGGAGCTGAAGGAGGTGCGCGTCGCCGGGATCTTCGCGCTCCACGACGAGCCCATCTGGGCGATGAACCTCAAGGAGTCCGGTTACGTGGCCTTCGTCGACTACTCGAAGCCCGACTTCCCCATCGTCAAGCAGGTCGCCGCCGAGCGCTTCCTCCACGATGGTGGCTACGATCACAGCAAGAACTTCCTCCTGGTCGCGGCCAACATGCGCAACAAGATGGCCGTCATCGACGTGAAGAAGAAGGAGCTCGTCGCCACCGTCGAGACCGGCATCAAGCCCCACCCGGGCCGGGGCGCCAACTGGCTCGATCCGGAGCACGGGTGGGTGAACGCCTCGGTCCACATCGGCGAAGGCAAGCTCACCGTCTACGGAACCGACCCCAAGGGCAAGCCCGACAAGGCCTGGAAGATCGTGCGCACGGTGCAGCTCCCGGCAGCGGGAGGGCTCTTCCTCAAAACTCACCTGAAGAGCCAGTGGGTCTGGACAGACTCGACCCTCTCGGCGGATGAGAAGGGGCCCAAGCAGCTCTGCGTTTACTCCAAGAAGGAAGGCAAGATCGAGAAGTGCTGGTCCCCCACGGATCGCGGCCGGATCGTCCACTTCGAGTACGACAAGAAGGGCGAGGAGGTCTGGGTCTCCATGTGGGACAAGCAGGGGGAGCTCATCGTCTACGACGACAAGACGCTCCAGGAAAAGACCAGGATCAAGGGCGACTGGCTCGTCACCCCGACGGGTAAATTCAACGTCTACAACACCGCCCACGACGTCTATTTACAGACGGCGCGGTTTCAAGCTCGGACCGAGGAGGTTCGCCATGCTGATGCTCAGCGACATGCTCGATGTGGCCCGGGGAACGTCCCTGGAGCGCGCGGCAAGCAAGAGCGCGCGGGAGCGCTTCGCCCCGAGCGCGGGGCAGGCCCCTGTCGTCGTGTGGAACGTCTGCCGACACTGCGACATGAGCTGCCCCCACTGCTACATCTCGGCGGGGGCCCGCCCGTCCCCCTCGGACCTGAGCACGACCGCCGCCGTAGAGGTGCTGGAGCAGCTCGCCGAAGTGGGCGTACGGACCGTCATCTTCAGCGGAGGAGAGCCGCTGCTGCGGGCCGATCTCTTCGAGCTCCTGGGGCGAGCCCAGGTTCTGGGGATCTCCGCGCAGCTCAGCACCAACGGGGTATCCATCGACGACGTCGCGGCGGAGCGGCTGGCGAGGCTGGGGGTGGCCTATGTGGGGGTCAGCGTGGACGGGAGGCCGGGCTGGAACGACGCCTACCGGGGCATGCCGGGGGCCCACGACCGCGCCCTGGCAGGGCTGGACGCGGCCAGGAGGGCCGGGATGAAGACCGGGCTTCGGATCACCGTGACCCGGAGGAACCTCGGGGAGCTCGGCCCGATGCTCGCCATCGCCGAGGAGCGCCAGGTCCGCCGCTTCTACGTCTCCCACCTGGTCTACAGCGGCCGCGGGGCGCGGCTCGTCCCGGAGGATCTCTCCCGCGAGGAGGCCAGGGCGCTCCTCACCGGGCTGTTCCAGGCGGCGGAGGGGCTGCTCGACCGCAAGGTCGACCTCCGCATCGTCACCGGCTCCAACGACTCGGACGGCCCCTTCCTGCTCCGCTGGATCGCCCGACGCCACGGGGATCAGGCGCGGGGCCGCGTCGAGGAGCTGCTACGGCTACGGGGAGGGAATTCCGCAGGAGAGCGGCTGCTGTGCATCGACTCGCGGGGCCGGGTTCATCCGGATCAGTTCTGGCAGGAGGAGGTGCTGGGGACACTCCCCGGGGATCACCTCCGGGATGTGCTCCGGCACCCGCTTCGGGAGGCGCTCCGCGAGCGAGAGTCACGGCTACAAGGTCGCTGCGGAACCTGCCGCTACCGGGCCGTCTGCCGCGGCTCCCACCGGGAGCGAGCAGCGGCGGCCGGGCTGGGGATCTGGGGGTCCGACCCCGCCTGCGTGCTCACGGATCAGGAGATCTCCCAGGAGGTCCCGTCGTGACCCGCGCGTGCGCCCTGTTGGCGCTGCTCCTGGCCCTGATGTGCGGCTGCACCACCGCGCGGCGAGAGGCGACCGGAGAGGCCCCGGGAGGAGCCCTGGGCACGCGGGTGCTGGTGGTCGAGCGAGACTCGGGGGCGCTGGCCGTCTACGACTACGCAGAGCGGCGGCTGTTGCCGGAGCGCATCGAGGGGCTCGGCGATCTCACCCACGCCACCATGACCTTCAGCCCGGACCTGCGCCACGGGTTCCTCGCCACGCGAAGCGGTCGCCTGGTGCGGATCGATCTGGCGACAGCGCGCGCCTCCGGAGAGGTACAAACCTCGAAAAACTCCATCGACAACGCGGTGAGCCACGACGGACGCACCATCGCGGTGGCCGAGTACGTCCCGGGAGGGATCACCCTCGTGGACGCCGCCACCCTCGCCGTGAAGCGGCGCCACGAGGCGACGTTCCAGCGGGGAGGTGAGGCGATGAGCTCCCGGGTGACCGGGATGGTGGACGCCCCGGGTAACAAATTCGTCTGCGTGCTGATCGAGGGCCAGGAGATCTGGATCCTCGACGCCTCCCGGGGAGACTTCCCCATCGAGCGCAGGATCCCGGCGGGAGAAGGGATGCCTTACGACGCGATGATCACCGCCGACGGTCGGTTCTACGTGGTCGGCAAGCTGGGGACCGCCCGGATCGCCGTCCTCGATCTGGCCCACCCGACGGCGGTCCGCGAGGTCTCCCTGGCGGACCCGGAGGCCCCCGCAGCCCAGGAGCCCCCGAAGAAGCTCCCTCACATGGCCTCGTGGGCGGTGGCAGGACGCCACGTCTTCGTCCCCCTGGTGGGCGAGAAACGCATGGCCGTGCTCGATCGCGAGACCTTCGCCTTCCAGCGGAGCATCCCCCTCCGAGGGCACCCGGTCTACGCGGTTCGCTCCCCGACGGAGCGGGAGGTATGGGTCTCCTTCTCGGGGGCGACCGACGACGCCTACCTGCAGATCATCGACACCGAGCGCCTGGCGGTCACCGGCGAACTCCTCGTCGGCAAGCGGATCTACCACCTCGACTTCACCCCCCGAGGCTCCCACGTCCTGGTCACCGCGAACCAGGACAACGCCCTCTTCCTCATCGACGCCCTCTCCCGCCAGATCGTCGACCGGCAACCTCTCCGCTCGCCCTCGGGCGTCTTCGGGCCCTGGCGCGCGTTCCGTATCGGCCTCTGATCCACGGAGTACCCACCATGCTCGACCCGGAAACCTCCAACGCCCTCGCCCGCCGCCTCCAGGCGGGTGTTCCCCTGGTGCGAGAGCCCTTCCATGAGCTCGCCGCCTCGCTCGGCGTCCCGCCGGACGCGGTCCTCAAGGAGGTCGATGGCTGGCAGACCAGCGGCCTCCTCCGGGAAATATCCGCGGTGCTGGAGGGCTCTCTCCTTGGCTACGAGTCGGCCCTGGTCGCCGGCACCATCCCCGAGGACCGCATCGACGAGGCGGCAGCCCTCATCAACGAGCACCCCACGGTGACCCACAACTACCGGCGCGAACACCGCCTCAACCTCTGGTTCACCCTGGCCGTCCCGGCAGAGATGGGCCTGGAGCGCACCGCCGCCGCCCTCGCCAGCCAGGTCGGTGTCCCCACCTTCCACGTCTTGCGGCGGACAAAGACGTTCAAGATAGGTGTCAATTTCGACCTGGTGACAAGGTACAGCCAGACGGAGGTCACCCCCTTGCCGACGAGCCAGCGAGGCATGAACCCCACGGAGGTCGAGCGGCGCATGCTGAGGGCGCTCCAGACGCCCCTGCGGTGCGAGGAGCGGCCCTTCGAGGAGCTGGCGAGGCGGGCGGAGGTGAGCGAAGGAGCGCTGCTGGATCTGGCCCGGAGCCTGGTGGGTGGAGTCCTTCGCCGCTACGTGGCGACCTTCTGGCACCGGAGGGTCGGGGTCCACGGGAACGGGATGGTGGTCTGGCGCGCCGAGCCAGAGGAAGAGGAATCCGTCGGGACAAATCTGGCAGCGGCGAGGGAGGTAAGCCACTGCTACGCGAGGCAGGCAGCGCCGGGGTTTCCCTACACCGTGTACAGCATGATCCACGGCCCCGACGAGGAGTCGGTGAGGGGCGTGGCAAGGCGTCTGGAGCAGGAGGTAGGCCCCCGGGAGCACCTGATCCTGTTCTCGACCCGGGAGTACAAGAAGGCAAGGCTCCGCTATTTCCTGCCGGAACTCGACGCCTGGTGGGCACGCCACGGGAGGCCGACGTCGTGAGCGGGCGAGGCGGGGGCCCCACGGGCGGACGGGTGTCCCTGGTGGGGGCCGGCCCGGGGGATCCGGAGCTGCTCACCGTCAAGGCGGCCCGGTGCCTGGCCTCCGCGGAGGTGGTGGTTCACGACGCGCTGGTGAGCCGGGCGATCCTGGAGCTCACGCCAGGGAGCGCCGAGCGCTTCGACGTGGGCAAGCGGAGAGGACACCACCGGGTGCCCCAGCAGGAGATCAACGAACTCCTGGTGAAGGAGGGGCGCAAGGGGCGCCGCGTGGTGCGCCTCAAGGGGGGGGATCCCTTTGTTTTCGGCCGCGGTGGCGAGGAGGCGCTGGCGCTGGCGCTGGCGGGGATCCCCTTCGAGATCGTACCGGGGGTGTCCTCCGGGGTGGCGGCCCCCGCCTACGCGGGCATCCCGGTGACACACCGGGGCATCGCCCCCGCGGTGACCCTGGTGACAGGGCATGAGTGCGAGAGGTCGGGGGGGCCGAGGGTGGATTTTCGAGCACTCGCGTCGGTTCCGGGGACGCTGGTGGTGTTCATGGGTCTCCGGGGGCTGGGGGCCATCGTGGCGGCGCTCCTCGAGGGGGGCAAGGATCCCCACACCCCTGCGGCCCTCATCGCCTCGGGCACAACAGGGTCTCAATTGACCCTGACCGGTTCGCTGCGGGAGATCCCCCTCCAAGGGGCGACGCTCAGGGCGCCCGTGCTCCTGGTGGTCGGGGAGGTCGTCGCGCTGCGAGGGGCGCTCCAGTGGATCGTGGAAGGCACTGGCGGCGAGGAAGTTTTTGCTGGCGACTGATCCATATCAAGGGATCGAGAGGCATCGGTCTCCACGTTCACGGCATGCTCGCCAAGTCTCAGGCCAAGCTGTTCTTCCTGATCGGGACCGGGGCATTTTCGGCCATCTTCCTCGGGTTGACGGTGGACACCCTCGCTCAGGTGCCTGCCCGCTCCAACGAGGGGGCGATGTCGGCCGAAGTCGTTCGTGGAAAGGAGCTATGGGAGCGAAACAATTGCATGGGGTGCCACACGCTGCTCGGGGAAGGGGCTTACTACGCGCCGGAGCTGACCAAGGTGGTCGATCGCCGCGGCAAGGAGTGGATGAAGGTCTTCCTCGCCGACCCGAACGGGATGTACCCGGGGCAGCGGAAGATGGTGCAGTACAAGTTCTCTGCCCA
Source organism: uncultured Polyangiaceae bacterium (assembly GCA_964605685.1). Taxonomy (GTDB): domain Bacteria; phylum Myxococcota_A; class Polyangia; order Polyangiales; family Polyangiaceae; genus JANWXX01. Next base: position 14,081 of record CAZSDX010000003.1, read on the forward strand.
GGAGATCGACGCCTTGATCGCGTTCTTCGAGTGGATCGGCAAGGTGGACACCAACGATTTCCCCCCGAAGCCGGATCTGACCGCTGGTGCGCCAGCACCGGCGACCGGGGGGGGGCGGCTGGCCACGGCGCCGGGCACCTACCGCGCGCTCTGCACGGCCTGTCACGCGGTGGAGGGGCAAGGAGGGAAGGTGGGCCCTGCGCTGGACGACCTCGGCGCGAAGTTCGACGAGGCCGCGCTCGACAAGTGGCTCGCCAACCCCCAGGCGGTGAAGCCCGGGACCGCGATGCCGAACCTCAACCTGTCGCCGGAGACCCGCAAAGAGCTCGTCTCATGGCTCCTGAAGAAGTGAGGGAACCGTCATGACCTACCGTTCGCAGCGGGTGGCCTACCTGTTCTTTGCCACCTCGATGCTGCTGCTATCGCTCCAGCTTGTCTACGGCTTCATCATGGCGTTCGCCCACATGGGCTACGACGGGCTGCACGCATGGATCCCCTTCAACACGGCCCGAGCAACCCACACGAACCTGCTGGTGGTGTGGCTGCTCTCGGGCTTCATGGGGGCCGCGTACTACATCATCCCCGAGGAGGCCGAGCGGGAACTCTACAGCGAGAAGCTCGCGGTCATCCAGTGGGGGGCGCTGGTGGTGGTTGGGGTGATCGCCATCGCGGGTTTCCACTTCAACTGGTGGGAAGGCCGCAAGTTCTTGGAGATCCCCCGACCCCTTGACTACCTGGTGGTGGTCGACGTGCTGTTGTTCCTGTTCAACATCGGGGCGACGGCGTTCCAGGGCAAGCGGTTGACCACGACGGGGCTGGTGCTCTTCAGCGGCCTCCTCTCCGCGGCGCTCCTTTACCTGCCGGGGGTCATCACCTTCGAGAACCAGGTGCGCGACTCGTACTTCCGGTGGTGGGTGGTGCACCTCTGGGTAGAGGGAGTCTGGGAGCTGATCATGGGCTCCATCCTCTCCTACCTGCTGATCAAGCTCACCGGGGTCGACCGGGAGATCATCGAGAAGTGGCTCTACATCATCGTGGGGCTCACCTTCCTCTCCGGAATCCTCGGCACGGGGCACCACTATTATTTCATCGGTACCCCGCGCTACTGGCTGATGATCGGTGGTGTCTTCTCCGCGCTGGAGCCCATCGCGTTCCTCGGAATGGCGATCTACGCGGTGACGATGATGCGCCGGGGAGGCCGCCGCCATCCGAACCGGATCGCCCTCTTCTGGACCGTCGGCTGTGGCGTCATGAGCTTCGTCGGGGCAGGCTTCCTCGGATTTGCCCACACCATCCCCCAGGTCAATCGCTGGACCCACGGCACCCTGGTGACCGCCATGCACGGCCACCTCGCCTTCTGGGGCGCCTACGCGATGATCGTCCTCGCCGTCATCATGTACGCCCTCCCCCAGATGACCGGCCGCAAGCTCTACCAGGGCTGGATCCCCGAGTGGGCCTTCTGGACGTCGAACATCGGCATGCTCGGCATGACCGGCGCCTTCGCCGTGGCTGGGATCGCGCAGGTGTACCTGGAGCGGAAAATCGGCATGGATTTCCTGGAGGTCCAGCGCTCCCTAGAGGTCCACTTCGCCGGCCTCGCCCTCGCGGCGACCCTCTTCACCGCCGGGATCGTCCTCTTCCTGGTGAACTTCATCCGCTACGGGCTCCCCTCCCCGGCCGCTGTGGGCGCGGAGGAGGACCCGGAGCACGCCCCCCCGGAGGCTCCCCCCACCCCGGCGGAGTGACCCCCGTGACCCAACCTCCCTTCTACCGCCCCCTCCGCGACGAGCAGCGCCTCTTCGAGCAGGCATTCCGCGAGCGCCTCCCGGTGCTGCTCAAGGGCCCCACGGGCTGCGGAAAGAGCCGCTTCGTCGAGGCGATGGCGGTGAGGCTAGGGCGTCCTCTGGTCACCGTCGCCTGCCACGACGAGACCTCGGCGGTCGATCTGCTGGGTCGCTACCTCGTCCGGGGTGGAGAGACCGCGTGGCAAGATGGACCGGTGACCCGGGCGGTCCGGACCGGCGCGATCCTCTACCTGGACGAGATCGCCGAGGCCCGTCCCGACGTGGTGGTCGCCATCCACCCGCTCAGCGACCACCGCCGCCGCATCTACATCGAAGCCCACGACGAGGAGGTGGAGGCCGCCCCGGGGTTCCACCTCGTCGTGAGCTTCAACCCCGGATACCAGCGGGGCATGAAGGAGCTCAAGCCCTCCACGCGCCAGCGCTTCGTCGCCCTGTCCTTTGACTATCCCCACGCCGAGGTCGAGGCGGAAATCCTCCAGGGAGAGACCGGCGTCGACGCACGGGTCGCCAGGCGCCTCGCATCCCTGGCCCACAAGCTCCGGAGGCTCGACGCGCTTGGCCTCGCCGAGGCCCCCTCCACGCGCCTCTTCGTCGGCGCCGCCCGGTTGATCAAGGCAGGAGCCGAGCCCCGCCGTGCCTGTGACATCGCCGTCGTCCAGCCCCTCACGGACGACAAAACCGTCGCTGACGCCCTCTCCGAGGTGATCGCGCTTGCCTTCTGAGACCGGTCCCTCTCTGTCCTTCGAGTGGGAGATCGCCCTCTTCCGCGGCCTCCGCGCCCTGGGCCGCCGCTTGCTCGCCGGCTCCCCAGCGGATCGACGCTCCGCCGAGGCGATCGATCTCGCCCCCAGGGCCGAGCGTCTCGCCGTGCTCGCGCAGGTCGTCGCCGGGATCCCTCTCCGGGTGCTTCCCTCCCAGGGGACCGCCGGCGCCGTCGGCTTCACCCTCTTCCTCCCCCCCGTGATCGATGGATGGGGGACAGCCCAGGACCACGAGCACATCTACCTCTTCCGTGCGGTACTTCTCGCGGAGATCATCCGGCAAGGGCTCCACCGCGCTCCTCCCTCCGCGCGGCCCCCGCAGGCAGCCCATGAGGTCACTGCAGTGCAGACCGCGATGGCAGCTCTCGACCCGGTATTCCCGAGGCTGCGTGCGCTCGCCGCCCCCCTGGCGGCCCGGCTCCTGGCGGAGCGCCGCTCCGTGGGGCTGGCGCCCGAGGAGCAGATCGTCGAGGCACAACGGCGGCAGGCGCTCGCCTCGCTGGCTGGCGTGGAGGCCCCCGCGGTGCAAGGACCTCCGGGGCAGGAGCGCTCGGCTCCGGTCCTCCTCTGGGGGGAGTTTCTGGAAGACGCACAGCTCTCTCCGAAAGAACGGGAGGTGGCCGCAGAGCAGGCGCGCCCCCCCACCGCAGTCACCACCGAGATCAACGCGCCGAACGCAAGCCAGGTGCGCCACGTCGAGCTGGACACCAGGAAGATCGAGGAGTCGACGCTGACACACACCTTCGAGAAGATCGAGACCGCCGACGCCTTCCTCGGCGGGGGGCGCGACCTCGACGGGACAGATGAACTGGAGGACCACGGCGAGGCCCTCTCGGAGGTACCCCTCTCAGCCGTCACCCGCTCGGACGAGGATGTCCACGCGATCCTCCGGGCAGATGTGGGCTCCTTTGCGGAGATCCCCGACGTGGCGTCGGTGCAGCCGGGCGAGCGGGGTATCCCGTACGATGAGTGGGATGCAGCGAGGCGCGCCTACCGGGAGAGGTACTGCACCGTGTACCCGGGGCGCTACCCGCCGGGAGATCCCGCCTTCGCGGCTGGACGGCTCGCGCGCCACGCCCGGGTGATCGAGGAGGCCAGGAGGTTGGTGGAGCAGGCGCTCTCCCGCCTGGAGCCAAGGAGGCGGCAGCTGGACGGGGATCGTGTGGATATCGATGCCCTGGTGCGCCACCTCGCGGAGCTGAAGAGCGGCCACGCGCTCGAGGGGCGCCTCTACGCGCGGAGGACCCGGTCGCTGCCGTCCCTGGCCACGACCGTGCTCATGGACGTCTCCCTCTCTTCGGACTCATGGGTCGAAGATCGGCGCGTCCTCGACGTGGAACGGGATGCCGTGCTGGTTCTCGGTGAGGTGATGGATCGTCTGGGAGAGTCGCTGGAGATCCTTGCCTTCTGCTCGCACACAAGGAACCGCTGCCGCGTTTTCGACGTACGCCGGCGCGGCGAGCCCTGGTCGCTGGGCAAGGCACGACTGGCGTCGCTCAAGCCCCAAGGCTACACCCGGATCGGCCCCGCGCTCCGCCACGCTACCGCGGAGCTCTGCCGCACCACAGCCGACCGGCGGCTCTTGCTACTGTTCTCCGACGGAAAACCCACGGACTACGATCGCTACGAGGGACGCCACGGAATCGAGGACGTCCGACAGGCCACGCGGGAGGCGAGCCAGCGAGGGGTCCATGTCCATGGCCTCGCCCTGGCCGCCCATACCCGGGGCACCTTCCCCGCCATGTTCGGCCCCAACCGCTACCACCTCCTCCCCGAGGTGGCGCTCCTGCCGCGCGCCCTGGCCGCAGTGTACGCCAGGCTGCGCGTCTCCTTACCGCTGACCGCCCTCTCACCGCTCGTAGAGCCGCGCCACCACCGGCCCCGCCCCCAGCTGCACCACCACCCTCGCCGTGACCTCCTGCGCCATCGCCACCTGGTAGCACGGCGCCCCGTCCAGCACCGCCACGCCGTCCGCCGACCGCGCCAGGTGCGGGTCGCCCACCCTCGGCGTCAGCTCCAGCACGAAGACGCTCACGCTCGGGCTGTACGCCAGCATCGAGTAGCAACGCCCGGGGAGCAGCCGCACCTCGGCCTGGATCGCCTGCCCCTGCCGCAGCACCCCGCCCAGCGGCTCCCCGACCGGCCTGGTCCCCGGCAGGTGCTTCTGCTGTTCCTGGAGCAGCGCAGGCTCCAGGGCCAGCGCCGCCAGCGGGTTGCTGGGGATGACCTGCGCTCCCCTCGCCCCCTCCGCCACCGGCACCACCGAGGCGCTCGGCGGGCTCCGGTCGACCTGCGCCGTACGCCCCCCCGGGGCGAGCGCGGGCGCCGCAGTGGCGGACGGCGCCGGGTACGACCCCACCGCGAAGGAGGAAGAATACGACGCCGCGCACGCCCCCGCCCCGCAGAGCGCCCCCGCCGCCAGCAGCGCGCGGTTCACCGCTCGTAGAGCGCCGCCGACACTGGCCCCTGGCCCTGGGCCACCACGCGGAAGAAGGCCGGGATCGGCATGGGCGGCAGGCCAGGGTGCTTAAAGCAATCCTTCCCCGAGCCGAGCACCGAGATCAGCGCCGGCTGGGACTGGGCTAGCGCGGCGTTCCCCACCTGCGCCACGAGTTCGACGGTCACCGGCTGGCCGCCCTGGCCGATGCCCGTGTAGCACTTGCCCGGCTGGAGCTGCACCTGCGTCTTGATGAACTGGCCCGCCTGGAGGTTCCCCGCCAGGGTCTCGCCCACCTGGCGGCTGTTCTGCCCCGCATGCTGCTGCTGGAGCGGGGTCAGCACCGGGGTCGCCATGGCCCCCATGGAGGGGTTGTTCGCGACCTCCTGACCGCCACCGCCCTGCTGCCCTCCCCCCGCCGGAGCCCCGCCCATCCCAGGGATCGGGATCGGGAGGCCCATGAACCCGGTGTTGGCGGGCTGCGCCGGGGGCGGCTGCTGGGGAGGCGGCTGGGTCTGGCCGGGAGGAGGCTGCTGGTAGCCGGGCTGGCCAGGAGGGGGCTGCTGGTAGCCGGGTTGCATCCCGGGCTGCATGTTGTTCGCCGAGTTCGGAGGCGGATCTTCGTTCCTCCGGCAGCCCGTTGCCGTGAGAAGACAGGCCGCCGCTACGCACAAGGTTGCCGCTACAAGTCGCTTCATCGTGGAGGTCTCCGTGAGAGGGCGCGAGGCCCGCCTTCGGGGCGGACTCTACTCAACCGAACGCGCCGCCGTCAGCTTTCTTGCAGTCCTACGGCGCTTTTCCCCGAACCTTCTTCACGATGTCATTTCATACCCATCCGGTCCTTGCGCCGAGCCAGGGTATTTCGCCCCACCCCCAGGCGGCGAGCGGCCTCGCTCTGGTTGCCTCCGCAGTGGGCGAGAGTGGCCTCGGTGTAGCGCTGGGCGGCCTCATCCAGGGAGAGGCCATGGGGCAACAACACCCCCTCCCCGGGGGCGGGCGAGGAGGCAGGGAGCGCCAGGAGCCCCAGGTGCTCGGGGGAGATGGCCGGGTCGTCGCAGAGGACGACCGCGCGCTCGATGGAGTGCTCCAGCTCACGGACGTTGCCAGGCCAGCGGTGGCAGAGCAGGGCGGAGAGCGCGGCGGGGCTCAGATCCAGGCGGGGGCGCTGGTGGCGGCGGGCGTAGACGCCGAGGAAGTGGCGGGCCAGGGCCTCGATTTCCCGGGGGCCTCGCTCGCGGAGGGGAGGAAGGGTGATCTCCACGACCCGGAGGCGGTAGAAGAGGTCCTGGCGGAAGGTGCCCCGGGCCACCTCGGCCACCAGATCCCGGTGGGTGGCGGTCAGGATCCGCACGTCGACCTGCACCGTCTCACGGCCTCCGACGCGCTCGAAGCACCGGTCCTGGAGCAGCCGCAGCAGCTTGGCCTGGGCGGCGGGGGCCAGCTCCCCGATCTCGTCGAGGAAGAGCGTGCCGCCGTCCGCCTGCTCGACGCGCCCCGCCACCCGCCGGTCGGCGCCGGTGAAGGCCCCCTTCTCGTGGCCAAAAAGCTCGCTCTCGATCAGCGATCCGGGGAGCGTGGTGCAGTCGACGGTGACGAAGGGCCCCGAGGCGCGGCGGCTGTTGGCATGCAGCGCCCGGGCCACCAGCCCCTTGCCCACCCCGGTCTCCCCCAGCAGCAGCACCGTCGCGTCCGTCCCGGCGACCCGCTGCATCGCCCCGTAGACCCGGTTCATCGCGGGGGAGTCGCCGACGATGTGGTTGTACGGCCCCCGCACCACCACGCCCCGGGGCGCCCCGTCCGGTCGCAGCGTCGTCCAGTCGAAGGCCAGGGCGATCTGCCCCGCCAGCGCCGAGAGGAACGCCTCGTCCTGCCCGGAGAACGAGCCCTCCACCTTGTTGATCACCTGCACCACGCCCCGCGTCGCCCGCCGGGCGTCCAGGATCGGGACCGCCAGCATGTTCCTCGTGTGGAACCCGGTCGCCCGGTCCACCTCCGGGTACCAGTGGGGGTTCTTCGCCGTGTCCTCCACCAGCACGGGCCGACCGCTCTGGGCCACGTGCCCCGCCACCCCCTGCCCCGGAGCCAGTCGGATCTCCCGGAGCTCCGGCAGGTCCGCGATCCGCGAGCGTAGCTCCCCCGTGGCCGCGTCCACCACGAACACCGTCGCCCGCTCCGCCCCCAGCGCCGCCGCCACTCGCCGGCCGATCTGCTGCAGCAGGTCGTCCAGCACCACCTCCCGGTGGAGCATCGAGCCAAGATCCAGCAGCAGCGAGAGCCGTTCGTCGCCCACGCGCCCAGTCTAGCGCACCTCACCCCGGCGGAGGCACCGACGGCGATGGCTGCGGCAGGCTCTCCAGCACCCAGCGATCCCGCGGGCCATCGAAGCGCACCACCCGGAGCCACACCGGAGCGCCGACCAAAAAGCAGGTGGCGCCCTGCTCATCCTCCAGGGCCACCCCGTCCGGCGCCAGGCGCAGACGCACGCCCAGGAAGGCCTCGAGATCGGTGCGGTAGAGCTTCAGCTCCAGGGGCGGCTCGTCGAGGCGAACGTGGACCTTGGTGGCGGAGACCCCGAGCACCGTGGCGCAGCGCACCGGACGCTCGACCCTGGGAAGCGCCAGATCGCGGGCCAGGAGCCGCTCGATCACCAGCCGGTTGATCCGGGCGTCCAGCGTCGCCTGCAGCTCCCGGGCGCGGGATGCCGCGGCGATCACCTCCTGGCGGAGCACCTCGTCCTCCTCCTCGGGCAGCGCGGCCTGGAGCCCAAGCTTCTCCATCAGCTCCTTGTGGACGAAGACCCCGACGATCTCCCGCATGGGGGCGGAGAAGCGGGCGTAAGGGCGCGCCCCCACGCCGTGGTGGCTGGCGGGCTCGTCCGTGTAGGAGGATCGGAGGTTGGTGGTGACCGCCTGGCGCTGGATGGCGACGGCGACGCGCCAGCGGGGGCCCTCCTCCGGGAGCGCGGCCAGGTACTCGGAGAGACCACGGTCGCTTTCCCGACGCCAGCGCCAGCCTTCGGCGAGATCGTGGCGGGCCACAAGCCCCTCGATATGGGCCTCGAACTCCGCCATGCGGGAGGCCGGCGGCGAAGGGTGCGCCCGGTAGATCCCCTGGACCGCAGGGCCCACGTCGTCCTGGCTGAGCAGGCGGCCTCCCTCGCTGTTGCAGAGCAACGAGAGCTGCTCGTTGTAGCGCTCCACCTCGCCCCGGCTGGCGACGACCGCCATCAGCGCGTCCCTGCCGTGCGACAGGAAGATCTCCACCTCAACGCGGCGGTAGCGGACCACCTGGCGCAGCTCCTGATCGCGCATGCGTAGGTGCCCCACCACCGGCAGCAGCCGGAGGCTCCCGGAGAAGGGCTGGCCCTCCAGCGCCTCGTCGCCCCCGTCGAGGAAGCGCTGGACCTGCGGGAAGGAGAGCTTGGCGTGGCTCCGGATACGGGCCCGAGTGATCGTGGTCGCCAGGCAGCGCCCCTCGCCGTCCAGCCGGGAGGAGAAGACCACGGCGCGGCGCGGGCCGTCCGGGTTGAGGGAAATCAGCCCCTCGGAGAGCGCCGCAGGGAGCATCGGCACCACCCGCCCGGGGACGTAGTAGCTGGCGCCGCGGCGCAGCGCCTCCCGGAAGAGGGCGGTGCCCGGGCGGACGAAATACGCCGCGTCCGCGATGGCGTAGTGGACCAGATAGACAGCGCCGTCGCCGGTGTCGGGGGGGAGCCGCTCGAGGAAGAGCGCCTGATCCAGATCCTTTGAGTCAGGGCCGTCGATGGTGACAAAAGGGAGGGAGGTCAGATCAACAAGAGAAGGATCCTCCAGCCCTGGTTCCTCCAGGATGGCCTCCACCTCCGCCTCCACCTCGGGCGGAAAGCTGGGGGGGAGTCCCAGCTCGTCGAGAATACGCAGCACCGCATCGCGCGCCGAACCGGAAGACGTGGGGAACACCGGGTCACTCATCGCGGGCCTTCCTCGCTGGATCCTGGTCGGGGCCGCTCCTGGCTGCCCTCCGCTGGCATCTTCGCATGCCAGAGCGCCCCCCGCGCGGTCCTTTCGAGGAGGACCGACAGCGCCTCTACGCCACCCCGCCCCCCGCCCCGGGGCAGGAGGCAGGCCCCTCGCAGAATTCTTGCTCCTCCAGCGCCTCCTCGAGCCAGCGACGCGCCCGATTCTGGCTCCCCCCCCGGGGGGTGCGTCTATCCTGGAACGTGGCAGCCCTCGCCTTGCGGGCCGCGAGCGCGAACGCATTGCGAAGGATCATCGGACGACAGCGAGAGGACGACATGACGGTAGCTCCGGTAGAACACCCCAGAGACGCAGCGGAGCCAGCGCCTCTGACACCCCGCGAGGGAGCATGACCGCCCCCACCCTCTTCGACATCGCCAGCCGCGCCTACGAGCGAGGATTCCTGGATCTCCGGCGCTTGCTCGACGCCGTGTTCGAGGCGGGACGCCTCGGGGACGAGGCGCGCAAGATCGGCTTCTGGGTCCGCCCCGGGCGGCTCACCGAGGAGCAGCTCCGCCAGCTCCTCGCGCCCCCCGAGGAGACCGCCCCGAGCGAGGCCCCCCCCGAGAGCGACGGCCCTTCCCTCGATCTGGTCCTCTCCGAGGCCTTCGAGGCCCCTCCCCTCCGCCCTCCCCTCCCCCCGCCCCTGCCGAAAAAAAACCTCCCCCCGCCCCTCCCCGCCCCCGTCCCCACAACCAGCGGAGCCCCCCACGAGCGCTTCCGCATCCTGGGGGAGCTGGGCTTGGGCGGCATGGGGCGCGTCATCGAGGTCGAGGACCTCCGGCTCAACCGGAAGGTCGCCGTCAAATCCCTCCGCCCGGACCTCCCCGAGAAGGAGCAGCAAGGGAGGCTCCTGGAGCGAGAGGCCAGGATCACCGGCGCCCTGGAGCACCCCAACATCATCCCCGTCTACGACGCCGGCCAGGACCCCTCCCTCGGCCCCTACTACGTGATGCGTGTGCAGCGGCAGCCGACCCTCCAGAAGGTCCTCCGGGAGCTGAAAACAGGCGACGTGGAGGCCAGCGCCGAGTACCCCCTGGGCAAGCTGCTCCGGCTGTTCGTCCAGGTCTGCCGCGCGGTCGACTACGCCCACGCCAGCAAGGTCCTTCACTGCGATCTCAAGCCCGCCAACATCCTCCTCGGCAACTTCGGCGAGGTCCTCGTCGTCGACTGGGGCTTCGCCATGCAGCTCGGGGAGCCCTCCCCCCTCCGGGGTGGCACCCCGGGCTACATGGCCCCCGAGCAGCTCGACCCGGACCCCTCCAGGATCGACGCACGCTCCGACGTCTTCGCCCTCGGCGCCATCCTCTACGAGATCCTCGCCCTGCGAAAGCCGTTCCCCGGGGTGACCTTCCAGACCATGCTGGAGGCCAAACAGCGCGGGGAGTCACCGTTGACCCTCCCGGCGCCGCCGCGGCAGCTCGCCCCCAGGCGCGTGGCCCCGGAGCTGGACAGCATCTGCACCCGCTGCCTGGCCTTCGACCCCGGGCAGCGCTACCCCTCGGCCCGGCTGCTGGCGGACGACCTGGAGCTGTTCCTGGAGGGCACCAAGGAGCGAGAGCGACGACGACGCCACGCCGAGGAGCTGACCCTCCAGGGGGACGCGCTGGCCGAGGGCTACGAGGAGCTGCTCTCGTCGCGCCCCGAGCGGGCCGCCGAGGTGGCGGAACTCCGGAGCAGGATCGAACCCTGGGAGGGCAGCGAGGTGAAGCGCGACCTGTGGGACGCCCTGGACCGACAGGCGGTGCTGGACGGGCTGGCGGTGCGCACCTTCCAGGCTGCAGTATCAGCCTACGAGCACGCGCTGGAGGAGCTGCCCGACCACGAGGCCGCCCGGCGCGGGCTGGCCCGGCTCTTCCAGCGGGAGGCCGAGCGCGCCCGGGAGCGCCGCGACACCTTCAACCGGATCTACTTCGAGGGCCTCGCCAACCAGCACGACGACGGCGTCCTCGCCGCCAGCCTCCCCCGGTACGGCGCGGTGGAGATCGACAGCGATCCCGCGGGGGTCACGGTCTCGATCCGCCCCGTGACGGAGCAGCTCCGCCGCCTGACCCCGGAGGACGAGGTGGCGGCGGGCCAGACCCCCTTCCGCCACGAGACCCTGGAGCCCGGCCACTACCAGATCGACCTGGCCACCCCGGACGGCCCGGCGGCGCGCTACCCGGTGCTGATCCGGCCTGGCGCCACGATCCGGGCGACCGCGAGGCTGGCCGAGGCACGGCAGCGGCGCGAGGGCGAGGTGTTCATCCCCGGAGGACCGGCGCTGCTCGGGGGCCACGAGAGCAGCCTGCTGGGCCCCGAGCTGGTGGAGGTGCAGGTCCCCTCGTTCTTCCTCGCCGAGGCGCCGGTGACCTTCGCCGAGTACCTGGAATTCCTCGAACCCCTCTTCGCCTCCTCGCCGGAGCAGGCCGCCGAGCTGCTCCCCGCCACCATCGACGGCGCCCCTTACTGGGACTGGGACGGGAGCGACTTCCTGCCGGGCCAGGTGGCCCTCTGGGGGGAGAGCCCCGTGGAGCTGCTCTGCCTGCCCGCGGTGGGCGTCAGCTACCGGGGGGCGCTCGGCTTCGCCAAGTGGAAATCCAAAAAGACCGGGCTCGCCTTCCGGCTACCGACGGAGCTGGAGTGGGAGAAAGCCGCCCGCGGCGCCGACGGGCGGGCCTACCCCTGGGGCGACCACTTCGACGCCTCCTTCTGCAAGATGCGCCGCTCGCGCCGGGCCCCGCCGATGCCCGAGCCCAGCCGCTCCTTCCCCGCGGACCTCTCCCCTTACGGCATCCACGACATGGCCGGCGGCGTCGCCGACTGGGTGCTCTACGGCGACGGCGCCGCCTCCCCCCCGAACCCCGCCACCGTGGTCGCCCGCGGGGGCGCCTGGACCGACGAGGCCCCCGATTGCCACGCGGCCGCCCGCCGTGTCTACTGGACCTCGGAGCGGAGCGCCCGGATCGGCTTCCGTCTGGCGCGGCGCCCTGTCTGATCGCCCCTCGCTCGTGGTACGAACCTCCCCATGGCCCTCTTCGGCGACACCTTCTCGCGCCTGGCGAGCGCCCCGCTCGACACCTCCGGGCGGGCCCTCAACGACGCACGCATGGGCGAGGGCATCCGCCTGCTGGAGCGCACCAACCTGGAGAATGCCTTCCAGCAAGGACTGAGCGCCGCCGCCCTGTCCGCCGGGGTCCCCGAGGACCAGGTGCGCTCCCTCCTCCCCCACGAGGAGCTCCAGAGCGCCCTCGACCGCCTCCAGAAGCGCCAGGAGAAGGCCATCCAGGCGGTGCGCCGCCAGGAGATGACCGTGGCCACCTTCGCCATGCCCAGCGAGCTGCCCACCGCCCCCAGCGCCTCCGAGCAGCTCACCTCCCTCTCCGTCGTCTTCGCCCGCGACAAGGAGATGGCCACCAGGCTCCGGGATCTCTCCTTCGAGGTCGCCGCCTGGGAGGCCCTCCTCAAGCGCTGCGCCTCCACCCTGGACAACGACCCCCAGCTCCTCCAGAGCTTCCGCCGCAAGCGGCTGCTGCGGCTTCTGGCCACCTGGGGCCTCCTCGGGGCCGTGGTGCTCCTGGCGGCGGCGGGGGCGCTGGTGCTGTTCCTCCGCCAGCAGGAGCGCAAGGCCGAGGAGGAGCGCAAAGCCCAGGAACAGGCCCGGATCGCCGAGCTGAAGAAGCAGCTACAGGCCGCCCTCGCCCTGCCGGACCCCTGCGCCCCCGACGGCCTCGCCCCCGAGGCCCTCGAAAAGCTGGACGAGGCGCAGAAGAAGCAGCTCGAAGCGCGGACGAAACGCTGCGAGGAGGCGAAGCAGCGGCGCCTCCAGGAGCAGCGCTGCGCCGACCTGGTCGCCCACGTGAGCGGAGGCCAGCTCACGGCGGAGGACGCGGCCCTGGCCGGGGCCTCCGAGGCGACGCTCCGCAGGCTCTCCGGCAAGGCCATCGTCGCGGCGGACCTCCACCTCCCTCCCGACGCCATGCCCTGCGCCGGAACCGACGCCGAGAAGAAGCTCTGGGAGCAGCTCGCCCGGGCCGCCTCCGCCGGGGGACCGAACCTGTGGGCGCTGGCGGAGGGGGTCTCCCCGAAGCTGGCCGCCCCCCTCACCGCGCCTGGCGTGCTCCACCCGTCGACGGTGCTGGCCATCGCCTTCCGCGCGGAGAAGCTCGCCACCGCCGCCCTCCGCACGGGTCGAGAAGAGGACGCGCGCCGGGCCCACGGCATGTGTGAGCTCAAGGTCAAGCTCGGTCAGGCGCTGGCGCTCTCCTGCCAGAAGATCCTCAAATGACCGGGCTCATCCCTCGTCGTTGACCACCGTCCCCAGGTCTTCCCCCAGGCACACCCGCTTGATGTTCCCCTGCACCGTGAGCTTGAACACCCGGATGGGCATCTTGTTCTCCCGGCACAGCGTCACTGCGGTCGCGTCCATCACCCCGATGCGGCGCTCGATGAACTCCTGGTAGCTCATCCTCCGGAACATCGTCGCCCCCGGGTGCTGCACCGGATCCCGGTCGTAGATCCCGTCCACCTTCGTCGCCTTGAACAGCCCCGCCGCCCCGATCTCCGTCGCCCGGAGCGCCGCCGCGGTGTCCGTCGAGAAGAACGGGTTCCCGGTGCCGGCCGCCATGATGATCATGTTCCCCCGGTCCAGGTGCCGCAGCGCCCTCCGCCGGATGTACGGCTCCGCCACCTGCCTCATCTCCAGCGCCGTCATCACCCGCGTCGGCACGTTCTGCCGCTCCAGCGCGTCCTGGAGCGCCAGCGCGTTGATCACCGTCGCCAGCATCCCCATGTAGTCGCTCTGCGCCCGATCCATCCCCGAGGCCGCCCCCTTCAGCCCGCGGAAGATGTTCCCTCCGCCCACCACGATCCCCACCTGCACCCCCAGGTGATACAGCTCTGCCAGCTCCCTCGCCGTCAGCTCCATGATCCCGGGATCGAGACCGAAAGCGTTGGCCCCGGACAGGGCCTCCCCGCTCAGCTTCAGCACGATCCGTCGGTAGCGCAGTTCCGGGTGAGGGGCGGGCTGCTGGCCCACATCGTCGCGTTCTTCCACGGCCCCACCGCCTAGACCCGACCGCCCCCGGGCGCAACGGATGCCCGCTCGCCGGTGGCAGCGCGACGACCGCAAGACCCGGGTTTTCCGAGGAACCAGAGCCTGTCCCACCTGTCCACACACCAGCCTGGCCCGTCCCGGAAACAAGGCCACGTCGAGCCTTGCACCGGAATCCCGACAAGGCAGGCCAAGAAGAAACGACATAGACTTAATTCTCCCCAGTTCCTTGCAACATAGAAGGATGGTATTGGTGGGTCCTTTCGGTCCTTGTGTCTAACCTCGACAAAGGAGGGGATTATTTTTTTACCCATGCGGAGGGTGTAGGGGCGCAACATCTTGCGCCCTTCCGTCGAGGCCAGGTGCAAGGCCCCACCGTTCACCGACTCGGAGGCGACGCGGAAGAAGGCGTCGTGGGAGCGACCGTAGGAACCGGGGCCTTGTTCGGCCATGTTCAGAAGGCCGTCCACGGGCCTGTCCACGGAGAGGGTTCCCGTCGACGAGGCCGCCGGGGGGAACCCCGGCGCCGGAACGTGTGCGGGAGGTTTCGCCGGGGAGAAGGCCGCTTGAGCGGCCTCGATTCGTCCCGAAGCGAACCCTCGAAGGAGGGGGCGCTCCCCCCTCCGCCCGCCAGGGAGCGGGGGGTCGGGGGGTGAGGTCCCACCTGGACGGACGGGGATCTGAACGTGGCCCGCTGGGCCTCGTCGCCTCCGCTGGCCCCATGACCCCTGCACGGCGCCCTCCTGCGGGGAAAGGGCGTGGTCTACCACGCCCTGCCCCCCGCCACACGCGGTTCACCGCCCACGCGGCGCCTTGGCCCCCGCCGCCCGGGGTGCTAAACGCCGTCGCCATCATGGCGGATGGCAAGGATGGCAAGCGGTCCAGAAAACCCAAGGGTGAGTCAAAGGCAACCTTTGCCCCGAAGGAACGCCGCTTCCTGCCGGTCCGGGACGCGCGCCTGACCGGAGCGCTGGTGGCCGGGGCGCTGGGCTCGGTGCTGCTGGGGGCGGGGGTTTACATCCAGTTTTTCCGCCCCGCGAACAACGTGCTGGCGGTGAAGCTGGGCGCGCGGGTGGTGGAGCTGGCGGACAAGGGGGCCTACGTGGTGGGGGCGGGGGCGGTGATCCTGGCGCTGGTGATCCTGTTCGCGCCGGATTTCGAGACCGCGCTGCTGGTGGGCGACGGAGGCGTGGGGGTCGACGAGGGCGGCGACGACGGACCACAGCGCATCCTGTGGTGCGACATCGAGCAGATCTCGATGTCCGGCGACGTGCTGGTGATCCGCGGGGAAGACCGGAAGTTCGCCGTGCCCCTGTCCTCCCAGCCCCAGGCCGCCGCGTGGATCCTCCGGGAAGCCCAGGAGCGCATCCCGTCGGTGATCGCCCTCGATCACGCCGAGCAGGAGCGCATCCCGAAGGCCGACGAGCAGGCGGGCGAGCGGCGGAAGATCTCCGACATCCAGATCGCAGGCCGCCGCTGCCGGGCCACCGACCGGGTGATCTCCTACGAACCGGACGCCCGTCTCTGCCCCCGCTGCGGCGAGATCTACCTGAAGGACGAGGTGCCCAAGGAGTGCCTCACCTGCGAGGGCCCCCTGGGAGATGCCGCCCAGCAGCCCGTCGGCTGAAGACAAAACGCGGCCCCTCCTGGTCCCCTGGGCGCCCAGCGACCAGGCAGGACAGCGTCGAGGAGCTCACCCGACCGCGCCCATGACACTGCGGGGATCGAACCCGCGATTTTCAAGTTGGAAGCCTGACGTCCTCACCATCTGGACCAAGAGTAAGGGCGCGGCCCACGTGGGAGACTCCTCGACGGTGAGCCTAGCAGAGCTCTCCCCGCCACGCGAAGCGCTCCGTTGCCCCCGGGGAGGCGCCAGGGCACCCTGCGCCCATGGAACGACCCCTGCCCACCCCCCGCGGAACCTTCACGGCCCTGGAGGAAGGCCCCGAGGACGGGCCCCTGGTGCTGCTGCTCCACGGGTTCCCGGACATCCCACACGCCTTCGCGACGACGCAGAAGCTCCTGGCAGCGGCGGGCGTCCGGTCGGTCGCGCCGTTCCTCCGGGGCTACGATCCCTCGCCCCTGGGGGGCCCCTACGACGTGGAGACCATCTCCGACGACATCGAGGCGATGGCCCGGACCCTCAGCCCCTCGCGGCCGATCACCCTGGTGGGGCACGACTGGGGCGCCGCCTGCTCCTACGTGGCAGCGGCGCGCTACCCCTGGCGCTTCGACGCCCTGGTCACCATCTCGGTCCCTCACCCCCTCGCCTTCCTGTCGTCGCTCGCCCGCGACCCGGAGCAGCTCGCCCAGAGCTGGTACATGTTCTTCTTCCAGCCCCCCGGCCTCGCGGAGGCCACCCTGCGCCTCGGGGACTTCGCCTTCATCGATCGCCTCTGGAAGACCTGGTCCCCTGGCATCACGCTGCCCCCCGATTACCTGCCCCGGCTCAAGCGCTGCCTGGACCGCAGCCTCCCGGCTCCCCTGGCCTACTACCGCGCGATGGTGCGCCCCGTGGTGCCCGCGCTTCGCCGGATCCTTGACCCCTCGGTGCGCCAGATCCAGACCCCCACGCTGCACCTCACCGGAGGGGCCGACCGGTGCATCAAGCCCTCCAGCGGCGACGGCCAGGAGCGGTACTTCTCCGGGGTGTTCCGCAGCGAGGTGGTGGACGGTGCGGGTCATTTTCTGCCCATGGAGCGCCCCGCCCTGCTGGCCGAGCGCATCCTGACCCACCGCACCACGCGCTGAAGCGATCCCAGACAACCGGAGCCGGGAGCCGCCGAAGGGGGCGCCATGGATCGTGTCCAGCGCCGCGCTCTGCCTGCTCCGGCGGCCCTCCCTCCGGCGGCGAGCGCCCCTCCTCCCCGGGCTCTCCCTGCGAACAACGGCCCCTTGGTGGAGCGGGGTCGTTCCTCGCTTTCGGGGGGGCAGCTCTCCCTGCTGAAGCACCTGCCCCGGACGCCCTTGCTCCCCAGAGGGCCATCGGCGCCTTCCTTGCTTGCGCCCAACCCCCTGCCCCTGGACCTGGGCGCCGCCGTGGGCCCGGAGGCCAGGAAGCTCTCGCCCGCGCAGGTCAAGGAACGGATCGCCGAGAAAGAGCGAACGTTCGTCCTCGCGGAGAGGCTCCAGAAAGCCTTGTGTCTAACCTCGACAAAGGAGGGGATTATTTTTTTACCCATGCGGAGGGTGTAGGGGCGCAACAGGTTGCGCCCCTACTTCTGTCGAGGTTAGGTGCAAGGCCCCCCGCCAGCCCCGCGAAGATCAGCCACACCAGGGGAATGCAACGATCGAAGGGGATCACCGCTCGCTGAGCCCACCCCTCGAAGGCCGTTGTAGCGCAGTCGAAACCTGCGGATACTGACGGCGTACGAAAACCTGAACCGAGGGGAACATGCTCGAAAATAGGAACACGCTCTTTGTCACTGGGTTCTTGCTCGTTGCGACCTTTGCTTGCGACCAGAAGCAACCTCCGGGCCCCAAACCAGCTCCCGCCACCACGGCATCCATCAAGGCACCTGCCGGGGTGTCTACCGCCTCTGGCCCCTCCTACCGCGGGCAGCCCACCTGCGAGGCGGATACCCCGGAGACCGGCGGCTACCAGCCCACGGTCGAGGGCGTGATCGCCGCTGCTGGTGCCGTCAAATACCCCTTCTGCACCAACGAAGCGGCCTTCGCTGCTGCCGTCGCGAGCTGCGTCAGGAAGCACAAGACCCACCGCGTCAAGATCCACATCGACTCGCAGAAGCCCGACACGTCCTGCGACGTCGACATGACCACGATGGTCTGGGAAAAGAGCCGCTGGCTCAAGATCCGGGTAGGTACCGTCGAGGGGAACAAGATCTCCAGCATCCTCCACGTCTTCGAGGACAAGAACGGCGCCTACCGGAGCGACTTCGCCGGCTGGCTGGAGCAATCCCCGGTGTGCTCCAAGGACCACCCGCGCGACGACAAGCAGAACCTCACCAGCCCCGAGCTGCTCGCCCTGGCCCCCAAGATGCCCCAGAACGTCCGCGACTTCTTCTGCCGTTGATCGTCGCTTTCCGGTCATGCAAGGAGGTGATCGCAGGCGCCGAACAGCTCGCAGAGCTGCCCCGACGGCAAGAAGATACGCCAGCTTTCGCCGGTCGCCCGCGGATCCGACCCCCCTCACACCAAGCGCTCGCGCGCCGACGCCAGCCGGGTGAGCCGAGAGGGGTCTATTTTCACCCCGAACCCAGCCCGTCCCTCCAGGCGCGCCAGACCGAGGCCCCCACCAAAGCCGAATTGCAGGGGTTCTTCGCAGATTTCCTCCGCGAGAAGGTGGAGCCCCGCGGCCCCCTCGTGCCACCGGAGATCCCCCACCAGCCCCGCGAAGATCAGCCCTGCTGCGGTGAGCAGCGAGGTCTCCCCGACGTGGGCGCCGAGCTGAGCGAAGAGCCCCCACGCCCGGGCCTCCCGGAGCATCTCCAGCGCCTTCCCCAGCCCCCCCACCTTGGCCAGCTTCACGTTGATCCCGCGGACTGCCTGGGCCTCCCCCAGCCTCCGTACATCCTGCACGGAAAGCACACTTTCGTCCGCCACCAGGTCCAGCGCGCCTGCCTGGGCTTGGAGCACCGGAAGGTACTCATCGAGCGCCGGGGGAAGGGGCTGCTCCACCGCCACCAGCCCCAGGGCCCGGAGCCCCTCCAGGCGCTCGCGCGCCTCGTCGAGGGGCAGGGCGCCGTTGGCGTCGGCCCTCACCTCGGCATCCGGCCCGACCGCGCCCCGCAGGGCCTCGATCCGTTGCCTATCCCGCCGGGGGTCTCCGTTGACCTTGATCTTGAAGCTCGAGAACCCGGCGGCTCTCATCCGGAACCCGATGGCCTGGACAGCGTCCGGGTCTTCCGCGGCGATCACCCCGGAGTAGCGGATCTCGGCGTGGTCGGTCAGCCCCAGCATTGCCCCGACGGAGACACCGCGACGGCGTCCTTCCAGGTCGAGCAGCGCCATCTCCAGGGCGCAGCGAGCGTTGTTCCCGTCGCCGTCGGCGGGGGCTCCCTCCAGCCAAGTATCCAGGAGCCCCAGGAGGGCCTCGGGGGGGGTGTTCTCCAGGGCCGGAGGGGAAGCGACGAGGCGCGCCACCAGGGCCTTGAGGCGACCCAGGGTCCCCTCCACGGAGCCTCCTCCCACGTAAGCTCGCGGCAGGCACTCGCCGTGGCCGCGGAGCCCCTCCTTGTCGACCACCTCGACGACCAGCGAGGCGGAGTTCCGGCGCGCCCCGGTCGCCTGGTGGAAGGCGCTCCGGAAGGGGAGATCGAGGGCGTAGACGTGGCAAGAAGCGAGGAGGGAGCGGTTCATGGGAGGCTCCAGCGGACGAGGCGGCGGCGCAGGTACGAGAGGAGGTTGTGGAGGGTCATGGGGCACAGGACAAGCAGTCCATGACCCGCGGCGTGACCCGGGTTTTTCTGGGCGTAAAACCGGAGGAACGGATCCGACAGATCTTGCTCCGAGATGGGGGCGACGTGCTCCTTGAGGCGAGCCTCGGGACGGCGCACCGTACCGGAGCTGGGGTCGTAGAGGCCAGGGTAGTAAGCCTCTCCGATCCGATCCAGGAGCGCGCGGATCCTGGGCGGTGTGGGGAGGGTCGGGTGGGGGAAGAAGAGGTCCAGGTTCCTCGCCATGACCAGGTAGGGTTTGTAGGAGAGGGCATCGCTCCAGAAGAACCAGGGAACGAGGGGCGAACGAGCGCGCTCGGTGAGAAACAGGCGGGTGACGGTCCGCTGGATGAGCTGCCTGCCCCGGGCAGAAGGGTCGAGGAACGTCTGGCCAAAATAGATCGTCTGGCAGGGGCTCCCTTCCACGACGAACCTGCGGAAGCGAACCCCCGTGAAGCCGGCGATCCGGCCTTCCTCCCGGAAGACAGCCACCTGAGCGAACCCCAGGAGTCGCGCCTCGAAGTGCGGACGGAGGACGTTGTGGTGCGGGCCGTAGAGGGCCCACATTTCCTCGACTTCGCGGCGGAAGATGGCGTTCGGAGGGAGCAGCAGGATCTCCATGACGAGCCTCCTCAACGAGCCCGCCTCCCGGAGAGCACGACCGGGAGACCTTCCGACGGAGCGAGGGTGATGAAGCGACGGGCGATGGCCGGGCGGTACCCGGCGGCCAGTGCCAGGCTGGTCCGCCGGAAGATCGTCGCCAGCACCATCTTCATCTCGTAGATCGAAAAAGCCGCGCCGACACAGCGGCGCGCTCCGCCGCCGAAGGGGAGATACGCCCAGGCCGGCGGCCTTCCCTGCCGGTAACGCTCGGGGCGGAAGCGATCCGGCTCGGGATACAGCGTCTCGTCCCGGTGGATCAACAGCACCGAAGGCGCCACCCTCGTTCCCTTGGGGAGCCGGTAGCCCCCCAGTTCAAGCGGCTCCTGGAGGATGCGGCTGAAGAGCGAGATCACCGGGTTGAGCCGCAGCGCCTCGTGAACCACCCCGTCGAGGAGCCCACTGCGCTCGATGGCCTCCGGGGAACGCCCCAGCGCCCGAGCCTCCTCCTGGACTCGGGCCAGCAACCCGGGATCCCCCAAGACCCACCGCAACGCCCACAGGAGCGCCGTGGCGGAGGTCTCGTGCCCGGCGGATAGCATGGTGATCAGCTCGTCGATCATTTCCTGCTCGTCGAGGGGGTTTCCGAGGTCGTCGCGGGCCTGGAGGAGCGTCGCCAGGAAATCTTCACGCCCCTCAACCCCACGACGCCTCGCCGCCCGGATCTCCTCGCGGAGGGTGCGATCCAGCTCCGCGATGACCCGGACGTAACGACCCCAGGGGCTCCAGGGGCCGAGATCGACCTGCATCGCCGGGAAGAGCAGGGGAGGCCAGGCGACCACGTCCAGCCCCCGGAGGAGAAGCTTCGAAAGGTGTCGAAAGCGTTCCCCCTCCGCCAGCCCGAAGACCGTCCGCAGGATGATGCCGAGGGTAAGCTCGTGGATCGGTTCGTGGAGGGAGAAGCGACGGCGCAAGGGCATCTGGTCGACGACCTCGTCGGAGAGGTCAAGCATCGCAGGGCCGTAGAAGCGCATGCGGTCCCCGTGGAGGGCGGGCATCACCAGACGCCGGTGGCGGTGGTGCTGGGGACCATCCAGGCGGAACAGGGAGGAAGCCCCGAGAAGCGAGCGGAAGACGACGTTCGCGGCCCCCGCATGGGCCGCCTCGGGAGAGAGGGCCAGGATCTGCCGGACCGCCTCGGGCTGACCCACGATCACCGCCTCCCCCAGCGCCGGCAGGGTCACCCGGAAGATCCCGCCGAGGCGCCGTCGGGCCTCCAGAAAGAACCCGTAAGGATCCCGCAACCAGACGAGCGCCTGCCGCGCCGGAGACCAGGGGAGCATGGGAGGGAGCATCTCCTCCCCAGGACGGCCCTCCCATGAAACTTCAGTCATCCCATTTCTCCCCGCCTCCCACGGCGACGACACCCATACCTACCCCAACCCGCCGCCCTACACCAGGGGAACCCAACGATCAACGAGGCGCCTTCCGTTTCCCGCTTAGCCAGCCACCGAGACACCGTCTCGCGTGCATGCCCTCCGAAGCACTGCGCCGCTCGACGCCCTTTCGTCTGTTTTTCCTCCTGGCCGCCTCGCTCCTGTCCTGGTCGGTGATCCTGCCCGGCGCTGGCTGCGCCCGTTCCCCCAAGGAAGCCCCGGGACGGCAGGGAGACGCCGAGGGCCTCGCGGCGCAGACGCCGGATCCCCCTCCTGCGCAACCAGAGCCATCTTCCCCCGCGGCGCCCCTGTCCGTCGACACCCGCGGTGGTCCGCGACCTCTGGTTCCGGTCCGGGATGGGGATTTTCATGGAGCGAAGAACGCCGAGGGGAAGATCTTCGTGCCCATCGAGTTCGATGAGATCCAGCGAAATTCCCTCCAGGGCGCGCTCTTCGCCCGCCGAGGACAGGTGTGGCGCGTCTTCCACGGTATCACCGGAGAGCAGCTCTCCCCCCACGAGTTTCGAGGCTTCGGCTTCGAGGCGTACAACAGCGAGATCGGCTGGTTCCACGCCGGGCGCTTCTACGGCGGGATGACCACCTTCCAGTGCAGCGGCGGGAAGTGGGGCGTCCTGGATGAATTCGCCCGGGAGCTGATCCCCTGCGCCCACGACCGGATCATCTACGATGGCTACTTCTTCGAGGGCGCCGGGAACCCCATCGACGGCATGGCCGCCTGTCGCCAGGACGCCGGGGCAAAGGGCGTTGAAATCCTGGGATTCGTCATCAACAAGGTGGAGGTAGCCACCCACGCCGACAAGCAACGAGCCACCGGGTACATCGACACCAAGGGGGGGCTCCACCCGTGCTTATCACCATCAAGCTCGCGGTCAGGCAAGGAGGTGATCGCAGGCGCCGAACAGCTCGCAGAGCTGCTCGGAGGAGAGCTCCTCGCGGTACTGCTCGGCGGGTTTTCCCTTTCCGGACTCGAAGGCGGCGACGTACCGGGCCACGCTGGCCTTCGGCGCCCCGGAGAGCGCAACGATCTCGGGGATGCTCTTGCCCGCCCAGTGGAGCGCCGTCACCAGGTTGGGCTTGCCCTTCTTGATGGCCCGGGGCTCGGAGAGGAAGCGGTAGGGACGCACGAGGAATTTTTGCCGCTCCTCGCTGGCGCTGCGCTTGAGGGTGAGGCCCACCCGGGGGCAGGCGAAGATCGGCTGCTTGCGGGGCTCGGCGGCGGCCTCCAGGAAGAGCGGAGACTCGCCGCTGGCAGGCGCGTCGATCTTCACGTCGAAGCGGGAGACGAGCTGCTCGATGGAGGGGGCGCCGTTGAGGGCGAGCAGGTGGTCGACGCAGACGCAGGGGCCGTCGAGGAGCCTCGGGAGCGGTTCGAGCTGCTCGACGCCGCGGATCAGGATCCCCCCGAAGAGGTCCTCGTTGCCGATGGCGATGTCCAGGCCCTTGTAGGTGCCGGAGCGGTACTGCCCCGCGGTGCGGTGGAAGTACCAGGATCCGCCCTTCTTCTGCATCGGATCGCCGTGGGTGAAGGTGTCCCGGTGCCCCAAGCCGTTGACGTAGAATTCGATCTCGGTGAACCGGTGGGGCACCCCTGCCACCCGCAGCGTCGTGCGGTTGAGGAGCAGCTCCGCCATCTGCAGGAAGGCGGGAGGGTACTCCGTCTCGGCGGCGTGGGGCGGCGGCATCAGCGCCAGGAGGTTTTTGGAGAAGCTCGACATGAGGAGGTACGGTAACACCCGGAGGAGCTCGAACACCTCCACATCCACGCCGGGGCTGTAATAAACGGGCAGATCCGGCGGGCGATTCACGGGGAAGCCCGCCGCGGTCAGCATCGACTGCTTCAGCTGATCGACGGTCGCACTGTGGAGCGGGTAAGGGGGGTGATGCACCTGCCCCCGGAATAGATCCCCGTAGCGATCGGTGGAGTAAAGGTAATACCGCTCGCAGAGGAAGTGCTCCAGCGTGCCCGGCTCGGCGGTGCCGATCTCGGGGCCGATGGTCCAGTCGATGGATAGCTCCGCCGGGGTGGGCTCCGGGTAGCGGCGGCGGGTCGTGTAGTGAATCTGGTTGTTCTGCTGCTCCAGGGACATGTCGGCCCAGAAATAGGGGAGGTGCCACCCCACCCGCGCCGCCATCACCGCCAGCGCGTTGGCGGCGTCCAGGCTGAAGAACCAGACCCCCGGGCCCTTCTCCTTGTGGTGTACGTAGGTCCGCACGTTGGTCTCGTGGAACGCCGAGATGCCGGGGATCGCCGGCAAGAAGCTGGTGGGTCGGATGTCGTGCATGGTGAAAGGCACCAGCCCCACGAACGCCCTGCCCTCGAAGGTGTCGACGGTCAGGTAAGGAGAGATCCGCTTCTGGATCTCCTCTGCGGGGACTTCCCAGTGGAGAAAAAGCAGCTTACGCCAGCAGTGGTAGCCATCCGGCGAACCTGCGGGCCTGCGGGTGGGGGCGATCCTGTCCATGGTGGCATCAGACCACGGAGGCTCCCGGCCACCGAAGCTGAAAATCCTGCGGGCCTGCTATCCTCGCCGCGCCATGTTCTCTTCCCCCACGATCCAGGCCACGGCGGAGCGCCTGCTGGGCATCCCCCCTTCCCCGGCCTTCGCCGGCCCGCGGGCCCCCTCGCCCCCGGCGGACCCGGTGCTCGGCCACCTGCGGGCCATCCGCGCCGATCAGCTCGGCTTCCTGGTGCGGAGCTGCGTCGACCACGGGAGCCTCGTCCACCTCTGGTTCGGCAACCGCTGGAAGCGCCTGGAGGCCTTCCTCTGCGCGGACCCGGAGGCGATCCGCCAGGTGCTCCAGGACAACCACCGGGACTTCCACAAGCAGACCCGGGGCTTCGACACGCTGCGGCTGGTGCTGGGGAACGGGCTGCTGACGAGCGAGGGTGACTTCTGGCTCCGCCAGCGTCGCATCGCCCAGCCGGCCTTCCACCGGGAACGTATCGCCGCCTTCGCCGCATCCATGGTCCGCGCCGCCGACGAGATGCTCGAGCGGCGTTGGGCCCCGGCGATGAAGCAGGGGGGTCGCCTCGACGTGGCCGCCGAGATGATGCGCGTCACCCTGCGGATCGTCGGCGAGACGCTGCTCAGCATCGACCCCAGCGAGGAGGCGGACCGGGTGGGCGGCGCCCTGGAGGCGCTGCTGGTCGGGTTCCGGCGGCGCATGCAGAGCGTGGTGCAGCTCCCCATCGGGTGGCCCACGCCGGAGAACCGCCGGCTCTCGTCCTCCATCGCCGAGATCGACCGGGTGGTCCTGCGGATCATCGAGGAGCGGCGCCGCGCCCCCGCCCCCGGCTCGGACCTGCTGGCCATGCTCATGGAGGCCCGCGACGAGGAGACCGGCGAGCGGATGAGCGACCGCCAGCTCCGCGACGAGGTGGTCACCCTTTTCCTCGCGGGCCACGAGACCACCGCGCTCTCCCTCTCCTGGACCCTCGCCCTGCTGTCGAGGCACCCGGAGGTCGGCCGCCGCCTCCGCGACGAGCTGCGGGCGGTCCTCGGCGGGCGCCTGCCCACCGCCGAGGACGTCCCCCGGCTGACCTACACCCGCATGGTGCTCCAGGAGTCGATGCGGCTCTACCCGCCCGCCTGGAACTTCGGACGCACCGCCCGCTGCGACGTCCAGCTCGGCGGCTACCCGGTGCCCGCGGGCAGCCTGGTCATGGTCAGCCCCTACGTCACCCACCGGAACCCGCGCCTCTGGGAGAATCCCGAGGGCTTCGACCCGGAGCGCTTCTCCCCGGAGAACGCCCCGAAGATCCCTCGCTTCGCCTACCTGCCCTTCGGGGCGGGGCCGCGCCAGTGCATCGGCAACAACTTCGCGATGATGGAAGCGACGCTGCTGCTCGCGGTCCTCTGGAGCCGCGCCGATCTCGCCCTCGTCCCCGGTCACGAGCTTGTCCCTCAGCCCACGGTCACGCTCCGGCCCCGGGGCGGGCTGCCGATGTTCGTGAAGGCTGCCCCGCGCTAGCCTGGCGTCATGCGGAGCCGCCCCACCCTCCAGGTCCACCTGAGCCCGTCCCCTCCGGTCCCGGGGGCCACCCTCCGCGTGGATGTTCACCTCGACAGCCAGAGCGAGACCCCCTTCGACGCCATCGACGTGGAGCTGGTCGGCAAGGAGTCTCGCTACTGGTACACCAGCTCCACCGGCAACACGACCAGCAGCCACTACCACGACCGGGAGATCCTCCGGCGGCGCCACAGCTTCCCGGGGGGCACCCTGACCGTCGGCAAGCACACCCGCTCGGTGCTCTTCCCCCTGCCACCGGACGCGCCGCCCACCTACAAGAGCTCGCTGAGCAGCGTCCGCTACGAGCTATCGGTGCGGGTGCGCATCCCCTGGTGGCCCGACCGGCACCAGCGCTACACCATCCGGGTGCTCGCGCCGGGGGTCGCGCCGGGTCCACCCTCACCCCGGGTCTACTCGACCCGCGCCGGGGCCCCTCCCGGAGACGAGCCGGTCATCGAGCTTTCCCTCTCCGACGAGCAGGCGCCCATCGGGGGGCAGCTCCTCGGGGCCCTGGCCTTCTCCAACCTGAAGGGGCGCAAGCTCCGCCGCGTCGAGCTGACCCTCGGCGTCATCGAGACGGCCCGGGTCGAGAGCTCCACCGGCCCCACCGCCGTCGACCAGCGGACCTTCGTCCTCACCCGGGAGACGCCAGCGGAGGGGGCCTCGCTCCCGTTTCGCCTCGCCATCCCCGAGGACCTCGCCCCTGCCTTTGTCACCCCGTTCCTCCAGACCTCCCACGAGCTGGCGGTCAACGCCGTCGTCGCCTTTGGCCGCGACCTCGGCCTCCGCGTACCCCTGCGCATCCAGCGCCCCGGGACCCCCACCGCGCCGCCGTCCAACCTCCCTCTCGTCGGCAAGGATCGCCACACTGCGCTCTTCCGCGAGGCCCTCGACGCCCTGCGCGCTGCTGGCTACGACCTCGTCCAGGAGGACCCTTCCTCCGCCGCCGTCACCTTCCTCGCCCGGGGCATCCAGGTCCGTGTCGTCGAGGAGCACCGGGACGGCCTCGGCCCCTGCCTCGTCGCCGACCTCGACGGGCCGCCCCTGGGCCTCGACCTCCGCCTCTGCGAGCGTAGCTGGACGGACCTTGGCGCCCGGCTCTCCGGGGTCGACGCGGCCTTCCAGAAGCGCTTCACCGTCCGGGCCCGGGAGGAGGCCCAGGTCGTAGCACTCCTCACCGCTGACCTGCGGGAAGCCCTCGCCTCCTTCGACGAGGCCGCCCTCGACGACGAGGGGGCCATCGTCCTGGCCCGCGGAGGCGCCCGGGATCGCCAGGGCCTCCTCCGCTTCTTCTCCGCCGCCCGCCGCCTCGCCCTCGCCCTGGCGGACGCCGTCCCCCGCGTCCCTCCGCCGGCCGCGCTGGCCTCCGCGTTCCCTGCCTACCACCGCTTCGCCGAGCGCCACGGGATCTCCCTCTGCGCCGGTGATCTCTCCCTCCGGGGCTGGTCCGTCGGCGGCGTCGGGATGACCCTCGACCACACCTTCGAGCGAGGCTCTCCCACGGCGAGCCGCCTCTGGGCGCCGCTCCCTGCCCGCGAGGAGGTCCGCTGGTTCGAGGCCATCGCCTCCGCCACGGAGCACCCTCCCCTCCTCTCCCCGGAGCGCAGCGGCATCACCCTCCCGCTCTGCTCCGACCCGCAGTCCATCCTCTCCCTGGCCGAGCACCTGGCCGACACCCTCGCCTCGCTGGCGCGAGGGCAGGCGGCGGGTCCGTACCGCTGAGGGAGCGGACGCCCTTCAGCGCAGTCGCCCCCCGAACCGCTCCAGGGCGAGGCGGCGGAGGGGTTTCCCGGTGGGCCCCAGCGGCAGCGCCTCCACCACGGCCCAGCGCCTCGGACGCTTGTGCGCCGCCAGACCTTCCGTTGTCGCAGCTTTCAACCGCTCCAGGTGAAAACCGGGGCCAGGGACCACCGCCGCCGCCACGATCTGCCCCCACACCGGATCCGGTACCCCGAACACCATCGCCTCCGCCACCCCTGCCTGCGCTGTCAGCCACCCCTCGACCTCCGCCGGGTACACGTTCTCACCGCCGGTGACGATCAGGTCCGTGCGGCGCGCGTGGACGTGGAGGCGCCCGGCGGGATCCAGGGAACCCAGATCGCCGGTGTCCAGCCACTCGCGCAGCGGCGCCTCACCGAGGTAGCCATCCATCACCGTCGGCCCCTGCACCTGGATCCTGCCCACCTCGCCCGGCTCCACCTCGCGCCCCTGGTCATCGACGAGCCGCAGCGCGACCCCTGGCAGCGGGTAGCCGACCCCTTCCTCCGTGGTCCCGCGGGCCCGCGGCCGCTGGGTGGTCACCTGGGAGCAGGCCTCCGTCAGCCCGTAGGTGGTCAGCGCCAGCACCCCCTGGCGCGCGCACCGCGACAGCAGCGCCTCGGGGGCCGCCGCGCCTCCGACCAGCACCGCTCGCGGCGACGCGAGCAGACCCTCGTGGTCCGCCTCCAGCAGCCCGTGGAGCATCGTGGGCACCACCGAGAGCAGGGACGGCCGGTGCTGCTCGATCAGGGCAAGCACCTCATCCGGGCGGAACCTTGACGCCAGCACCACGGACCCCCGCCCCAGCAGGCAGCGCAGCAGGATGGAGAACCCTCCGATGTGGCAGAGCGGCAGGCACAGGAGCCAGCGATCCCCGGGGCGCACCGGCAGGTTCTCCTGGCTCGCGGCAGCCGCCGCCGCCAGCGCGGGGCGCGAGAGGAGGGCGCCGCGGGGCCTGCCGCTGGTCCCGGAGGTGAACATCACCACCCCGATCCGCGACGGGAAGGTCGCCGCGCCGGGGCACCTCACCAGCCCCTCTTCCCGGGCGAACACGGCGGGACGGGCCTCGTCGAGGAGCGCCTCCACCTCGCCGCCGGTGAGCCTCGGGTGGATCAACACCAGGGTCGCGCCGATCTCCAGCGTCGCCGCCGCCAGCGTCAGCGCCCGCAGCCCGTTCGTCGCCTGCAACGCCACCGCCGCGCCGGGGCCAGCGCCCAGCGCCCGCAGCTCC
>CAZSDX010000004.1:0-42469 GCA_964605685.1 uncultured Polyangiaceae bacterium
GGAGGTTGCCCAGGGAGCACCCCCGCTCCAGGTGGGTGGCCGCCTGGCGCAGCTCGTCCTCGGAGGCTTCCTTGAGGTCGAGGCCCAGGCCGAGGGCGAGGCACCCGGCGCCGTCGCCGGCCTCGCAGGCCCGGGCGCAGGCCTCGCCCTGGCAGGCGGGGGGGGCGGTCTTGGGAGGAGAGGCGCAGCCGAGCCCGAGGGCCGCGATCAGCAGGGACCAGCGCATGGAGCGCAGGA
The DNA here is from genome assembly GCA_964605685.1 of uncultured Polyangiaceae bacterium. GTDB lineage: Bacteria > Myxococcota_A > Polyangia > Polyangiales > Polyangiaceae > JANWXX01. Next base: position 238 of record CAZSDX010000004.1, read on the forward strand.
TAGGCGGCCCGGCGAGAAGTGCTAGCGCTGCGGAGCGGGAGAAGTAAGGTGCAGCCCCGTGACCCGGGATACATTTCGAGAGGCCCTGGCCCGCTGGGCGTCGGGGGTGACGGTGGTGGCGACCTCGCTGGAGGGCAGGCTCTTCGGGCTCACGGCCAGCTCCTTCACCTCGGTGTCGATGACTCCGCCGCTGATCCTGGTGTGCGTCGATCTGCGGTCCGAGTCCTGCGAGGCGCTGCGGCGCTCGGGGGCCTTCGGGGTCAGCGTGCTGGCGGCCGACCAGCAGGAGCAGGCGCTCCGGATGGCCCGCCCGGGGGAGGACAAGTTCGAGGGGCTCGCCTTCCGGAGCGGGGCGGGGCTGGGGCAGCCGCTGCTGGAGGGCGCCCTGGCGCACCTGGAGTGCCGCACCTTCCGGGCCGAGGAGGCCGGGGATCACCTGCTGCTGTTGGGGGAGGTGTGCGAGGCGGGCGTCCAGGACAGGGAGCCCCTGCTCTATTTCCTGCGGCGCTTCCGGGGGCTGGCCTGAGGGTGGCGGCGAGGCGGAGGCTCGTGTAGGTTGAGCGACCTGATGGCGTCTCTTCAGGGCGACCTTCCTGGTGCTTCCTCCGCGGCTCCTGCCCGCGAAGCGTCGCCTCAGGAGGAGACCGTCCCCGCCAAGCCCGAGGAACTCCCGGGGGGCTCCTCCAGCTTCTCGGGGCGCACGGGCGGGGGCGAGGGGGACCCGGAGCGGCTCGTGGGGCAGACCCTCGGGGGTCGCTACCGCCTGGAGAGGCTCCTGGGGAAGGGGGGGATGGGGGCGGTCTTCGAGTGCGTGGATGAGCAAGATCCAGGGGGGGCCCGGCGCGCCCTCAAGGTGGTGCTGGGGACGGAGCGAGACGCGGACGCGCTGCGGCGCTTCCTGCGGGAGGCCCGCGCCACGCGGGAGCTGACCAGCGAGCACGTGGTCCGGGTGCTCGACGCGGAGACCGACAGGGAGCGAGGGCTGCCGTTCATCGTCATGGAGCTGCTCTCCGGCGAGGATCTTGACCAGCTCGTCAAGCGGGTGGGCCCGCTGGAACCCGCCGCGCTCTGCCGGGCCATCGTGCAGGCGTGCGAGGGGCTCGCGGAGGCCCACGGCAAGGGGATCATCCACCGGGACATCAAGCCCGCCAACCTCTTCCTCCACCGGCTGCCGGGGGGGCGGGTGGTCGCCAAGGTCTGCGATTTTGGCGTGGCCAAGCGCACGGGGCTGGACACGTCGCAGACGAGCGAGCTGACCCAGACCGGGGGGATGGTGGGCTCGCCCATGTTCATGTCGCCGGAGCAGGCCCGCAGCGCCAAGCACGTCGATCACCGCACCGACGTCTGGTCGCTGGCCATCTCGATGTACCAGGCGCTCTGCGGGCAGAAGCCGTGGGCGACGCAGTCCGGGTCGCTGGGCGAGCTGATCCTGGCCATCTGCACCGCCGACCTCACCCCCCTGCAGGACGTCGCCCCGTGGATCCCGCCCGGGCTATCCGACGCGATCCACCGGGCGCTGCTCCGCGATCCGGAGGAGCGCTACGCCTCCATGGACGAGTTCCGCGCCGCCCTGGAGCCCTTCGCGGCCCCGCCGGAGGGGCTCACCTACGAGGCGCTCACCAGCATCTCGGACTCCACGAAGAACACGGTGGCGCCCCGGGCCACGGGCTTCGGGGCGTCCCGCTCCACCGGCTCCTCGCCGCTCTCGCAGACGGTCCCCCAGCGGGCCTCGCCCCGGAGCCCGCTCCTGGTGCCGGCGCTGGTCTTCGCCGGCATCACCGGGGTCGGGGTCTCCGCCGTCGTCGCGGTGAAGGCCACCTCGGCGCCGCCCACCGTCGTCCAGCGGGAGGTGGTCACCGTGGTCTCGGTCGCGTCCACGCCGCCTCCGGTGCCAGCTCCGGCCCCAGCCCCCAAAGTCTCCGGCAGGCTGGCGGTCAAGGGGTCACCGACCCGGGTGGCGGTGAACGGGGAGCCGAGGGAGCTCACCCCCGCCGGTGAGCTGGCGCTGGAGGGCGAGCCCGGGGAGTCGTTCCTGGTGGAGATCGAGGCGGGCAAGGGGCGGCGGGTGGCCGAGAAGGTGACGCTCTCCCGGGATGGATCGCTGGCCCCACCGGAGCTGGTCATCCTGGGGGGGCCCGCGGCTCTGGCCTCACCGACCGCGGCGACCGCGGCGACCGGGAAGGGCGGCGTGGCACCGACCCCGGTGACCACGGCGACCGCCGCGGCGACCGCGAAGCCGCCGGCCGCCGCCGGGACCGTGAAGCCCCGGGACGAGTTCTGATCGTGATCCACCTGGTCTACTCGAACCGCCTGGAGGCCCTGGGGGATGCGCTGGCGGAGCGGCTGGCGGAGCGCCGCACCCGGGGGAGCCTCTTCGACACCCAGCACCTGATCGTTCCGACCCGGCACCTGGAGGCCCACGCCCGGGCGCATCTGGCCAGGACCCACGGGATCGCCTTCAACCTGCGGGCTTACCCGATGGACCGGCTGCTCCACGAGCTGCTGGCGGACCACGGGGACGGGAGGCTGCGGCTCCTCGACCTGGGGGCGCTCCGGGGGCTGCTGCTGGGGGCGCTCCTCGACGGGGGCAAGGGGCACGACGACCTGGCTCCGGTGAGCGACTACGTTCACGGCCGCGGCCACCGGGACGACGCCGCCGAGCTTCGGAAGTTCCAGCTCGCCACCGAGCTGGCGGTCGTCTTCCAGGAGTACACCACGAGCCCGGCGCTCTTCGACGCCTGGCGCAACGAGCGCTCCGCGCCCTCGGGGGTCGAGGTCCACGAGGAGCGGTGGCAGCGCGCGCTGTGGCGTCAGGTCTTCGGCCCTGGCGGCGTGGTCGACCAGCGGCAGGCGGAGCGAGGCGTCCGCTGGGTCTCCTTCGACGAGCTGGTGAGCCCGGACAGCCCCTGGTCCCTGGACCGGCTGCCGCTGCCGCCGAGCTTCCACGTGTTCGGGGTCTCCCACGGGGGGCAGGCGATGGGCAGGCTGCTGGCGGCGCTGGCCCGCCGGAGCGAGGTCCACGTCTACGCCCTCAACCCCTGCGCCGAGTTCTGGGAGGACGTGCCCGCGGCGGGACGCCGTCCTCGCCCTGCCCCCCCGCTGACCACGCCGGAGGAGCCGGACTCCCCGCTTCTGCGCCTCTGGGGGCGCCCTGGCCGGGATGGCGCCCGGGTGCTCAACGAGCTGGCGGGCTACCAGTTCGAGGAGCGCTTCGTCAATCCGAAGGGGGAGACGCTGCTGGCGGCGCTCCAGCGGGACATCCTGTTCCGCCTCCCGGAGCGCCGGGAGGTCGACGGCAAGCTCCGGGCCGACCGGAGCATCTGCGTGCTGGCATGCCCTGGCGTGCGACGCGAGGTGGAGACCATCGCCAGCGAGATCTGGGAGCTGCTCCGCAGGGATAAAACGCTGCGGTTCCACGACATCGGGGTGGTGGTCGGGCTGAAGGAGGCGCCCCGCTACCTACCGCAGATCGCTGCGGTGTTCTCCGAGACCCGGTCGATCCCGATGCACGTGCTGGACCTGCCGATGGCCACCGACAGCCGGGTGATCGAGGCCATCGAGCTGCTGATGGCGATGCCCTTCGGGGGCTTCGGTCGCCAGGAGCTGCTGCGCCTCTGCACCCACCCGCTGCTGGCGGCGCGCTTCCAGGACGACGACCCGGACGCCTGGATCCGCTGGTGCGACAGCGTGGGCATCGTCCACGGGGCGGACCACGCGGATCACTCGGGGACGTACATCGCCCGGGATCTGCTCAACTGGGAGCAGGGGGCCCGGAGGCTGGCGCTGGGGGCCTTCCTCACCGGGGAGCGCTCCGGCGACGACCGGAGCTTCCTCGCCGACGGGGAGATGTACCTCCCGGAGGAGCATGCCCAGGCGGGGCAGCTCGGGGCCGGGCGCTTCGGGCTGCTGGTGCGCTCCTTGATCGCCGACGCGCGCTTCGCCCGCCAGGAGCGGCGCCCGATGTCCGAGTGGGTCCGCTTCCTCTTGCTGGTGGCGACCAGCTACCTGACCCCCACCTCCGAGCACGAGGAGAAGGAGCTGACCCGGTGCCTGGCGGCGATCCAGGCGGTGGACGACGGCACCGTGGGGGACAGCCCGGTCCCCTACCGGCTGGCCCACCAGCTCGCGCTCTCCGCGCTGGCGGAGCTCAAGGCCACCCGGGGCCAGCTCCCGGCGGACGGGGTGGTGGTCGGGCCGCTGCGCAAGCTCCGGGGGCTGCCGTTCCGGGTGCTGTTCGTCACCGGGCTCAACGAGGGGCACTTCCCGGAGATCGAGCGGAAGAGCGCCCTCGATCTCCGCCAGGATCGCCAGCCAGGCGCTGAGGGCTTCGGCCCCCGGGAGCGGGACAAGTACGCCTTCCTGGAGGCGCTGCTCTCCGCCCGCGACGCCTTCTACATGAGCTACGTCCACCGGGATCTCTTCACCCAGGAGGCGCTGCAGCCTTCCTCCGTCGTGCTCGACCTGCTCGACGTGCTCCGCCGCGGCTACCTGGGGCGAGCCGAGGGCGAGCGGCTCGTGGAGCGCCACCCCCTACGCCGCTTCGATCCGGCGTATTTCCCCGACGTGTACCAGCTCCCGCAGGCCGGCATGCCCTGCTGGCAGCCGGAGGCGCGCCGTGAGGCCCAGTCCGTCGAGCTGCGGCGCCAGCTCGGCGCAGGCGGCCCCGTGCCCATGGCGGCGCTCCGCACCCTGGAGCGCAAGGCCCCGGAGGCCTGGGCGCTGCTCCGCCACCACCTGCGCCTCTTCGATCTCCCCGAGGCCCCGGAGCTCCAGGGCGAGGTGCGGCTGCGGGCCGCCAGCCTGCGGCGCTTCCTGGAGTGCCCGCTCCAGGGCTACGCCCAGTACGCGCTCGGGCTGGAGGAGGGGGAGGTGGACGCGCTGGCGGTGGAGGACGAGCCGTTCTCCACCTCGGTCCCCCGGGCGGTGGGGCAGCTCCGTGCGTGGATCGCCGAGGCGCTGGTCCGCGGCGTCGAGCCCGCGGAGGTCCACGCCCGCCGGGTGAGCGTGCTGGAGCAGCGAGGCAAGGCCCCTACCGGGATCTTCGCCGACGTCGAGCAGCAGGCGCACCTGGCCTGGCTGCGGACCTGGTACGAGGCGGCGCGCAAGCTGCTGGGGGACGGCGTCCGCGCCGAGGTGGTTCGCTTCGGCGTGGGCGAGGAGCACGGCCACGAGGAGAAGATCGAGCCGCTCATCCCCATCGACGTCCCCCTCGGCAAGCGGAGCGTCCGGGTCCACCTGGGCGGGGCGACGGGTCCTCTGCTCCGCTCCCGGCGCGGCTCGCTGCTCTTCGTTCACCGGCCCCACAGCGGCGACTCCGAGCGCCAGGAGAAGCTCTTCCTCCGGGGGTTCTTCGATCACCTGCTGCTGGCCGCCTCCGGCCGCCCCGCGGCCCACCACGCCGCCTGCCTCGTGTACGCCAACGGGATCTGCCGCGAGGTCACCTTCCTCCCCATCGAGCCCGCGGACGCCCGCGACTACCTCGGGCGCCTCGCCGCGGACCTACTCACCGGCCCCCACACCTACCTGCTCCCCTGCGAGGCAGTCTTCGCCGCCCAGGAGCACCCCGACCTGCGCGTCGAGGACCAGGTCGAGGCGGTGCTCCGCAGGCCCGGGTGCAGCTCCCGCTACGGCCCCATCCAGCGGATCGAGGGCTTCCGCGCCCCTCGCGAGGAGGACGCCCGTGCCATGATCCAGCGGCGCTTCGGCCCCTTCTTTGCCCGTGTCTTGCCCGACCCTTCGCCCCGCTGAGGCCCCGGTGAAGCTGCGCCTCGCTCGCCGCCCGGATGCCCCCTTCGAGGGCCGCTTCTTCCAGCGTGACCCGCGCCTCTGGCCCATCGCGGAGGCTGCCTCGGTCTTCGCGGATCGCACGGACTGGCCCGAGCCCGCCGAGTACCTACTGGCTTTTCGTGGGCGCCCTGCCCCGGTGCGCTTCGAGCGGGACACGCCTCGCAAGCGACCGCGTGGTCGGCCCATCGACCTCGACGCGCTCTACGACGCCCGCATCGCCCGCGGGGTGGTGCCCACCCGGGCCCGCAACTGGCATGACTTCCTCAACGCGCTGGTCTGGGCCACCTTCCCTCGCGCCAAGGCCGCGCTCCACCGCCGCCAGCTCGACCTGATCCTCGCCTGGATCCCCCCCGGGGCCACCGCGCTCCCCAACGCTCGCACCCCGGCCCAGGACACCCTGGCCTTGCTCGACGAAGGCGGTATCCTCTGGCTCCAGGACGGCGAGCAGGAGGCGCTGATCCCCTTCGGCCACGGGCTGCTGGAGGGGATCGTGCTGGCGGCGCCGGCGATGGTCCCCCGGGCCTTCGTGCTCCCGGCCAGGCGGCTCCCGGCGGACAGGGAGGAGCTCCTGGCGCTGGCGGACACGCTCCTGGTGGACGCCCTGGCGGGCGAGCTGGCGCCGGCGCCCATCGCCCCCCGAGCGCTGTACGGAGCGTCGCCCGGCGACGGTGTCACTCGATGACGGCGAGGTATTTCTTCTTGAGCAGGGTGGCCAGGAGCTGGGCGGTGTCCAGGTCCATGGCGAGGCTCTTGTTGAGGACGGACTCGAGGGTGCCGTAGTTGTGCGCGAGCTGGAGCACGTCCAGCTCCTCCGGGGAGAGGGCGCGCAGCGCCGGGAGCAGCAGCTCGGGGATGCGGATGCGGGAGCGCAGATCGGGGAGCTGGTCCTTGATGGCGTTGAACTCGTCGATCTGACGGAGCCCCTCCATGAGCAGTTCCGGGACGCTGATGTCGAGCTCGTTGGGGAACTGGGTCTCGTCCGGTGGCTCCAGGTCGAAGTACCCGGTCTGCCAGGTGAGGAGGCGGAAGAGGCCCTTGAGGGGGGCCAGCTCCTCCAGGTCGTTGATGGAGCAGTGGTAGATCTGGCCCTTGCGGAAGTAGATCCGGCCCACGTCGTCGTCGGTGCGGATCACCAGGACGCCGTTCTTCTTGGAGGTGTAGAGGAGCTGGAGGAGATCCGGCAGGGGGATCTCCTCGATGGAGCCCGACATGGTGCGCGTCGCCGTAGCCTGGGCCTGGGTGGAGCGGCGCGCGGCGACGCTCTCCAGGTTCTGCGGCGCGCTGTTGGTCGGGGTCGAATCCAGGGAGACCACCTTGAGGATGTTGGTCCCGATGAGGATCCGGTCCCCCTCCTTGAGGAGGGCGCGCTTGATCTTCTCGCCGTTGACGAAGGTGCCGTTGGTGGAGCCAAGATCTTCGATCTGGATCTGGTCGCTATCCCAGAAGATGCGCGCGTGGCGCCGGGAGACCATGTCCTCCACCAGGACCATCTGCAGGTCGTTGGCTCGACCCACGACGATCTCCTGGCCGGGGATCAAGCTGAACTCGCCCCCCGTGTATTTGCCAGAGATGAAGCGCAATCCGTAGGGTCGACGCTTGGCCAGGCCAGCCGCCGGAGGCTTGGGAAAATGATCTGTCATCGGCCTTTGGACTCGACTCGGACCGATGGTAGGCCGATGGCCCCCCGCGGGTCAAGCAACGGACCACGCTCTTTGCAGCAGAATTGCCTTCTGCTAGCCCCCCCCCATGACCCTCGAACTCCCCGGTGACTCCCTGGGCACCCACCGCTCCCTCGACCCGGTCGGCGCCCTGCCTCAACCCGCCTGGAGGCTGAACAACGACACCTCCCTCCGGTTCTCGACCGAGATCCTGGTGGACGTGGACACGCTCAACATCGACGCCGCCAGCTTTCGCCAGATGGAAGAGGCTGCGGGCGAGGAAGGGGTGGGGGAGCAGATCCTGCAAACGGTGCGGGAGCGGGGCAAGCAGCACAACCCGGTGACCGGCTCCGGCGGGATGCTCCTGGGGCGCGTCGCCTGGGTGGGCTCCGGGGCGTCTCACCGGGGGGTCGCCCCGGGGGACCGGGTGGCGACCCTCGCCTCCCTGTCGTTGACCCCGCTCCGGCTGGAGAAGATCCGGGCAATTCGCCCCGCCAGCGCCCAGGTGGACGTGATCGGGCAGGCGGTGATCTTCGCCTCCGCGCCCTTCGCCCGCATGCCCGACGACCTGCCGGAGCGGCTGGCCCTCGCCCTCTTCGACGTGGCCGGCGCCGCCCCCCAGGCGGCGCGGCGGGTGAATCCCGGAGATCGGGTCCTGATCCTGGGAGCCGGGGGGAAATCCGGGCTGCTCTGCTGCGCCGAGGCCAGGCGCCGCGGGGCGTCCGCGGTGCTCGGCGTCGAACCTCACGGGCCTTACGCCGACGAGCTCCGCTCCCTGGGCCTCTGCGACGACGTCCTCCTGGCGGACGCCCGCGACCCGCTGGCGATCCGGGACGCGCTGGCCTCCCGCGGGGGGGAGGTGGACGTGGCTTTCTCCTGCGTCAACGTCGACGGCGCCGAGATGGCCGCCATCCTCGCCACCCGCCCCCGGGGCTGCGTCTACTTCTTCGCCATGAGCACCAGCTTCCCGCGGGCCGCGCTGGGGGCCGAGGGCGTCGGGAAGGACATCGATCTCCACATCGGGAACGGCTTCGCGGAGGGCCACGCCGAGCACACCCTGGGGCTGGTCCGGGGCGCCCCGGCGCTCCGGGCCTTGCTGGAGCGCCGCTACGGTTGATCCTCGCCCCTTCGGGGACAACCCGGGACCTCCTTCTGGCATCCTAGCCCTCGTGCCGTACCTGCACCCCCTTGACCTCCTCGTCCTCTCGTGGGCCCAGGTCGCCGCCTTCGTCAGCGGTCTGGCCTCGTTCCGCGGGCTCCGGGGGCGGCTCCGGGCGACGCGGCTCCCTGCCGGCCCCCCCCCGGATGCCCGCGTGCTCCTGGTTCGCCCCTGCGCAGGCCACGAACCCACCCTGGAGCGCGCCCTCTCCTCTTCTCGCGTCCTGGCCGCCGTGGCCTCGGACGCCCGCGTCGTCCTGGCGGTCTCCTCCTCCCAGGACGACGCCTACCCCGCCGTGCTCCGGGTCCAGCGGCTCCTCGAAGCGGAGGGGCTCCACGTCGGGGTGCGCGAGACCCGGGCGGCCACTCCCAACGCCAAGAGCGGCCAGCTCGCCGCGGTGCTCGCCCACGAGGAGGCCAACGTCATCGTGGTGGCCGACAGCGACGTCGAACTGGGCGAGGAGGAGCTGAGAGGGTTGATGTTGACCCTCTCGAACCCCGGGGTCGGCGCGGCCTGGGTGCCGCCGGCCGAGGTGGGGTCCTGCGAGACCTGGGGCGATCGAGCCTCGCAGGCGTTGCTGGGAGGGTCGCTCCATGCATTCCCGGTGCTGAGCGGGATCGACGGCGGAGGGATGGTGGGGAAGCTGTTTGCGGTGAGGCGGGAGGCGCTGGAGGCGGCGGGGGGGTTCGAGGCGCTGACGGACGTGCTGGGGGAGGACATGGAGCTGGCCCGGCGGCTGGGGGAGCGGGGGTTCCGGGTGGAGGTGGTGCCGCTGCTGGCGCGGAGCCTGGCGGTGGGGCGCTCGGCGGAGGCGGCGGTGGAGCGTTATGCCCGGTGGCTCCAGGTGATCCGGGCGCAGCGCCCGGCGCTGTTGCTCACCTACCCGCTGCTCTTCTTCCCGACGCTGCCGCTGGTCTTGCTGGCGGTGCTTGCGCCGCTGAACGCCTGGGTGGCCTGGGCGACGGCGGCGCTGGCGGTGGTGGGGCGGCTCTCGGTGGCGATGGCCGCTCGTTTTCTGGTGGATCGACGCGCCTCCCGAGGGAGGCTCTGGGTGGATGTCATGCTCGCGGATCTCCTGTTGATGACCTCGTTTGCTCGCGCCCTCTCTCGCCGCACCGTCGAGTGGAGGGGTCGCACCCTGGCGATCACGCCCCGGGGCCGCCTGGTGGCCCGGACCGTGGGTGCCGCGCTGCCGGTGCTGCTGGCGGTCTGGCTGGGGGTGACCTCGGCGCTGGCCCTGCCTGCGGTGGGGGAGATGGGGAAGAACGTCGACCTGGAGGACGCCGACGGCAAGGTCATCAAGCTGGAGACGCTCGTCGGAAAGCCCATCCTGATCGTCTACGAGGACAAGGACTCGACGAAGATGAACCAGCCCTTCAAGGACGAGCTGTCGAAGCTCGCCAAGGGCGATAAATACAAGGACAAGGTGGCCCTGGCGGCGGTCGCGGACCTGACCGCGTACAACTACTGGCCGGTCAAGGGCTTCGTGAAGGACTCCATCCGGGAGGAGTCCAAGAAACTCGGCACCACCATCTTCTGCGACTGGACGGGCCACGTGCAGGTCTCCTACGCCTTCCGCAAGAAGACCAGCTCCATCGTCCTGCTCAACAAGCAGGGCCGTGTCATCTTCGCCTCCGAGGGGAAGATGAGTGTCGAGCAGCGCAAGCAGGCCATCGACCTGCTCAGGGCGGAAGTCGAGGGGGGGTGACGTGCTGCCGCGGACCCACCAGCCAGCCCAGTGCCTGGCCGGCCAGCTCCCCCAGGCGCGAGCGCCGGACGAACAGGGGGACATAGGCATCCAAATCCCCGGCGCATACGTCCCGGTCGATGGTGTCCAGGAGCGTGGTGACCGCCGCCTCGTGAGCCGCCCTCAGCCGCTCCGGCGCCCGCTCCTCGCGATTCCGGGGCGGCGGCAAGGCCGGGCCGAAGCGCACCAGGGCCCGGGGCTGCTCCTCGCCCGCCAGGTCGTAGCGGAGCGCGAAGGGGATCACCCGGCACCGGGAGGCCAGCCGCGACAGCTCACCGGAGCCCGGCTTGAACCGCAACGGGCGCTCCGTCACCGGGCGCTCGGTCCCCTGAGGGAAGACGAGCACCATGCGCCGCGGGGCATCCAGGAGCCTGGCCGCGTAGCGCAGGCTGCGGGCGCCGTCCGCCGGGTCGTCCAGGTCGACCCCGAAGGCGCCGATGCGGGCGAAGAACGGCAGCCGCCGCAGGTTCTTCGCGTCCATCATCGCGTGGCCGTCGAGGCGGAAGAGCGAACCGGAGAGGTGGTAAGCCACCAGCGGGTCCCACCAGCTCGTATGGTTGCCGATCCACAGCAGCGGGGCCTGAGCTGCGGCCTCCAGCACGTGCTCGGCGCCCGCGACCCGCAGCGAGGAGAACGAGGCCCGCAGGCGCCCGCCCACGTGCCTCAGAAACCATGCCTCGAAGAGCGGCGACTTGGCGGCGGGAATCATCCTGTACCTGAGGTGTTTCGATGACGTCTACCATGGTCTCGGTGGTGCTCTGGCTGGTGAGCGGCTTCGTGGCCCTGATCTTCATGGAATTCTGGGCGGAATTCCTCCATCACCGGGTCTGGCACGGCCCCCTCTGGCCCGTCCATCGCAGCCACCACGAGCCCCGGACAGGTCGCTTCGAGTTCAACGACGTGCTCTCCGCCACCCACGCCCCGGTCGCCGCGGGGCTCATCCTCTACGGGTGCCTCGGTGCCCCCTCGATCCTCCGGGAGATCGCCTACGGCTGGGGCTTCGGCATGACCGCCTTCGGCCTCCTCTACCTCACCTTCCACGACGGGTTGATGCACGGTCGTCTCCCAGTCCAGGGGCTCCGGCGCTTCGCCTACTTCCGCCTGCTGTGCGACGCCCACCAGATCCACCACGAAAAAAACGGCGGGCCTTACGGCTTCTTCTACGTCCCCCCCAAGCTCCGCGCCCACCTCGCCCGGCGCCAGGAGGCGGCACGCCCTGGCGGCGTGCTCCCGGCTTCGTGACCCGGCGCCCGGGATCGCTGCTCCTCGCCCTGGCCACCGCCGCGGGGCTCGCCCTGTCGGCCCGCGCGCTCCTGGGCCACCCGCCCCCCTTGCCTCTGGCCCTCGGCGTTCTGGGCGGTTACCTCGCCCTTGTCGCCCTCGGCGTTGTGCTCCCCTGGCTCCGGATGTGGGGTGAGGTCGTCTGCTCGGTCCCGGGCGCCCGCGGGGTCGCCCTCACCTTCGAGATCCGGGAGGTCGCTCGCCTCCGGGCGCTGCTGCCGGTGCTCCGCGCCCACGGGGCCCGGGCCACCTTCTTCCTCCCGGCGTCCCTCGTTGCTCCTGCGGCCTCGCTGCTCCGGGAGGCGGCGGACGCGGGCCACGACCTCGGGCTACTTGCCTCCCCGGATGACCCCTGGTTCTTCGCCCGACCCGCGGAGCGCATCCACGAGGAATTGCTCGGCGGGATGGGCGCCTTCCAGGAGTACCTCGGCGCGCGCCCCTGGCTCCTCCGTTCCCCCGGGGGGCGAACTTCACCCAGGTTGGCCTGGGTGGCCTCGGCGCTGGAACTGACCCTGGTGGGCTGGACGTGGGGCGGGGCGGCGCTGGCGGACGGTGGGGTGCTCCGGGTCGAGGGGGCGAGGACAAAAGCGGGCTCCCCAGGGGCGCCGGAGGTAGCGGAGATCCTGGGGAGGCTGGCGGAGCGGAACCTGGCGGCGGTCCCGGTCACCGGGCTGCTGGGCTAAGCGGCTGCCGGGGGCGAAGGAGATGGGGTAGGTGACGGAGACGATGCCATTCTCCGGCTCGGGGAAGGACATGCCGGAGAAGGAGCGAACCACGCAGGAGACTACGGCGCTGTCGGGGAGGTCGCTGCCGGCGTTGGAGACGCTGGTGACGCGGCCCGAGCGGTCGATGATGAAGCGCACCGACACGCGGCCCGCGAGGTTGGGGTTGGAGCGCAGGCCGTTCTCGTAGCAGAGGCGGAAGTGGCCGAAGCTCTGGCGCACGATGCGCTGGATGAGCTCCGGGGCGATGCGGCCGCTGACGGCGGGGGGGGCCATCTGGACCGAGGGCGGCTTGACCTTGTGGTCGCCCTTGAGCCCGGGGCCCGTGCCGGTGCCGATGCCGTCGCAGCGGGAGCCTTCCTTGCAGGTGCCGCCGCCGCCGAAGATGGTGCCGACCTGGCCGATGCCGATGCCCTCGTGGCGCCCGTCGCTGCCGGCGCCGATGCCGCTCAGGCCCAGGCCGTTGGAGCCGTGGCTCTCGCCGAGGGAGGCGCCCCACATGTTGCCCAGGGCGCTGAAGGCGTCGCGGCCCTCGGCGCTGTCGCGGCCCCAGGGGGCGACCGGGGCGTTGCTGTCGCCGCCGACGTTGGCCTGGAGCAACCCGATCATCCCGAAGCGCGCGGCCTCTTCGCGGGCCTGCTCGCGGCTGATGTGCGGGTCCGGGTTGCTGTCGCGGCCCTTGACCGCGAACTTGCCGCCGCTCCTGGTGGAGATCGTCGAGCCCATCTTGCCCGAGGGCCCCTGGGCGGCGGCGCCTTCCCCGCCGGAGGAGTCCGCGGCGGGTTTTTCGACCTCCTGCTCAACGGGCTCCGTCTCCTTCTCTGCGGCGGCCTTGAGCATCTGGGCCATCAGCACCTCGCGCTCGCGGCGGGCCTCCTCCTCGTCGGCGCTGGACAGCTCCGGCTTGAAGAAGGCGAGGCCACCCAGCAGGGAGGCGTGCCCCAGGAACGACAGCCCCGCGAACAGCAGCCCGGTGAGGGAGGCGGTGCCGAGCAGGGCGCGGCGGACCTTCTTGCCGGCGGCGACGGAGCCGACGGTCATCACCAGCCCGCCGATCTCCTGGCGGAGCCGCGCGGCGGCGGGCAGGGCGATCATCCGGGCCCCGGCCTGGAGCGGGCAGGGGAGGGCCAGCTCCGAGCCGCGCACCTCCGAGAGGGACAGGCGTCCCTTGCCGGGCAGCTCGATCCAGCCCTCGGCGCCGGGGAGGAGCACCGCGAAGGTCTGCCCCTGGTCGACCACCACCAGGGGGGCCGAGGTCAGGCCGAGGCGGGAGGCGGGGAGCTGGAAGTCACAGGAGTCCTCGTCGCCCACCACGAAGGTGCGGGGCGGGACGAGGTGGGTGACGTGGAGCAGGGAGATGCCCCAGGCGATGCTGATCTCGACGCTGCTCTGGGCGGCGTTCTCCACCTCGCTCGGGTCCACCGCGGGGCCCGAGGCGAGGAGCGCGTAGCCCTGGGGGCCTCGTGCCTGCGGGGTCTCGGCGGCGCCGAAGGGGTTGACGGCGGGGACGGCGGCGCCGAAGGGGTTGCTGGTGCTGGAGGAGGAGAGGCTGGAGAAGCTGGTCTTGGTCATCGTGGTACCCTCGTTTTCGGCGGTTGTTCAGCGGTCCCTGTGCTCGGTCCTGTATCCTCTGGGCGCACCCTTCCCTGGCCCTCGCGGGCGGGGCCGGGTTCTGGTGCGGGGGTCTTGCGTGCCTGGCGGCGCTGGTTTCAGGCTCACCGCCTTGCCGTCGCTCGACCGTCGCCCTCCCAGCGACAGCCCCTCTTCCGGATGGGTTCCCGGGGTCGATCCATTTTTTTGAAACCTCCCCCGCGCTCACCCTGCTCCGGTATCCTACCCGGGCGCTCACCCGGGCTTAATTCGCTTTCCCGGACCCCCCGGGCAGTCCATGCTGGAGGGGTTGGCGCCACACCCGCCCCGGGAGGAAACCATGGCAAACAGAAACGAGGCGAAGCGCAAGGTGTGGATGGACGCCCTCCTGGGGGCGGGCCTCGAACCCTCCTTTGATGAGGAATTTGACGGCATCGAGGTCCGCCACAACGGGCTCACCTACGTCATCCCCATGGAGAGCGACGACGACGTGTTCGTCGCGGTGCTCCTGCCGAACTGCTGGCCCCTCCATTCCGAGGACGACCTGACCCTCGCCTACCGCATCGCCAGCGAGGTTTCCTGCGAGGTCAAGGTGGCCAAGGCGTTCATCAACCCCGACGGGCAGAACGTCTCCATGTCCGGCGAGATCTTCCTGCCTGCCATGGAGGCGCTCCCCGGGGTGCTGATGCGGCTCCTGGAGGCCGTCGCCTTCGCCCGGCAGCGCTTCGGCGAGCGGATGACCGCGGCGAAGGGGGGGGACAGCTCCCTGGATCAGCTCTTCTGGGGGCTCTCGCTGAAGAAATCCTCCAAGGCGCCCCCTCGGCCTAACTGAACTCAGAACTGGATCTTGCGCATCACGAAGCGGGGGAGGGAGCGTATGACGCGGAGGATCAGCGACCAGATGGCCGGGGTGTAGACGAGGGGCGAGCCCCGGTCCATGGCGCGCAGCACGTCGCGGGCCACCTGGTTGGGCTCGCCGGCGAAGGGGGGAGGCTTGAGTCCCTCGGTCATCCCGGTCCTGACGAAGCCCGGCTTGACGCACAGCACCCGAAGCCCCTGTCCGTGGAATTTGTGGTCCAGCCCCTCCAGGTAGGCCGACAGGCCCGCCTTGCTCGCGCCGTAGAGCACCACCGGCTTGCGCCCCCGATCCCCGGCGACGGAGGAGAACACTACCAGGTGGCCGCCTCCCCGGGCCAGCAGCCGCTTCCTTGCGTGCTCGCAGAAGAGCACCGTGCTGGCGAAGTTCACCGTGAGCAGCCGCCGGGTCAGGGCGAGATCCGCCTCCAGCGCGTCCTGGGTGGCGAAGAGGGCGGCGGTGACGATCACCGCGTCCAGGCCGCCGAGGGCGGTCTCGGCGGCCTCCAGGGCAGCCTCGAAGCCATCTGGATCCTCCAGGTCGCAGGGGGCATGGCCGCAGGGGAGTTTTTGCGGGTGGCGAGCCTCCAGGTCCGCGGCGCTCCGGGCCAGCTCGTCCGGGCGGCGGCCCAGCAGGAAGACCTGGTCTCCCCGCTCGACCAGGCCCCTGGCCAGCGCCCGGCCCATGCCGCTGGTCCCGCCGAGGAGGACCGCCTTCAAGGCCGGTCTCCGAGCAGGCGGCGGGACTGGGCGCTCCGGAGGCTCCGGCGCGGATCCCAGCGCTCCCGGAGGGCGAGGAAGCGCTCCAGGCGGGGCTCCATGGCGCGGAAGTGCTCGGGGCGCGTGAAGCGATCCTTGGTGAGGTAGATGCGCCCTCCGGCGGCGATGACGAACTCGTTGAGGTGATCCACGATGCGCTGAATCTCCGGGGAAATGGCCATATCAACGGCGATGGAAGTGCCTTCCAGGGGGAAGGAGAGGAGGCCCTGTCCCTCGGGGCCGCAGTCCTTGATCACGCAGAGGGGAGAGGCGGCGCCCAGCCTCGTCAGCCGCTCCAGGAACTCGCGCACCGCCTCGGGCCCCGCCGCCCTCGGGAGCACGCACTGGTACTGGGTGAAGCCCCGGGGGCCGTAGGCGCGGTTCCAGTGGAGCACCGCGTCCAGGGGGTAGAAGAAGGTGGTCGGCGCCACGACGCGGCGGCGGTGGCGGCGCCAGTGGCTGGCGTAGTAGAGCGTGTTGAAGGCCCAGGCGCTCAGGGGGTTGAGGGCCCAGTTGGGGAGATCCACGGGCCAGGTGATCTCCCGTGGAGGCGGGGGAGGCCGGGGAGGGGCCTCCTCCGGGGTGGCCCACCGACCCGCCATGAGGATGCCTCGCCCCATGGAGCGGCCCCGGTGGATGCAGTCGATCCAGCCCATCGTCATCGGCCACCGCTGGGCTCCCTCCGCCAGCGCGCCCAGGAACTCGTCGATGGATCCGACGCGGGTGCTCTCCATCCAGATCCAGGGCGAGGGGACGCGATCCAGGCGAAACTCGACCTCCAGGATGTGCCCCAGCAGGCCCATGCCGCCGAGGGTGCCGCGGAACAGGTCCGGGTGCTCCTCGGGGGAGCAGGTGACCACGCTGTCGTCGGCGAGGCGCATGCGCAGGGAGGTGACGTGGGCGCCGAAGGTGCCGGCCCGGTGGTGGTTCTTCCCGTGGACGTCGCTGGCCACCATGCCCCCCAGGGTGACGAACTGGGTCCCCGGGGTGACCGGGACGAACCAGCCGCGAGGCAGGAGCAGCCGGTTGAGATCCGCCAGGTTGAGCCCCGCCTCCGCCCGCAGCAGCCCGCCGCGGTCGTCGAAGGCCAGGACCCGGTTGGCCAGCCGCGTCGCCACCACCTTGTCTCCCGGGGTCGCCGGCAGCGAAGAGTCCCCGTAGGAGCGCCCGAGCCCGCGGCACAGCGCGGCCCCTCGGCTCGCCTCCTCCAGGCTCTCCGTCAGCCGCTCCTGGCCAGGCTCGCTCACGCGGCCCCAGGACGAGAGGTGTGGCCTCGGCCTGTTGTCCCGCTTGCTCGGCTGGATGCTGTGCTCCATGCCGGTCAGCCCGCGAGCCGGGCGATGAGGGCGCGGGCCTCCTCCGGGCGCTGCTTGCACTCCAGGAGCGCCGACAGGATCAGCGGCACCACGAGGGTCGCGTCCGACTCGATGACGAACATCGGGGTATCCTTGGTGAGCTTGTCCCAGGTGATCTTCTCGTTGGGGGTCGCCCCGGAGTAGGAGCCGTAGGAGGTCGTCGAGTCGGAGATCTGGCAGAAGTAAGCCCACGGCTTCGCTTGCTCCTCCAGGTCGTACTTCAAAGAGGGGACGACGCAGATGGGGAAATCCCCCGCGATCCCGCCGCCGATCTGGAAGAACCCGACGCCCACCCCCGCCGACAGCTCCCGGTACTGGTCGTAGAAGGCGGCCATGTACTCGATGCCCGACTTCGAGATGCTGGCGCTGCACTCGCCCAGACGCACGTGGGCGGCGAAGATGTTGCCGAAGGTCGAGTCCTCGTAGCCCGGCACCACCAGCGGGAGCTTCGCCCTCGCCGCCGCCAGCAGCCAGCACGCCTCCGGGTCTCCCTCGTACTGGGCCGGCTCGATGGCCTGGATCAGCTCGTAGAAATACTCGTGCCAGAAGCGTCGCTCTCCCTTCTCGGTGGCCCTCTTCCAGGCAGGGACGATGTACCGCTCCACCGCCCGGAACGCCTCGTCCTCCGGGATGCTCGTGTCGGTCACCCGCCGCATCCGCTCGTTCAGGATCCGCGTGTCGTCCTCCTTCGTGAAGTAACGATACTCCGGGAAATCCTTGTAGCTGTGGTGCGCCACCAGCCGGAACAGCGACTCCTCCAGGTTGGCCCCGGTCACCGACAGCCCGTGGATCAGCCCCGCCCGGATCGCCGGCGCCAGCGTGATCCCCAGCTGCGCCGACGACATCGCCCCCGCCATCGCCCAGAACATCCGGCCCCCCGCCTCGACGTGGCGCCAGTACGCAAGCAGCGCGTCCCGCGTCGCCCTCGCGTTGAAGTTCTTGTAATTCCTCAGCACAAACTCCAGCACCGGTAGCTCTGTCATCGCCTTGCTCGTGGGTCTCTCCGGACCCTATCGGGGGGTGGCACACTCTCTACAAGAGGTGCCATCGAAGGCAAGGGGCGAAGGGAAAACCTCCCGGGAGTTCCTCCGAATCCGCTCACTCCTGCACCGCTTCTGCGCGCGGGCTCCCACCGGGTACCCTGCCAGGTCAGGGCCGCCCCGGTCGCTGCCCGTGGGCCAGGAGCCGTGCTACGCCTCGCCCCGTGGACCTGCTCTCCCCGTGGATCGTGGTCCGGCTCGCCGCCGGGATCGTCGCCACAGCGCTCTTTGTGTACGGCGCCTGGGTCGGGGGGAAGGTGCTCCGCTTCGCTCACCTCGGGGCCACCAGCGAGGGCCAGCTCGCCCTGGAGCGTCAGTTCGAGCTGGCCTCCGCCTCGGTCCGGGTCGGCGCCGCGGTGCAGGCCGGCGCGCTGCTGCTGTCGTTGACCGCCGCCAGCCAGCTTGCCCCCCACCTCCGCGGCGCCATGTGCGGCCACGGCGTCGTCCACGCTGTCTCCGCGGGGCCCTGGGCCATCGCCGCCGCGGGCCTCGCCTCCCTCGCCTCGCTTGTCCTCTGGCGCCTGCTCTCCCTGGATCGCGCGGTCCGGAGCCTCGCCCTGCTCCGGCCCCTGGCCGTGGCGATCCTCGCGGTGGCTGCCCTCTCCCTCGCGGACCTCGCCCTCACCGCCTCCTGGCTTGGTGCCCTCGACTTCTCCGTGGTCGCCTCCTGCTGCTCCTCCGGCCTCGACGCGGGGGGTGCGCCCCGGGTATCCTATGGAAACTCTGGACAATCCGCCGCGACGCTCGCCCCCCTCGCGACGATGGCGGCGGCGGTGGCGGCCTGGCGGGCGTCCAGGACGGAGGCGCGTCCAGCGGCGATGGTCGCTGGGGCAGTGGCGCTGGTCGCTCTGCCCCTGGCGCTGGTGGCGATCCCGCAGGTGGTGGCTCCGTATGCCTACGAGGTCCCTCACCACCGGTGCGGTTACTGCCTGTTCCGGTCGGACGTGCTCTGGCTGGGTTACCCGCTGCTGGGGGCCCTTCTGGCGGCGGCGTCCTCGTCGGTGGGGGCGGCGCTGGGGGCCTGGCTCGCTCCGCAAGAGGACGGCGCCTACGGCGTATGGGCTCCGGCGGCGCTGCGGACCGGGGCGCTGGCCTGGGGGGTAGCGCTGGCGCTGGGGCTGGCGCCGGTGCTGAGGTTCCTGGCGCTCTCCGGCGGTGTCCTATTGTTTTAGCCTTCCGCGATTCGTGAGACCTCACCCCCCCGGCCCCCTCTCCGTCTCCCGCGGAGACCTCACCCCCCCGGCCCCCTCTCCGTCTCCCGCGGAGAGGGGGAGATCCTCGGCAGATCGAAAAGAAAGAAGGGGGGAAGGGGGAAGGGGAAGGGGGCTCTTCGCCCGTGGGCGTGTTCGGCCTTTCCTGGGCTTGATTGCGCGCTTTCCCTGCTTCGCCCTCGCCCCCTGCTGGAAGTCTCCCCCTCGCCGCGGGAGACGGAGAGGGGGCCAGGGGGGTGAGGTCCCCTCGCCGCGGGAGACGGAGAGGGGGCCAGGGGGGTGAGGTCTCACGGATCGCGGACGGAGCTGGGGAAGAACCCACCAAAGAAGGGCGCTATCCGAGGCCCAGGCGCTCCGCGAGCACCGCCGAGGAGAGGGCGAGGTAGAGCGGAGGATCGCTGAGCTTGCGGGCCTCCGGGGTCATCGTGGGCAAGGCGTCCAGCAGGGCGAGCACCCGGTCAGGATCGAAGAGCGGGGAGGCCCGGAACGCCCGGCTACAGAACAGATCCCGGGCGAGCTCTAGGAGGCGGCCCGCCAGAGGAGGAGCCACGAAGGGGTGCTTTTCCCGCCGCAGGGTGGCCTCGGGGAGCCGCCCGCGCTGGGATTTTCGGAGGAGGTATTTTTCGACCCCTTCCCGGATCTTGAGGGAGGTGGGCACGGAGCGGAGCCACGCGAACAGCTCGTGATCCAGGAAAGGGAGGCGCCCCTCGACCCCGTGGGCCATCTCCTGGGCGTCCCCGAGCGTTCTCAGGATGTAGCCGCCGAGGGCCAGCTTGGTCCACAGGTAGAGGGACTGCTCCACGGGGCCGCGCCCCTGGAGCTGCCCTTCGAGGTCGAAGGCGTCCACCAGCGTCACCGCCGGATCGACGGCGGAGAAGCGCGCGATCTGATCTTTCCGGAGCAGCGCGCGGACCCGATGGCCAAGGGTGCCCTTGGCGCGGAGCCAGGTAGGGACAAAGCCGAGGCGTACCTCGACCGCACCGAGAGGGAGCGACACGCCGGAGGGGAGCATCAGCCCGGAGGAGGCGCGGTTGGTGGCCTCCAGGTGTTCCGTTCTGCCTGCGAGGTCCGCGCGGAGGTGGGCGTAGCCCGCCAGCACCTCGTCGGCGCCTTCTCCGGTGAGCGCCACCCTGTAGCCCGCGTCGCGGATCGCCCGGGTGAGGAGAAATTTCCCGGCGATGTGGCCATTGATCGCCAGGCCCTCGCCGGCGACCACCGCATCGGGGAAGGCTCCGGCTAGCGCCTCCGGGCTGGCGTCGATGACCTGGAGGTGCGACCCGACGAAGGCAGAGATCTCCCGAGCATGGTGTGCCTCGTCGTGGTCGCCGCCGAAGGAGATGGTGAAGGCGTCCAGGGGCCTCCCTGCGGCCCGCGACGCGGAGGCGAGGACCGTGGCCGAGTCGATCCCGCCGCTGAGCTGGCAGGCCACCGGCGCGTCCCCCCGGAGCCGTAGCGCCACCGCTTCATCCAGGCGCCGTCGTAGCTCGTCCGTGGCCTCCTCCTCGTCGATGTCGTCGCCCTGGCAGGGATAGTCCATGTCCCAGTAGGGACGGACCACGAGGGAGTCCCCGTCGGTGAGGAGGGCGTGGCCGGGAGGGACAGCCTCGACACCGGCGAAGAGGGTGCGCTCCGGTGGCAGGTACTGGAGGCTGGCCGCCTGGAAGAGAGACGCCTCGTCCCAGGCCCGGGGGACACCGAGGGCGAAGAGCGCCTTGGCCTCGGAGGCCAGGAGCACGAGGCCACCCCGCCGCGCGTAGACCAGGGGCTTGATGCCGAAGCGGTCGCGGGCAGCCCAGAGGCGCCGGGTCCGCTGATCCCAGAGGGCGAAGGCGAACTCGCCGCGGAGCATCCGGAGGGCGTCGGTGCCGTGCTCCTCGTAGAGATGGACGAGCAGCTCGCTGTCGCAGCGGCTGGTGAGCCGGTGTCCCCGGTCCAGCAGCGAGACCCGGAGCCGGTCGTCGCCGTAGAACTCGCCGTTGACCACCGCCAGGATGGCCCCATCCTCGCTGGCGAAGGGCTGCTGCCCGCCGGCAAGATCGACGAGGGCCAGCCGGGTATGGCCGAGGTGAGCCCGCCCGCAGGAGGAGGCGCGGCGTCCGATGCCGTCGGGGCCCCGGTGGGCGAGGGCGCGGAGCCCGGGGCGGAGATCCAGCAGGGTCGGGGCGGAGGAGACCGCGGCGAGGATCCCGCACATCAGGGCGCCAGGAAGAGCTTGGCGGACTCGGAGCGCCGGGCCATCGCAAAGGCGTCCTCGAAGCGCCGCAGGGGGAAGACCTCGCCCAGCAGGTCGTCGACAGGCAAGGTCGAAAGGAGCCGGATCGCCTCGGGAAAGGCACCGTAACCCACCGCGCAGAGCCGGAGATCGCGGCGCACCGCCAGCCCGATGTCGAGGGGGATCCGCTCCGCCGGGCGGCTCTTGAGCACCAGGCACCCTCCCGGGCGCACCGCCCGGAGCAGCCCCGCCAGCGTGGCCTCCGTGGCCACCGTCTCGATGGCGAAATCGAAAGCGTTCTCCGGGAGCGGTTCGCCGTGGGGGAGGCAGGTCACCCTGCGGAATCCGTGCGCTTCGAGCACCCGCAGGGTCAGCTCAGCGATGCGGTTCTTCCCCAGGAGGAGCCCCCGTTCCCCCGGGGCGATGGGCGCCCGGAGCACCGCCAGCGAGGCCGCCACGGGCTCGACGTAGGCCGCTCGCCGGGGCGAAAGCGTCGCCGGGATCACGTGGAGCGCTCGCCACGGCAGGACGACGTGGCCCGCGAAGGCGCCGTCCTGATCGAGGCCGAGCATGCGGGGAGAGAAGCAGGAAGCCTCGCCCGTGCAGCCCCCGCAAGTGCCGCAAGGGAGCAGGGGGTTCGCCGTGACCCTTGTTCCCGTGGGGAAGGGTCCGTTGTGACCGGGATCGGTGATCTCTCCGACAAATTCGTGGCCCAGGACGCGCCCGGTGGGCACCCCGAAAGAGCCATCGGCGGCGTGGAGGTCGGTGCGGCAGATCCCCGCGAGGAGGACCCGGACGCGGGCCTCGGCGGGCCCTGGCGCGCGGAGAGGTCGCTCCTCCCAGCGCGGGCCGTGGGGCCCCCGGACCACCGCCCCCGGAGGGGCTTCGGACGCAGCAGGCATGAGGGTAGGGTAACCCAGCGAGGCGAGCGCGCTTCAACCCTCTTCACTGGAGGGGCGAGCGAAGGGGCGCCAGCGGGCGAAGCGGAGCTCGGTCTTCTTGCGGGTGGCGCCGTCGACCTCGTGCTCGACGGTGACCTTGCGGGTGGTCGGGGCGAAGCATTTGATCCCGCGGGCCTGCAGCTCGGCCACCAGGGCGAAGGTGAGGGACGGGTCCGTGTCGACGCAGACCCCCGCGGCCCCCTGGGCCACCGCCCGGGAGGCGAGGTCGCGGGCGAGCTGCTCGGTGGCCTCCTCGTCGGCGTCCGGGTCCAGCTCGGGGAGACCGCCCAGGAGCTCCGCCGGCTCGCCGCAGCCCAGGGCCCGGGTCGCCTCTCGCTGCTCGTCGGACCAATCCTCGACGGGCGTCTCCGAGAGGTTGAGGAAGAGCGGCGGAGGGAGCGGCGCCTCCAGGAGCGCGGCCAGGTTGCTCATGCGGGCGTCGAGGTTGCTCCGGAGCTGGCTGGTGGTGGCGGAGCCCTCGGCGAAGCCCAGGCGGCCCAGGTCGAGGCGGAGCCGTTCGAGGGGCTTGAGGTGGTCGAGGGGCTCGCGGAGCGCCGGGGGCAGCGTCGCCAGGAAGGCAGAGCGCTCCTCCTCGGTGCCGGCGGAGGCGCGGCGCCACAGCTCGTCCAGCTCGGCGGTGATCCGCTCCCGCTGCCGGGCGAACCCCTTGGTCCCCGGCTCGATCATCGGGACGCGGCGGGTGGAGCGGCCGTAGTGGGTGACCAGGGCCTCCCGGAGCGCGGAGGCGCCGTCGGCGTGGCGTCCCTGGGCGGCGCTCAGGCGCGCGAAGGCGACGGTGGCCCGGAGCCCGTCCGGGCCCACGATGTCGCCGGCTCGCAAGGGGGCCAGGTGCTGCTTCAGGTCGTCGATGGCCTCCTGGAGCGTGCGGACGCGGGCCGCCAGCGCCTGGCTGGCCTCGCTGTCGAGCTGCTCCAGGAGCGCCGGAGCGGAGCGGGCGAAGAGGTCCCGGAGCCGACCGAAGGCGAGATCCCGCGTCATCGCCTGGGCGGCGTCCGCCAGGGCCCGCGCCGGTCCATCGTCGTCGGGAGTATCGCCGGCGGCGTCGCCGCCGAGGGCGCCGGCCACCAGGGCCAGGTCGTCGGCGTGTCCTGTCCGGTGGATCTGGTTCAGGGCGCCGGACCAGGCCCCGGAGGCCACCAGGTCGGTGAGATCCCAGATGGGGGTGGAGCCGTCGGGGTTCTTGCCTTCCCAGGCGCCGTAGAGCAGCGAGACCCGGGGGGGGCGGCGGCGGTGCTTGCGTGCCCACCCCGCGAGCGCCTGCTGGAGCGCCGCCGCCACGAACAGCGGCATGATCCGGTAGCCCAGCGGCGTCACGTCCAGGTAGTAGTGGCGGCGCTCCTCCGGGTCGGCGAGGTCCGCCTCCAGGAGCTGGCTCAGCGCCGTGGTGATGTCCCAGAACTCTTCCTGGGTCTTGCCGTCCGGGGTGGTCACGAACTGGACCTCCACCCCGGGGAAACCCCGGGCCAAAAGCCCCGATTTCCACCAGATCTCCTCGACCTTGGGCGCCCCGACGAACACCACCCGGTCCACCCGGGCGCCGTCGTGCCGCACCCCCGGCAGCAGGTCGCAGAGCGCCTGCGCCATGAGGTGCCGCTTGTCGGCGCGCTCGCCGTTCATCTCGTAGACCGTCTCGGCGTAGCGCCACTCGCCGTTGCGCTTCTCGTCGCCGGGGCCGAGCCCCGAGATCACCGTAACCTTGGTGACGTTCTTCATCGCTCTCGTCGCTCCTTGTGTGCTCGCGCACACGCTAGCGACGCTTTGCGAGCGGCGGCAATGCCCCCCCCCGGACATTGCCTGACCGCCCCTCGTCCTGGGTCCAGGGGAGGGACGGTGAGGGTCACTTTTTCTTGGGGAGGGCCGGGGGCTTCATGCCCTTCTTCTTGGCCTCGTCGCAGCCGCCCCACTCCTGCTTCTGCTCGCCCTTGTTGAGGATGATGTCGAACTCGACGCGGCGGTTCTTCGCGTGGGCCTCCTCGGTGTCGCCCTTCTCCTTGAGGCAGTAGGGGCCGTAGCCCATGGCGCGCATGCGGGCCTTGTCGACGCCGTCCTTCTCCAGCTCCTTCATGACGGCCTCGGCGCGCTTCTGGGAGAGGGTCTTGTTGGCGGCGGGGGCGCCGCGGCTGTCGGTGTGGCCGGCGATCTCGATGAGCTCGATCTCCGGGTGCTCCTTGAGGGTCTTGGCGATCTCCTCGATGAGCTTGTCGGAGGCATGGTCGATCTCGGCGGAGCCGGTGACGAACTTGACCTCCTCGTCGATCTCGAGCTGGTTGCCGGAGATCTTGACGTGGGAGGGGATCTCGTCGGGGCAGCCGTCGTCGTCCTTGAAGCCGTTCTTGCTCTCCGGTTCGTTGGGGCACTTGTCCGCGTCGCCCAGCACACCGTCCTGGTCCGGATCCTCGGAGGGGCAGCCGTCGGTCGGGTTGGGCTGGAGGCCGTCTTCCTTCTTGTCGGGGCACTTGTCGTCGCCGTCGGCCACGCTGTCGCCATCGGCGTCGGCGGGGGCGCCCGCAGGGGGCGGAGTAGCGGAGTTGGAGGGGGTCCCGCCGCCGATGTTGAGGTTACCGCCTGCGGAGGCCTGGCAACCGGGGAGCGAGGCCAGGAGCAGGGCGCCACCGGCGAGCGCACCGAGGAGGAGGGAAGAGAGAGTCGTTTGCTTCATGGTGTTTGGGTTGGGTTAGAGGGGTGGGGGAGCCCCGGACGCCGGGGCTCGCGCGCCCGTGAGACGTGGGGTCTGCTGATTTGCTTCACCCGCTGGGGGAGTGGGGTAGACCTCACGTCTCCCCGCGACCGGGGGTAGCATACCCGCCTTCTCTCGAAAACCGGGAAATTTACACTGCACGGGCTGGTCCTCCCCCGGGTTTCATCGCAGACTGTGGCGCCGTGACCTCTCGTGAATTTGCCATCCTTGATACGGCTCCTCTGCGGCGCGGGCAGCTTGCGGTCCTCGAACTGGATGCCCCCGACCCTCTCCCCGGACTCACCACCGGGGCCCGGGTCAATTTGGTCTTCCGGGATGGGTCTCGGGAGACCGTCGAGCTCAAGAGCCTCGGCTTCGCCAGCTCCACCCCGGAGCACGCTCACGTGGTCGTCACCATGCCCGTCGCGGATGTCACCGGAGCCGTGAGCCTCGAGCTCGAGGATGCTCCCTTAAAAAC
Organism: uncultured Polyangiaceae bacterium; assembly: GCA_964605685.1. Taxonomy (GTDB): domain Bacteria; phylum Myxococcota_A; class Polyangia; order Polyangiales; family Polyangiaceae; genus JANWXX01. The sequence goes on from CAZSDX010000004.1 coordinate 25,731, forward strand.
GGAGCACGCGGGTCCCGACGCGGGCCCCTGGCGTCTTCCCGTCCGGCGGCTCGCCGCACACCAGCACCACCCGCTGCGGACCCGTCGCGAAGCTGGCCGGGCAGCTGGCGTAGAGTGGCTTCATCGCCGGGTCGATCTTCACCGGGGGGCTCGCCTCGCCGGTCAAAAGGAACTCACCCGGCGCGAGCAGCGGCCCCGCGTTGCGGTTGTAGACCGAGTGGCCGAAGCGCTTGCCGATCTGCACCGTCAGCCCCTTGTTGAGCCAGGTCGCGATGCTGTTGCTGTCGTCGAGGAGGATCGTATGGTCTTTCCATACCTGGAGCACGTGGGCCGCGCTGGACTCGGCGCCGTCGCCGATCGGGGCGGGCTTGGCCCACTCGTCCCCGGAGAGCTGGTGCAGCTCGCGCTGACCCTTGTCGTTGCTCCCGAAGAAGAGGAGCTGACCGGAGGCCCCCCGACCGACCCAGAGGACGTCGCGTAGGCGGGGTTTCTTCTCTCCGTCGAGCCACCCCGGAGCGGCCTGCCAGGGGGTGGACTCGCCGGTGGAGAGGTTGACCCGGGCCGTCAGGGGCATGAACACCGGGGCGCGCTCGTTCTCGTCGATGCCGAAGGAGGCGCGAGCCGCGGGAGTGAGCATGACGTAGCGGACGACCTGGAGCTGGGCGTCATCGAGGGGGAGGATCCAGGCGCGCCCGCCCTGGAAGCTCCAGCTCTGCTCGCTCCGGAGGGGGATGGTCTTGCCGGCCTGGGGGCCGGTGATCGCCTGGACCCCGGTGGCGTTGCGCTCCAGGGCCCCCCAGGATGCGCCGGCCATGGCGAAGAGGGAGGCGTTGAGCGTGGGGTTCTGGAGGCTGTTCTCCAGGGGGATGGGGTTGCCGAGCAGGTCACCGGTGGCGTCGAAACGGAGGGCGACCTGGTGGTTTTCTTCGGCGATGAGGATCAGCCCTTCCCCTTGCTTCTGGTCGTAGGCGGCGGAGAGGATCTGCTGGAAGGGGGGGGCAGGGATGGGCGGCGAGGCGGCGAGTCCCTCGGCGGGGCGCGCGTCGCCGGGGGCATCGCTCTTGGGCCTGCCGTCGCGGCCGTGGGGCACTCCGTTGAGCGTGTAGCCGTAGCTGGTGGGCACCAGCGTCAGCGTCAGGTTGTCGTCCTCGGCGTGGAACGAGATGTGTGGGAGGATCCGATCCTCGGTGCGCTTGCCGTCGCCGTTGAACTTCATCACGTGGACCTTCTTCTCCACGCTCAGGTCCGAGAGAGGTCGGCTGGAGCGGCCACACCCGTTCTTTGCGCCGCGCTTCTTCGGCGCCACCCCGGCGGGGGTGTACTTGGCCGGGGGGATCACCTCGGTCCAGGCCAGGTAGAAGGCATCCTCCGGCTCGCCCTTGGCGTCCAGGGAGGGGGCCGCAGCCCACACCCCGTAGCCGGCCTTCTTGCGGGCGGCGATCATCCCCCGGGCCCAGGCGGCGGTGGCCCCCGGAGGGAGCAGGTAGACGCCCGTGGAGGGGCCCTGGGTCTGCTGGAATTTCCCCTCGCCGTCCCGCTTGAGGAGGAGCACTTGGAGCTCGTTCTCGTTGGCTTCAGCCCCCACGACCACCAGCTTCTGCGGCAGCTCGACCACCCGGGGGTTCCCCAGCTCGGGCGCCGAGGATGCGTCGAAGATCGTCTTGATCTCTCCCTTCTCGTCGATGGTGTCGATGGTCAACCCCGAGGTTTCCCGGATGGCGTAGGCGACCTCGCGCCCCGGGGAGAGGGTGGCCCACGGGGCAGGGGAGGGGCGCAGAGGAGACCACGTCCCGACCGCGCTCTCCTGGATCGCCCCGAAATACCCGAGCCCCACCGGGGGACGTGTCCAAAGAGCCATCCGGAAGAACGCGCAGCGGTCCCGGGTCAGCCCGCCCATCAGGCACGGCGGCTGGGCGTAGCCGGAGGGAGGGGTGAGCCTCCCCTGGGTGAGCACCCCCTTGCCGAACGCCACGAGCTGCTCGTCGCGCAGCGCGATCATCCCGGTCGCGGAGGCCGCCACCAGGGGGCGGAACTCGGTGAGGCCTGCCCTGGCGTCCGGCGGATCCGGCTTGAACTCCGGCGGCTTCGGGGGCTCGGGGGCGGAGGCGGTCGGCGGCGGGGGCGGCAGCGGGGCGGCCGGCTCCGGTGGCGGAGCGGACGTGCAGCCCGCGGCGATCACCGGCGGCAGGACAGCGAGGTGGCGTAGGATGTGGCTTCCCCAGGAGGACATGGCCTTCAACGCTAGAGCGACGACGGCCAACTATTCAACTGTTTCCACCCGATTTTGGGCCGACCCGCGCCGGGCCGCTAGCGTCCGGGGTGATGCTGCGCGCCACGACGAAGACGCAACGGAAGCCGCCCTCGCCGCCTGATCTCCGCGGGACCCCCAGGCCCTTCCTGAAGTGGGTCGGAGGGAAAGGACAGCTCCTGTCCCAGATCTGGCCCTACCTGCCGGGTTCCTTCGAGCGCTACCACGAGCCCTTCCTCGGCGGCGGCGCCCTCTTCTTCGCGCTGCGCCCTCGCCGCGCCTTCCTCTCCGACGTCAACCGCGAGCTCATCGACTGCTACACCGCCGTCCGTGACAGCATCGAGGACGTCATCGAGGCGCTGCGGGTGCACCGCTACGAGCAGGAGCACTACTACGAGGTGCGCGCCCAGAACCCCTTCGCCCTCTCCCCCCCGGAGCGGGCTGCTCGCACCATCTTTCTCAACCGCACCGGCTTCAACGGTCTCTACCGGGTCAACCGCTCCGGGCAGTTCAACGTCCCCTTCGGGCGCTACACCAACCCGCTGATCTGCGACGAGGCCAACCTCCGCGCCTGCTCCCGGGTGCTCCAGGACGCGGAGCTCCGCGTGCAGGACTTCACCCTCGCCGCCGACCAGATGCTCCCGGGGGACCTCGCTTACTTCGATCCGCCCTACGTCCCGGTCTCCTCCACCGCCAACTTCACCGGGTACTCCGCCGACGGCTTCAACACCAACGACCAGGCCCGCCTCGCCCGGGTCTTTGGCCGCCTCGTCGAGCGCGGCGTCCATGGACTCCTGTCCAACGCGGACGTGCCCGCCCTCCGCCAGCTCTACGCCCCGTTCTCCGCGGCCACGCTCCAGGCCACCCGCGCCGTCAACTGCGACATCTCCCGGCGCGGCAAGGTGAACGAGGTGCTCGTGCTGGGGCGGCCGACGGCCCCCGCCGCGGTGCTCCGGCGTCCGGTGCGGATCGCGGCCCAGTTACCCGCTCAGAGCCGGATCAGCAGGTGCCCCGCCAGGGCCAGGATCGAGAGCCGGTACTCGCCGTTGCCCAGGTCGTACTCGGAGCCCACCACGCGCCTCGGCAAGATCCGCTGGAGCTTCCCGTCCCCGAGCAGCGTCAGCCTCGGCCCCACCTCGTAGGCGAACCCTGCCGCCGCCACGATCCGGTCCCCGTCCGGCGAGGCCACGTCGATGGTCGCATCCGGCGAGGCAGAGGAGCGGTAGCCCCCAAGCGCCCAAAGCCTCGCCGCGCCGGTCACCCTGAGGTGAGCGGTCAGGTCGACCCCCACGGTGTTCTCCCACCGCCTCGGCAGCGAAAACCTCGCCGTGTCCGGCACCCCGAGGGCGGGCTGGGCCAGATCCGGCGAGCGCACCAGCACGTCGAAGCTCTGCACCTGGGACCACCAGGCGAAGGTCCCCGCGAGGGAGAGCGCAAGCCGCTCCGTCGCCTCCACCCGGACCCCACCCTGGAGCGTCCTCGGTAGCGAGAACGAAGAAACTATGGTCAAAGGTCAAGGCCACTTCCTCCCCGGCGTGAACGCCGGGGCTTCCGTGGCTTGCTCACGTACAGAAAGGATTCACCGGTGAAGTCCAGCTCGAGCACCGAGTCGCCCTCAAGAAGGAAGAGGGAGGCCTTGCTGGTGGCGGAGGCGTCCACGCCGTCGTACTGGCGCAGGTTGGTCTTCACCGGGAGGCCCATGAGGAAGCCGCTCTCAAGGACCTTGGCCTCGGTGGGGCCGTCGAGGAAGCCGGGGTGATCGCCCGCGGGGCCGAAGCGAGGGCCGAGGGTCTTGAGATCCTGGAAGACGTCGTGGAGGGAGATCTCCAGGACCGGCTGGCCCTGGGCGTCGAGGGTGGTGTTGGGGTGCGTCGCCACGGAGTTGGCCAGCATCACGTCGGCGAGGGCGTCGATGGGGAGGAAGGGATCCGTCACCTCGATCCCGAGGAGGTCGGAGAGCAGCCGAGCCGGCGGCAGGCCCACCGCGGCGGCCAGCCCCAGCAGCTCCTCGATGGAGGTGCCCTTGAGATCCGCGTTGTCCGGCGACATCCCCAGCAGCCGGCTCAGGTTCTTCTCTGCCTGGCCCCAGAGCGCGGCGTCGACCCCGTATTTCTCCGGCTCCCGGATCGCCTGGAGCGACGCCACGATGGCGGGCCGGAGCGGCACCGTCGCCACCTTGATCTTCTTCTGGTCCTCCTCGCTCAGGAGCGACGCGAGGGCGGCGCGGTCCAGCGACAGCTTGGCGCTCGCCTGGCCTCCCTGGGGCGCGTTGAGCCGGATGACCCGGGTGCGATCCACCTGGAGCGGCAGCGAGGTGCTGTTGCCGGCCCGGTCGACGGCGACGACCGTGAGCTGGTTGAGGCCCGGCTCCAGCAGCACGCTCGTCTGCCAGGGGGAGGCCGGGGCGATGGCCTGCACGCTCCCCTTGGACGACTCGATCCGCAGCGACGTGAGCCCCCCCGCGTCGCTCGCGGTGCCGCCGAGGACGAGCTGGTCCTCGTCCGTCTGGAGCGCGGGCCCCGGCCCGGGGGAGGTCAGCGCCAGCGCCGGGGGCTTGCTGTCCTGCTCCACGGTCGCCTCCCCCTGGACGCTCCGCTTGCGGCTGTCCGTCGCCGTGATCCGGAGGGTCTGCTTCGCGTCGCTGGCCAGGGGGACGACCGCCTCGAAGAAGCCCCCCGCGTCCAGCGCGGCCTCCACCGGGGCGGCTCCCTCGACGCGCACCGACGCCGGGGTGGCCCCCGCCGCGGTGGTCACCCGTCCCCGGACGCAGGCCTCCTTGGCCGCCGTGGGCGCCCCATCCAGCGGCAGCGCCCCGCCGCACCCGGCCTTCCCTGGCGGCGCTGCCAGCAAGGAGAACGAGAGCCCCGGCGCCTTCCCGTCGTAGAGCGCCTCGGAGTCCAGCCTGCGGAACCGCTTGCCGTCCTCGCTCTCCACCAGCACCTGCACCACGTTGACCCCGTGGAGCAGCGCCACCGGCGCCCGGAAGCGCTGCCCTGGCCCCGGCTCGCCGTCGGCCTCCGCCGCCAGGAGCCCGCCGTTCTTGGGGCCGATGCGGACCCGGAGCGGCTCGGCGGGGGCCCGGGTGTAGGCGGCCACCTCGACGGTGAGGGTCGAGGTGGGGATGGTTGAGCCCGCCAGGGGCGCCACGATGTAGCCGGTGATCCCGTCGACCTCGGTGGGCTCCCGCAGCGCGGTGGGGTCGCCGTAGTCGAGGGGCGGCGCCTGCTCCACGCAGCCCGCAAGCAAGAGCGAGAGCAGGAGCCCTCTCGATCGCATGACTCGCCATGGTCGCGGCGGAGCGCCTCCGCCGCAAGCCCTTGCGTGGGGAGGGTTGGGTCTAAATCGACCTCGCGCTCCGTATCCCTGGGATCGGGGGCGGGCGGTGCGGGGGCGGGCGGTGCGGGGACGGGCGGTGCGGGGGTCCAGCGGCGGCGAGGGAGGTAAGCGCCGCCATCCAGCTCGCGGAGGTAGGCGATCAGTCCCTCGCGGATGTCGTTGCGGAGGTCGAAGAAGTGATCGGGGTGGCTGACGGAGACCAGGGCGCGCAGCGTGATGGAGTCCGGGCTCATGTCGGTGACCGCCAGCAGGGCCTTGCGTTTGTCCCAGAGCTTGTGGGCGGCGCAGAGCCGCTCCAGCTCGGCCCGGAGCAGCGGCACCGGGAGGGTGGGGTCCGCGTGGACGAAGACGGTGCCGAGCAGCTCGAGGTGGCCGCGGCTCCAGTTCTGGACGTTGGCCTCGACGAACTTGGAGATGGGGACCACCAGGCGGCGCTCGTCCCAGAGCTTGATGACGACGTAGGTGAGGTTGATCTCCTCGATGTTGCCCAGCTCGTTCTCGAACTGGATCAGGTCACCGATGCGCACCGGCTGGGAGATGGAGAGCTGGATGCCGGCGACGACGCCCGCGAGGGATTTCTGGGCTGCGAAGCCCAGGACCGCCACGCCGACGCCGGCGGAGGCCAGCAGCGAGAGGCCGAGGTTGCGCACCACCTCGAACTGCATCAGGAGGATGGCGCCGGAGGCCACCAGGAGCAGGACCGAGGTGATGCTCCGGGCGACGGTGAGCCGGGTGCGCAGCGCGCGGCTCTTGAGCTCCCCGATGGTATCGTCGGCGAGAGCCCCCTCGTAGACGAGCGTCCCGGTGTTGATGAAGCCGAGCAGCAGCCAGGCGCTCCCGATGACATAGCCGGTGTAGGCCAGGTGCCCCGCGGCGCCCTCCGCGGCCCTGGGGAGGTCGAGCTGGGAGCAGGCGAGCTGGAAGAAGACCACCCAGAGGAGCAGCCGCACCGGGCGGCGCGCCGTCTTGAGCAGCACGTCGTCCCAGGTGGTGACGGTGCGCTGGGCCAGTCTGTCCAGGCCGGCGGCCACCGTGGAGGCGATGAGCGTGGCGAGGATCCAGCCCAGGATCAGGCCGAAGGTGAGCCCGATCCACTGCCAGAGCATCATCCCCCAGAGGGAGACGTCCTGGATCGAGTCAGGGATCAGCCTCTTGATCCAGCTCTCGGGGGAAGGGACCGTCAGCAGGGCGGTGACGCCGGGGGCGCCGCCGGAGCCGCCGGGGTGGGGGGGCCGGGCGGAAGGCGCCGCCGTCTGCGCCCAGGCGCCGACGCTCGCGAGGAGCACCAGCGCCGCCGTGATCCAGGGGGGTCGGTTGGCCATGGCGGCGCTCTATAGCGCGTCAGGGCGGCAAGCACACCCAGCGGTCTGCGTTGGGCCCCGGGCCCTGGATCGTCCGCTTGAACAGGCGGCCCTCGGCGGAGACCAGCCCGCGGGTCGCCTCGACCCTCAGGTGGCGGTGGGCGGGCTCTCCGGCGACCCACGGGAGGTCGTCCCTGCCGTCGGGCTCCGTGGTGCAGCCCGCGAGGGCGGCGACGTCGGCCTGGGCGTAGAGCGCGTGGTCGAAGAACGCCTCCGGGTGGACCTCGCCGTCGTGGATGTGCACCGTCGGGTAGAAGAGGTGAGACGGAAAGCGGGTGGGGAACTCGAAGGCCATCGGGTGGAAGGTCTTCTTCCTCTCCGGGCGCAGCAGCCGGGAGAGCCACCCCCCCTGGAGCCCCCGGAGCTGGAACACCGCGAAGCCGTGGTCCGCGTACCGCGGGAGCTTGCGCCAGACGGCGTCGTCGAGGCGAAAGCGGGGGTCCAGGCGGGAAAAATCCCCCAGGGTCGGGACGAAGGAGGCCACGAAATCGCCCACGTCGTGCACCACCAGCGGGGCGCCGCGGGCGGCGGGCTGGGGGGCGAAGGATCCGCCGAGGCTGAGCTCGAAGGTCGCCGGGAAGGCCCGGTCCAGGTCGGCGAAGAAGGTCGGGTAAGCGGAGAGGTCCAGGAAGCGGACCGCGTCCTCGGGGCTCCCGGGGGGCACCGGCAGCGGCAGGATCATCGCGAGGTCGGAGGAGGCCGCCAGCTCCATCTTGTAGGCGAGGAGCTGGCGCCCGGGGGACGCCATCCGCGCGAAGATCGCCGTGGAGGAGACGTGCTTGATGGGGCGGGAGAAGCAGCACATGACCCCAGGATAGCGCCGCGGCTTGCGGACGGCGTCCAGACGGGGCAAACCCCGGGCGAGCTCGCCCATGGATCTGAACCACATCGTCTCGTTCCTGAGGGTCGTCGAGGCCGGCAGCTTCACCAGGGCCGCGAAGACCCTCGGGGTGCCCACGTCGACGGTGAGCCGGCAGGTGGCCCAGCTCGAGGCGGACCTCGGGGCGCGGCTGCTCCAGCGGACCTCGCGCCACGTGCAGCTCACCGACGCGGGCGCCGCGTACCACGAGCGGGTGTCCCCGGCGCAGGAGGCGCTGGCGAACGCCTCCTGCGAGATCCACGACCTGCAGGCGGATCCCTCGGGGCTGGTGCGCCTGACCGCCCCCCCGGACCTGAGCGTCGACTACCTCGCCGCCCCCCTCGCCCAGTTCTCCCGCGAGCACCCGAGGATCCAGGTGGAGCTGGTGCTCACCGGGCGCACCGTGGACCTGGTCGCGGAGGGCTTCGACCTGGCCCTGCGCGCCGGGGAGATCCGCGACGGCTCCCTCATCGCCCGCAAGCTCGGCCTGAGCGAGATCATCCTGGTCGCCTCCGAGGGCTACCTCGCGCGCCGCGGAGAGCCCCGCTCCCTCGGCGAGCTACCGCGGCACGACTGCATCGGGTTCCGCGCCCAGCGCGGCCGCGTCTCCTGGAACCTCACCGGCCCCGACGGCCCCGTCCTCGTCGAGCTGGACTGCCGCGTCTGCGCCGACGACTTCTCGTTCATCCGGGCGCTGCTGCTGGCCGACGCGGGCGTCGCCCTGGCCCCGCGCTCCACCGTCCAGGCGGCCATCCAGGAGGGGAAGCTGCGCCGCGTGCTCCCGGGCTACGGGCTCCAGGTCTCCAGCGGCCTCTCCCTCGTCTACCCGTCCGCCAAGCACCTGCCTCGCCGCGTCGTGCTCCTCCGGGATCACCTCCTGCGGATCCTTCCCTCCCTGTTCGCCCCGTCGTGAAGACGTCACGAAAACGGCGCCGCGGCGGCAACTGGTCCGCCTAGACACGGCTGCGCCGAGCGCCGGTCGCTCGGCTCCAAGGAAGGTACCGCACATGACCCCCCGTTCTCTGCTTGGCTGGGCCGCCACCGGCGCCCTCTGCGCTCTCTCGTTCCTCGCCTGCGGCGATGACACCGACGACGTCGCCAACCCCCAGTCGAACAATCAGGCCGGCACCACCGGGGCCTCCGGGACCACCGGCACCTCCGGCACCACCGGGGCCTCCGGCACCGAGGGCGGCTCGGGCACCGCGGGCAGCGGCGGCTCCGGCGGATCGGTCGAGGAGGCGGTGGGTGGCGAGATCACCGGCGCGGTCACCTGGACCAAGAACAAAACCTACATCCTCTCCTCGCTGACCTTCGTCCGCTCTGGCGCCACGCTCACCATCGAGCCCGGTACGGTCATCAAGGGCAAGCGGACCCAGACCGGCGCGGCGCTCATCGTGGAAAAGGGCGGCAAGCTCATCGCCAGGGGCACCAAGGACGCCCCCATCGTCTTTACCAGCGGCGAGGCCACCCGGACGGCGGGCGACTTCGGCGGCGTCATGCTCAACGGCAACGCGAAGGTCAACCTCCCCGGCGGCTCCGGCTCGCCCGAGGGCATCGAGAATGGTCCCACCTACGGCGGCAACGACGACGCCGAGAGCAGCGGCGAGCTCAGCTACGTCCGTATCGAGTTCGCCGGCTTCCTCCTCTCCAAGGACAACGAGCTCAACGCCCTCACCCTGAACGCCATCGGCTCCGGCACCAAGCTCGACCACGTGCAGGTCCACTTCGGCACCGACGACGGCTTCGAGTGGTTCGGCGGCACCGTCAGCGGCAAGTACCTCCTGGCCACCGGCATCGAGGACGACTGCTTCGACTGGGACTTCGGCTGGCGCGGCAAGGTCCAGTTCCTCGCCTGCGTCCAGGACGACTTCGTCAAGGGCGACAACGGCATCGAGGCGGACAACAACGCCTCCACCACCGGCGCCGAGCCCTTCTCCAACCCGATGGTGTCGAACATTACCCTGGTCGGCAAGAGCGTGGCCGGCGCCGTGGGCCGCGGCATGCTGCTGCGCCGCGGGACCAAGGGGATGATCTACAACGCGATCATCACCGGCTTCCCCGGGGCGGGGCTCGACATCGACGGCAGCCAGACGGTGAGCAACGCCAAGGACGGGAGCCTCGGGATCTTCAACTCCCTCTTCGCCAACGCCAAGAACTTCGCCGAGGGCGACGACGAGGACAAGGGGACCGAGGGGCAGGAGGGCTTCAAGAAGGGGGACAAGCTGGACGAGCGTGCCTGGGCCCTGGAGGCCGCCTTCGGCAACAAGGAGGTGGCCGCCGCGGACCTGAAGCTGGCTTCTATCGCGGTGGATGCGGTGGACGTGAGGCTGGGGGCCGGCAGCGTGGCGCTGAGCGGGGCGAAGATCCCGGAGGATCCGTTCTTCGACAAGGTGTCCTTCATCGGCGCCTGCGGCGAGACCTGCGACGAGTTCGCCGGCTGGACGTCCTTCCCCACCAAGTGAGCGCCATGGGCACCCCTCGCTCCGTCCCCTCCTGGTCCGGCCCCGCGGTGGCCGTCGCGGTCTTTGCCCTGGTCCTCGGGCTGCGCTCGGTCGTCGCCCCCCAGGTCCACGCCGCGGCCTCCCCGGCGCCGTCGCCCTCGTCTCCTCCGGCGGTGCCGTCCTTGCCTGCGGAGATCCGCCTCGACGGCGGGGCGGCCTCCCTCGACGAGCTGGGGCGGAGGGTGGTCGAGGCGCTCGGCCGCGGGGACAGCGCCGGGCTCCGGGCGCTGGCGATCACCCGGAGCGAGCACCGGGACATCGTGTTCCCCGGGATGGCGGCGGATCCGGGGGCCGGGGCCGATTTTTACTATGACAACATGGCCGCTGGCTCGCTGCGGGATCTGGCGCGGGCGCAGGCGGAGCTGGGCGGCAAGCCGCTGGAGTTCCGGTCGATCCGGGCGAAGGGAGAGGAGGCCGAGCGGCGGGGGGAGGTGGTGATTCATCGGGGGATCGAGCTCCGGGTCGCGGTGGGTGGCCAGGAGCGCTCCCTGGGGCTTCTGGGGGGCGTGGTCGAGCTGCGGGGGGCCTTCAAGATCACTCGCTACCGGAGGCCCTGAAGGGCGGGGGGTGGCCACGGGGGGCGGGGTGGGGTAGAAGCGGCGGGGTATGAGCTACGGTGTTGGGCTTCGGGTAACGCTCCGGTGCCGCATGGGCGCTCACGACGCCCACTACGCGGGGGAGCTGGTGGACGGGGCGAGGATGCTCGCGCTCTTCGGAGACGTGGCGACGGAGCTGCTGATCCGGATGGACGGGGACGAGGGGCTGTTCCGGGCCTACGAGTCCGTCGAGTTCTTGGCGCCGGTGCTGGCGGGGGACTACATCGAGGCGACGGGGGTGGTGACGCGGGTGGGGGCCACCTCGCGCCAGATCGCCTTCGAGGCGCGGAAGGTGGTGGGCAACCTGCGCCAGCCCGGCGCGGCGCCCTCGGCGGCGGACCCGATCGAACCTCCGGTGGTGGTGTGCCGCGCGGTGGGGACATGCGTGGTCCCGGCGGCCCTGCAGCGCCGGCGATCCCCCACAAGGCCGCCCTTGCCCTCCGCAGGCGAGGGGGCGACCCCCGCGCTGGAGCGAGGCGAGGTCTTCGTGACGCCGCCGCCGAGGGTGGTGGTGACGCCGCCGCCGGCGGTCCCCCGGGAGGTGATCCTGACGGCGGCCATCGTGGGCGCCGAGGTGACCCGGGAGCAGACCCCGTACCTGCCCATCACCGCAGAGGAGATCGCGGCGGAGGCGGTCCGGTGCCGGGAGGCAGGCGCGGCGGTGATCCATCTCCACGTGCGCACGGCGGACGGACGGCCATCCCAGGACGAGGGGCTGTTCCGCGAGGCCATCGAGGCGATTCGCTCCAGGACGGACGTGATCATCCAGGCGAGCACCGGGGGCGCGGTCGGCATGAGCATCGAGGAGCGCTGCGGGCCCCTCGGTTGCCGCCCGGAGATGGCCACCCTCAACTGCGGCTCCCTCAACTTCGGCGATGACGTGTTCCTCAACACGCGCCCCCAGATCCGGGAGATCGCCCGGCGGATCCAGGCCGCAGGGAGCACCCCGGAGCTGGAGTGTTATGAGGTGGGACACCTGGACGAGGCCCTGGCACTGGCCCGGGAGGGGCTGGTGACGGGGCCGATGCATTTCCAGTTCGTGCTGGGGGTTCCGGGGGGGATCGGGGCACGGGAGGAGGTTCTGCGGTTCCTGGTGAGCCAGGTGCCGGAGGGGGCGACCTGGGGATGCGCGGCGGTGGGCAGGCACCAGCGCCCGATGACCGAGCTGGCGATGCGCCTGGGAGGCCACGCCCGCCTGGGCCTGGAGGACAACCTCTACCTGGACAGGGGCATCCTGGCGGAGGGGAGCGCCCCGCTGGTGGCCCGCGCGGCAGCTTATGCCCGCGAGCTCGGGCGAGAACCGGTGGCGCCTGCGCGCGCCCGCGCCCTTCTCGGGCTGTGATGTGATATGGGGTGGTTTGCTGGTCCTGTTGCAGTTCCCCGGTTCGGTCAGCTACGCTGAATAACCCAAGGAAAGCCATCGATGCCGTTCGTCAACTTCATGAGCCGCGAGATCAACTGCAAGCTCGTGTACTACGGGCCCGGTCTCTGCGGAAAAACGACGAACCTGAAGTTCATCTACGAGCGCGCCAACCCGGACAATCGAGGCAAGCTCATCTCCCTGGCGACCGAGACCGAGCGCACGCTCTTCTTCGATTTTCTCCCCATCGACCTGGGCAACGTCCGCGGCTTCAAGGTCCGCCTCCAGCTCTACACGGTGCCTGGCCAGGTCTTCTACGACGCCAGCCGCAAGCTCATCCTCCGGGGCGCCGACGGCGTGGTCTTCGTCGCCGACTCCCAGGAGATGCGCGAGGAGGCCAACATCGAGTCCCTGGAGAACCTTGAAGAGAACCTCAAGGAGCACGGGCTCCAGCTCGAAAAGATCCCCTTCGTCATCCAGTACAACAAGCGCGACCTGCCCGACGTCCTTCCGGTGGAGCACCTGCGCGCCACCCTCAACCCCCGCGGCGTCCCCGACCACGAGGCCATCGCCCACAAGGGCGACGGCGTCTTCGAGACCCTCAAGAGCGTCTCGAAGCTGGTGCTCGCCGAGCTGAGCAGCGGCGGCTTCGCCAACAAGAAGTGACCCGGGCGGACAGGCACTGACAGCACCGCGGCGAACCTCTATGCTGCGCTCGTGCCTGCCATCGATCTCGGCGCCCACGACGCCCTCGGCCTCGCGGAGCTGGTCCGCACCAGAGAAGTCTCCTCCCTCGACCTGATCGACGCCACCATCGCCCGCATCGAGGTCGTCAACCCTCGCCTCAACGCCGTCGTCACGCGCATGTACGAGCGCGCACGGGACGAGGCCCGCGGGCGTCTGCCGGAGGGGCCCTTCGCCGGCGTCCCCTTCCTGGTCAAGGATCTGGTCCAGCCGGTCGCCGGGGTCCGCTTCACCCGCGGTAGCCGCTTCTTTGCCGAGGATATCCCCAGCCACGACGGCACCCTGATCCAGCGCTACCGCCGCGCTGGCCTGGTGCTGGTCGCCAAGACCAACACCCCGGAATTCGGCCTCACTCCCTTCACGGAGCCGGCGCTCCACGGGCCCACCCGCAACCCCTGGTCCACGGAGCACTCGGTCGGCGGTAGCAGCGGCGGGGCGGGGGCCGCGGTGGGGGCCCGGGTCGTCCCCATGGCCCACGGCGGCGACGGCGGCGGCTCCATCCGGATCCCCGCCGCCTGCTGCGGAGTCTTCGGCCTCAAGCCCACCCGGGGGCGCAACCCTCCGGGGCCCGACCGCGGCGAGGGCTGGATGGGCCTCGCCTGCGAGCATGCCCTCACCCTGTCGGTCCGCGACAGCGCCGCCTTGCTCGACGCCACCTGCGGCTACGAGCCCGGCGCTCCTTACGACGCGCCTCCGCCCGCGCGGCCCTTCCTCCAGGAGGTCGGGGCCCCTCCGGGCAAGCTCCGCATCGCCCTCTGCAAGGCCCCGCCGCTCCCGGGGGAGCCCCACCCGGACGTGCTCGCCGCCGCCGAGGACGCCGCCCGCCTCTGCGAGTCCCTGGGCCACCACGTCGAGGAGGCCACCTTGCCGGTCTCCCCTGATGCTCTTGCTGCTGACTTTCTCTCCCTGGTCTCCGTCGCCACCGCCCTCGACATCGACGAGGCGGAGCGCAGCACCGGGCGCAAGGCCTCCCGGGAAACCTTCGAGACCGCCACGCTGCTGCTGGCCATGCTGGGTCGCGTCATGGACGCCACCCGCTTCCAGCAGGCTCGCCTCAACATCCAGGCCCTCGGCATGAGGATGGCCCAGTTCTTCCAGCGCTACGACCTCATCCTCTCGCCTACCCTGGGCCTCCCTCCGCCTCGCATCGGGCAGCTCCAGCCCTCGGAGGCCGAGCGCCGCCTCCAGGAGCTCATCGTCTCCGCCCGCCTCTCCCCCGTCCTCAAGCTCGGCCCTCTCGTCCAGGCCATCGCCGCCAAGACCTTCGCCTTCATCCCGTACACGCCCCTGGCCAACGTCGTCGGCCTCCCGTCCGCGAGCCTGCCGCTCTCCTGGAACGCCCAGGGGCTCCCGATCGGCGTCATGCTCACCGGCCGCTTCGGCGACGAGGCCACGCTGTTCCGGATCTCCGCCCAGCTCGAGGAGGCGCGTCCCTGGCGCTCGCGGCGGCCTCCGATCTGCGCGGACGGCTGACCCGGCATGCACGCCGCGGATCTCTCCACGGAGGAGTTCCTCGCCCAGACCCGGGCGACCAGCGAGACGCTGCCGCCCGTCCAGACAAGCCCCAGCTCCCAGGACGACGGCGAGCTGGCCAGCGAGCTTTCCCCCGAGGCGCGCTACGCGGACCCCGCCCAGATCGGCGCCGGCGGTATGGGGGAGATCCTCCTGGCCCGCGACCGGCGCATCGGCCGCAGCGTCGCTCTCAAGCGGATGCGCTCCACCTCCGCCAGCCAGAGCGCCCTGACCCGCTTCGTCCGCGAGGCCCGCATCCAGGGTCAGCTCGAGCATCCTTCCATCGTCCCGGTCTATGACCTGGGTACAGACCGCGAGGGGGTGACGTTCTTCACCATGCGGCATATCCGGGGGCGCACCCTGGAGCAGGTGATCCGGGCGCTCCAGGCGGGCCACGCCCCGACCCGCGCCCAGTTCACCCGCCGCAAGCTCCTCACCCTCTTCAGCTCCATCTGCCTCACGATCCACTACGCCCACAGCCGCGGGGTGCTCCACCGCGACCTCAAGCCCGCCAACATCATGATCGGAGAATTCGGCGAGGTGTACGTCCTCGACTGGGGCATCGCCAAGGTGCTCCACGGCGCCGACGAGATCGACCTCGCCCCCGCCGCGCCCCCCGAGGACCTCGCTCGCCTCGGCCACATGACCGCCACCGGGTCGGTCATGGGCACGCTCGGCTACATGGCGCCGGAGCAGCTCCGGGGGGAGATCGCCAGGCTCGACCCTCGCACCGACGTCTACGCCCTGGGGATGATCCTCTTCGAGCTGCTCACCTTCGAGCGCTTCCACAGCCCGGAGGACCCGGCGGCCGCCTACCACCGGACGCTCCAGGGCTTCGAGCTGCTCCCTTCTCACCGCGACCCCGGCGTCCCTCCCGAGCTGGACGACATCTTCCGCTGCGCCACGGCCCTCGACCCCTCGGCGCGCTTCGAGAACGCCCGGCTCCTGTCCAACGTGATCGAGGGCTTCCTCGACGGAGATCAGGACACCGCTCGTCGCCAGGAGCTCGCCGCTCGCCACGCCCAGCGCGCCACCGAGGCCGCCGCGCAGGCCCTCCGCGAGGGCGTCCCCGCGGACGAGGCCACCCGCTCCCGCCTCCAGGCGCTCCAGGAGATCACCAGCGCCCTCGCCCTCGATCCTCAGCAGGCCGACGCCAGGGCGACCCTCGGCACGCTGCTCACGGCCCTCCCCCGGGAGATGCCTCCCGCCGTCCAGCAGGCCATGGAGCGCTCCGCCCGCGAGGCCCAGAGGAAGGGGCTCCTCTTCGGCTCGGTCATCTACCTGTCCTGGGTGGCGGTCATCGGCTACGTCCTCTTCATGGGCGTCCGGAGCTGGGCCGCCTTCACCGGCCCCACCGTCGGCGTCGCCCTCATCCTGGCCCACGTGGGCAGGATCTTCTGGCGCCGCACCATGAGCGTCTTTGACCGCAGGCTCCTCGCGGTCCTCACCTTCGCCACCATCGCCTCCTTCAGCGTCTGGCTCGGCCCCTTCATCCTTGTCCCCCTCGCCACCTCCTCCGGCGCCCTCGTCTTCTCCATCCAGGCGGATCGCCGCGAGCGCTGGTTCCACCTCACGGCGGCCACGGTTGCCAGCTTCCTCCCTTACCTCGTCGAGTTCTCGGGGCTCTTCCCCCCGGCTTACGCCTTCCGCGACGGCAACCTCGTCCTCTTCCCCAGGGCTGTCGAGCTCTCCCCCACCTGGACGCTCCTCGGGCTCCTCTACCTCTCGATCTCCTTCACCTTCGTCCCTGCTTACTACCTCGGTCGGGTCCGCGATTCCCTCGCCTCCGCCGAGGAGAAGCTCTTCCTCCACGCCTGGCATTTCGAGCAGATCACGGGCACCCACGCGCCGACGGATGACAGGGGGGACAAACAGGGGGTAACCTTACGATATTAACGTGAGGTTTCCCATGCGCGCTCCTCGGCTCTCCCTTGTCATGTCCTTGATCTCCTCGTCTCTCTTGGTGCTCGCCTGCTCCGGCAGCGACAGCGCGGACGACGGCGGTGTCCTCCCCGCCGGAGGCTCCGCGGGGGCTTCCGCTGGCGGAAGCAACACGGGGGGGAGCAGCGGCTCGCCGGTGGGGGGCTCCAGCTCCGGCAAGGGAGGCTCCGGCGGGAGCAGCGGCGCGGCCGCCGGCTCGGGTGGCGCGGCCGCAGGGAGCGGAGGGAGCGACGCGGGCGCGGGGGGAACCTTCGACAAAGATTACCGGACGGGCGCCGGCG
>CAZSDX010000005.1:0-41227 GCA_964605685.1 uncultured Polyangiaceae bacterium
CGTGTGTGCAGCAAAACCTTCTCACGATCTCAGGCGGCCTTCTTGAACGGTCCCTAGGTTGAAAGCGCAGCCGACCGCTTCATTATGGAGGGGAGGCGACGAGGGGACAGGAATGGTATTGGGTGCCTCTCCCCCTGCTCTTGCCTCCCTCGCCCCCGCTCTCCCCCCGGCGCCATCTCCTCGGTCCCTCTGCCCAGCACTACCAGCTTTGCCTGTGGGTAGATGCCCCCGACCGACCGCAGCGCCCCCGGCGTGCGCCTGACGCTCTTCCAGGACGAGAAGGCCTCCGTCGGCCTCCCCCTCGACCTGGGCACGCGCCTGCTCTCCTTCGCCTTCGAGGACACCGAAGAGAAGGCCGACAAGCTCTCCCTCGAACTCGACAACCACGACCTCGCCCTCTTCGATCGAGATGAATTGATGGGTGGCGCCATCCTCGAGGTGTCCTGGGGCTACCCGGGCTACCTGTCGCCCCCGCGCCGCGTGGTGCTCAAGTCGCTCAAGGGCTTCCAGGTGCTCAAGGTGGAGGGGCAGGCGCTCTCGGCCCTGATGAACCAGCAGCAGAAGACCCGGCGCTGGGAGAAGAAGACCCGGGCCGAGGTGGTGCGCGAGGTAGCCCGGGAGAACGGCTATGACGGTGCCTTCGCGGACGTCGAGGACAGCAAGGAGACGCTCGACGTCGTCAACCAGGCGGCCGAGACCGACGCCCGCTTCCTCAAGCGCCTGGCAGCCCGGGAGGGCTTCGCGTTCTACGTCGATGGCTCCGGGCTGCACTGGCACCGCCGTCGCCAGGAGACCGCCCCCACCCACACGTTCACCTGGCTGACGGATGACCGCGGGGAGGTCCTCGCGGTGGACGTCGAGTCGGAACTGGTTCGGCGCGTGGGCAGCAGCACGGTCAAGGCCCGCGACCCGCTCTCGAAGACCACCATCGAGGGGGACTCCAGCGCTGACACGGCCAAGCGCTCGACGCTGGGTGACGTCATCGAGGTGGTCGACCCGAAGACGGGGGCAACGTCGCTCCAGAAGCGCAACGCCACGGCCACCGTGACCGCCAGCGCTGCGGCCTCGAAGGGGCAGGCCTCCCGGCAGGCGGAGGCCCGCTTCGTCAAGGCCGAGCGCGAGACGATCAAGCTGTCGATGCAGGTCGTGGGCGATCCCACCCTGGCGGCGAAGACGGTGGTCGAGGTGCGGGGCATCTCGAGCCTGCTGTCGGGCAAGTACTACGTGACCGAGGCCAAGCACTCCATCGGCTCTGGGGGCTACGTGGTCGACCTCAAGCTCACCCGCGACGGCAAGGGCAAGCTCGGGGGCCAGGGCACCGGAGGGAAGCCCCAGACGGGCGACAAGAACACCGCGCAGACGCCCCCGGCGGGCACGAAGAAGGAGGTCGAGGTCATCGACAAGGAGACGGGCCAGAGTCGCGTCGAGTACCGCGATACACCAGGGCAGACCGGCTCCGGAGACCCCGAGGCGCGTCCGCCGCGCAAGGAGCGCTGACCGTGACATACCCTGCCTTCGACGACGACCTGCACACCCACGACACGCGCCACTTCGGCATGTACCTGGGCCACGTCACCGACCGCCGCGACCCGGAGGGCGTGGGGCGTGTGCGGGTCTGCGTCCCGGGCCTGCTCGAGCCCCACAGTGCCTGGGCCTTCCCGCTGGGCACCGGGGGCGGGGGCTCGAAGAACCGCGGGCTTTTCGCCGTCCCCGAGGAGGGCGCCGAGGTGGCCGTCTTCTTCCACCAGGGCGACATCGACCAGCCCTTCTACCTCGCCGCCCACTGGGGCAAACCCGACGGACAGAGCGAGGTGCCCGAGGAGGCGCAGAAGGATCCGCCCGACAACCGCGTGCTGGCCACGGAGACCTTCCGCATCGAGCTCGACGAGACCCAGGGCTCGCGCAAGCTGAAGCTGACCAACCGCAAGACGGGCGATTTTCTCGAGTTCAACGCGGAGACCAACACGGTGACGCTCCAGGGGACGACGTCGATCACCATCAAGGCGGTCGGAGCCATCTCGCTGGAGGCCACCCAGATCAACATCGCTGGACGCGTTGTCCGCCCCACCCAGGACCCGATCTGATGGCCCTCGACCTCTGCCTCGAGATCCCCGAGATTCCCGACCCGTTCGCGCTCACGCTGCCCGGAGGCATCGAGATCGAGGACGTCAACCTGATGAAGATCATCCAGCCGGCCCTCACCCCGCTGGTTCCCTTCTTCGACCTCATCGACACCATCGTCGCCCTCTTCAACTGCATCAAGGCCATCCCCGACGCCTTTGGCCCTCCGCCCGACCCCACCGTCTTCGCCACCTGCCTGCCCGACCTCTCCAAGAAGCTCAACAAGCTGCTCAACATGCTCCCGCAGGTGGCCTTGCCTCGGCTGATCGTGCGGCTGCTCACGCTGGTCATCGAGTCGCTGCGCACGGTGCGCTCGCAGCTGATGCACCTGCAGGCCCAGATGCTCCAGATCCTGGGCACCATCGACCGCGCCAAGAAACTTGAGGACGCGGGCCTGATGGCCATCGCCCAGTGCGCCCAGGCCAACGTCGCCCAGGAGGCCGCCAACGTGGGCAAGAGCCTCGCCGCCATCGGGAAGCTGCTGGGCCTGATCAACCTGTTCATGGGCCTGATCGGCGGCCCCGAGGTGCCCGACCTGTCGAACCTCGCCGGCCGTCCCCTCGACGACACCATCCCCCCGCTCGACGAGCTGCTCAAGGCCCTGGAGGCCGTCCGCGAGCTGGTGCCAGGAGGCGCGCAATGACCACCCCGCGGGGGCTGCTCACGCCCTTCCAGCGCGACCGCAAGCGCGACTTCGCCAGCGGCGAGGGCGACGACCTGCTGGCCTCGAAGGTCGAGCAGGTGCTGGCGACGGAGGGGTCGACGCTGCGGTCGACGGGTGAGTTGCCGTGGAGGACAGCGTTCGGGACGCCGCTTGGTGTGCTGCGGCACCAGCGCAACGAGGTGGTGCTGGGGGAGCTGGCGCGGGTGTACATCCGGGACGCGCTGGCGCGGTGGGTGCCGGAGGCGACGTTGGTGGCGGTCGAGGTGCAGCGCGAGGGCGGCGAGCTGCGCCTGCGGGTGTGGTTCCAGGCTGCAGGGCAGGAACAGACCCGCAGCCTCTCGCTGGGCTGAGCGCGTCGCTGTCCCCGCCGGGCATCCGGGCCGCTTTGCTCGTGATGGAGGCCCTCTTTGCTGCCGCCCAGCATCGACTACACCGACAAGGACTTCGACGCCCTTCGCGAGCGCCTCATCGCCCTCGTCCGCTCCGTCTTCCCCGACTGGAGCGATTTTTCCGTTGCCTCCTTCGGCAACGTCCTGCTCGAGATGTTCGCCTTCGTCGGCGACGTCCTCGGCTTCTACCTCGATGCCCAGTCTCGTGAGTCGCGCCTGGCCACCGCCACCCAGCGCCGCAACGTCATCGCCCTGGCTCGCATGCTCGGCTTCAAGCTCCAGGGAGCCCGCGCCGCCCGGGCCCTGATCACCTTCTCGCTGCCGGCGTCGCCCTCGGCGCCGGTGACGCTGCCGGCGGGCACGCAGGTCCGCACCCAGGAGGTGACCGAGCCGGTGCGCTTCCAGCTCCTCGCCCCCGTCGTGTTCGCAGCCGGAGGCCCGACCATAGCGACGGGGATGTGCGAGCACTCGGAGAGTCACACGCAGCTGTTCGACGCCTCCGGGCTCGGGGGCACCGACCTGCTGCTCGATCGCACGCCCTTCCTCGACGGTGCTGCCAAGGTGTCCGCCGGCAACGGGGCCTACACCGAGGTCGAGAGCCTGCTGGGGTCGGGGCCCAACGACCGGCACTTCATGGTACTGGTCGACCAGAACGACCGGGCCACGCTGCGCTTCGGTGCGGGCAGCAACGGGGCTCCGCCCTCGGGGACCATCACGGTCACCTACCGCACGGGCGGAGGGCCTGCGGGCAACGTGGACGCCCAGCGCCTGGTCATCCTGGAGGGTACCTTCGCCGACGCCCACGGCCGCCCTGTGCGGGTCATGGCCACCAACCCGGAGCCTGCCTCCGGGGGCACCGAGCGGCAGAGCATCGCCGCCGCCAAGCTGCTGGTGCCCGAGAGCCTGCGGGCCACCACGCGCAGCGTCGCCCGCGAGGACTTTGAGATCCACGCCCGCAAGGTGCCCGGCGTCGCCAGGGCGCTGATGCTCACCTCGAACGAGGACCCGACCCTGCCCGAGAACAGCGGGGTGCTCTATGTCGTGCCTCTCGGCGGAGGGATGCCCACCCCCGCGCTCAAGAACCTGGTGCTCAAGCAGGTCACCGAGGTCTACCCCTGCACGCTGACGTTCCAGGTGAGCGTGCAGGATCCGGTCTACCGCCCCCTCGACGTCGAGGCTCGCGTGTTCCTTCGCTCGGGCGCTTCACCCGCTGCTGTGCGCGACCGCATCCGGGCCAACCTGGCCGTGTTTTTCCGGATCACGGAGCCCGATGGCACTCCGAACCGGCGCATCGACTTCGGCTTCAACGTGCGCGACGCGGAGGGCAACCCTGCGGGCGAGGTGGCCTGGTCGGACGTGCTCAACGTCATCCGGGACACCGACGGCGTGCGCAAGCTGGGCGACGGTCCATACGACCTGAAGCTCAACGGGCTGCCGGCCGATGTGAAGCTGGGCCGCAAGGATTTCCCCGTGCTGCGAACGGTGACGCTGCTCAACGGCGACACGGGAGCGCTGCTCTGATGGGGCTGGTCAACCCGACGCTGCGCGACGAAGGCCTCACGCCAGGCTCGGCGGCAGGCTGGACGCTGTTGCCGTTCACCCAGGCCCAGCGCATCGCCGCCTTCGGTCCTGCCCCCCACCGCGCCGCGGAGGACTTCGAGCGCTGGGCGCCCTTCGCGGCTGCCTTCGAGGAGGGCGACCTCGTGATGGCCCTGTTCGACCCGCTGCCCGAGGGCGTCGAGGACTTCGAGGAGGCGTGGCTCGACGGCCCCCTGCTCCTCGCCCTCGGGGAAGCCCAGCTCGCCCAGGCTGCCTTTGGCGGGGCTCCAGCCGAGGCGTTCGACCTCGGGTGGCCAGGCAACCCCTTCGCTGCGTCCTGGGCCAACGTGGGGGCCCTGGCGGCCCTCTTCGGGGCGGCGCCCGAGGAGACCTTCACCGGCTGGTTCCCATCCCCCGCGCCTGCCTTCACCGGCGCCCTCTTCGCCGGCAACCAGTCGGCTGAGTCCTTCGCGGGCACCTGGCCCGCCGCCTCTTCCCTCTGACGGAGCCCCCATGGCCAACACTGACTGGACCTTCCTCAACGACGGCCTCGACCTCGCCTCCGTCGACCGCGGCGTCACCGCCGGCATCCCGCGGCCTCCGGGGGGCGGGACCTTCCTGTTCGGCTTCAACTCCCTCGACGTGGCCAAGGGCGCCGTCGCCCTCTTCGCCAACCAGGCGAACTTCGCCCCGATGGCCAAAGGCGGCTCGCTGCGAGGCTGCCTGCAGCGCGGCCCTGGCGGAGGCCCCACCGGCTTCTCGCCCTTCCTGTTCCTCTGCGGCCAGGGCACCTCGGTCAACGACCAGGGCTACCTGCTCGGCCTGTCCGACGACGACCCCCACCGCATCGTGCTGCGCAAGGGCGCCCTCCGCGCGGGGTTGCCTGACTCGGAGGGCCCCGGGGTGCTGCTGCGCTCGAGCGAGAGCTTCGCCCAGGGAACGTGGCTGCACCTGCGCCTCGATGTGGTCGTCAACGCCAACGGCGACGTGGTGCTGTCGGTCTTCCGCAACGACCTGGAAGCCCACCCTCTCGGCACGCCCCCCGACTGGAAGCCCGTGGCCGGCATGCCCGTGTTCATCGACGACCAGCTCGGCATCAACAGCGGCTCGCAGCCCTTGACCTCGGGTCGCGGAGGCTTCGGCTTCGCCGTCTCCGACGTGACCCGCCGGGCCTTCTTCGATCACCTCGAACTGTTGCGGCAGACGTAAGCCATGGAGCTGGACGCCTTCACCAGCCGGATGGGCGAGGGGCAAGGGCGTGTGGTCCTGCCTTCGGGGGAAGTGCGCTTCGTGCTGGGCGAGCTGGAGGCCGGCCGGAGCTTCGAGCTGGTCGCAGGTGACCGAGTCGAGGTGACGCAGGCCCTCGACCTGACGGGGCTCACCCTGGTGCGTGTGGTCGGCGAGTTTAGCGCCCCGGCGACGATGCCCCCGGGCCTGGTGTGGGAGGCCTCCGTGGTGGTGGACGGGCAGAAGCGTGCCCGCCTGCGCTGCGAGGCTGGACGGCGCCGCGCGGTGCGTGACCTGGCTGCCAACGTGTCGAAGCTGAGCGGGTTGCACCAGGTCGGCGTGCGGCTGGAGCTGGTGACCGGCTGATGGCCGAGGTCGAGCTCCCCGCGCTGGTCCTTGAGGCCGTGGCGGCCATCTCCGCCACGACGCGCCCGCTGCTGCTCAACCGCGACCCGGCCCCCGAGGAGCAGGGCGTTCTGCTCTCCTCGGCGATCACGCTGGAGGTTCTCGACCCCGGGACCGACGGCATCGACCTCGAGGCGACGAAGGTGTGGGTCGGCGACTTGCTCGCCTTCGACGGGACCCTGGCAACGCCCATCCAGCCGGCCTTCTCCGGCCCTCGTGCGGCCCTCGTCACCGAGCCCGACTTGCTGCGCCTGACGCTCGACCCCGCGATGCCCTTCGCCAGTCAGGCCCAGGTCCCGGTGCACGTGGTCGCCCAGGTGAAGGGCGGAGGGGGGTCCCTTGACGAGACCTACGCCTTCTTCGCCGAGGACCGTACCAGCCCGCACCTGGTCGCCGCGGTCGCCCTGGCTCCGAAGCGCCTGCGACTGGGTTTCGATGAGCCCATCCTGCTCACCAACCCCCAGGGCTTCTCCTTCCTCGCCCTCGACTTGCCCGCCGTTCCCCTCGCCGTCGTAGATGCGACCGCCTCGGGGACGCTGCTGGACCTCGAATTCGCCCGCGAGATGACCCCCGACGTGCGCTACCGCGTCCGGGTCACTGGGGTCACCGACCTCCACAGCAACCCCATCCTGCCTCCCTTCGACGAGGCCCTCTTCGCAGGCTTCCGCCCCCCTCGACCTCGCGATCGCCGCTTCGACCTCTGGTCGATGCTGCCGCGCCACAACCGCCGCTCCGACACCACCGGCGACCTGGCCCGCTTCATCGCCTGCCTCCAGGAGGTCGTCGACCTGCTCCTGGCCGAGATCGACCGTTTCCCCGACCTGTTCGACCTCGAGCGCGCCCCCGAGCCCTTCCTCGACCTCATTCTGCAAGATCTCGGCAACCCCTTCGCCTTCGACCTCGACACGCTCAGCAAGCGCAGGCTCGCCGCCGTCCTGGTCGAGATGTTCCAGCAGAAGGGCACCGCGGTGGGCGTCCGCAACGCGGTGCGCTTCTTTCTCGGCGTCGACGTCGAGGCCATCACCCCGCTGGCCGGTGCAGCCCTGGTGCTGGGCGAGTCACTGCTCGGCGAGGACTGGGAGTTGGGCCCCTCCGACCGCTTCGCCCGTTATGCCTTCGACGTGCGGGTCTCGCGGGCTCTGTCGGAGCAAGAGCGGCGCCGTCTGCGTGTGCTGGTGAACTACCTGAAGCCGGCGCACACGCACTTCGTGGACCTGCTCGAGCCGCTGCCGCCCCCGGTGCCGAAGCACTGGGAGCTGGGCCTCAGCGACCTCGATGACACCAGCCTGCTGCATGGCTGAACATTCACACCGGCTCGAGCCAGTAGATCTGCTTGTGGTGCAGGGCTTCGTAGGACCGCAGCCGCTCGCGGGCCTTGCGCGGCGCCGAGAAGGTCTCGATCTCGAACCTGCGCCCGTTGTCGTCCTGCCGCATCAGGCGCCAGCGCGGCAGCCCCTCCGCCGAGATTGCCTCGTTCCACCCTGGCTTGCCGCGCATGGTGGGGACGTCGCTGAGATCGAGGGCCAAGGTGTCGAAGAGGTCCAGCAGGGCTTGTGCATCCTGGGGATGGTCGGTCGTGATGCAGCTGCGAGCCTCCCCTGGTTCGGGAGGTGCATTTTCCAGCCACCCAGCGCAAAACGGTCGGCCTGTCCCGGGGGCCACGAAACGGACCTCAGAAACCCAACCAAGACCGTTGAGCCACCACCGAACCGTGCGGAGCGAGAGCTGCTGCGCGATCTCGTCTGGCGTCTTTCGCAGCACCGTCAGTGGCTCGTCCGGAAGCTGAACGGGCAGTCCCTCGGTGAGCCAGCGCAGGTAGGTCTCCACATCGCTCCGGCGAACCTCGCGCCCCTCGTCGTCGAGGTTGATCAGGGATTCGAGAACGGAAGTCGCGGCACCATGACCGCGGATGGTCGATGGGCCCTGGTGGGGCCATACGTCGGTGGCCCACTGCCCCAACGCCGTTCCTCCCAGATTGCCAGCCAGGTACGCCCTCATCTTCGCGCATATCTCGCGAACCAGATCCGCCTGTGTTGGGGTCATCTCGCCAGGGATCTTGGGGCCAGGTCGCCTTTCCTCAAGGGGAATTGTCCCGCCCTCGATGGCCCCGCGCTTTGCCTCTCATGGAGGCAGCGTCTTCGTGGCCGATCGGGTCGACTTCTTCTTTCGTCAGCGTGTCACCGAGGCCGAACTCGACCTCGCCTTCGAGCTGCTCGAGAAGGCCGACCACAACCTCGCCTCCGACCTCGGCGTCTTCGGCGTCATCGCTGGCGCCATCCCCACCCAGCACGCCCCTCTCGCTGACCTCACCCTCGACCTGACTGGCTCGGCCAAGGCTTACGACCGCCTCGGTCAGCGCATCTTCTTCGGCACGGGGCAGCGGGTGAACCTCGCCGTCGACCTGACGGGCATCCCCACCGAGGTCCCGCTCGCAGGGCAGGAGCGCTGGGTCGGCGTGTTCTTGCGCTTCAAGCGGTTGAAGTCGGACCCGCGCACGGACGGCAACTCGCAACAGGTCTTCTTCCGCCAGGACGAGTCCTTCGAGATCGTCGTCCGGCAGGCGCCTGCCGGCCCCATCAACGCCTCGACCAGGGCAGCCCTGGTCGACGACGAGCTTCTGCTCTGCGACGTCAAGCGCAAGGCCGGACAGACGCAGGTGTTCAATGCGGACATCGACCTCTCCCGACGCCAGGCTTTTTTCTTCGCCCAGGGCAACGCCGTCGCCACCGTCTCGGGGCTGTGGAAGGCCATCAGCACGACGGCG
Organism: uncultured Polyangiaceae bacterium; assembly: GCA_964605685.1. Classification (GTDB taxonomy): domain Bacteria; phylum Myxococcota_A; class Polyangia; order Polyangiales; family Polyangiaceae; genus JANWXX01. The sequence goes on from CAZSDX010000005.1 coordinate 9,110, forward strand.
AACACGGCGCAGGCGGCGTTCGATTCGGTCGACGCCATCCTCGCCCAGCACCTCGACGCCGCAGCCCTCGCGCACAAGGCCGAGAACGTCAGCTACGGGCCCTACAAGTTCCTCACCGGGAACAACGTCCGGACCAACCTCGACAAGCTGCTCGACGCGCTCACCTCGGCCATCCCGGAGAGCGCTGGCGCAACCCGCATCGGAGCACGCTTCGTCTTTGGCCAGCCCAAGGGGCTCTCCATCGGCACCGTCGACAGCCAGCTGGTGCAGCTGCTCGGGTGGCTCAACGAGCACCTCGGTGCGGCCGCAGGCGCACACAACGCCAGCGCCATCGCGGCCACCGCCCACGGCTTCGTCGCCGCCACCAGCGTCCAGGCCCAGCTCCAGGAGATCGCCGCTGACCTCGCCTCCGCGGCCGTGGGCCAGGGCGCCGCACTGCTCGGCAGCCAGGCCCTCGGAGGCACTCCGCGAGCCGTCCCGCAGACCAAGCTCCGCGACCAGCTGCTCGCTCTGCTCAACCACCTCAACGCCCACATCGCCTCGCCCGACCACGACGCCCGCTACGCCCGCCGCATCTTCAGCCAGGCCATCGTGCTCGCCCCTGCCACCACCAAGACGATGGGCATCCTGAGCACGATCCCGGAGTCGCTGCGCTGGGCCTACAACCTGGTGGCCAACGGCGACGAACCCCAGCAGCCGCAGTACCACTGGGGACCGCTGTCGCCGCAGATCCAGGTCTGGGTCGACAAGGACGACGCCAGCGGCACGCGACTGTGGGCCCGCAACAACTCGAACACGCGTCTGTACCTGCTGGTCAACGCGTACGCCCTGGACTGACCATGCACGACCGCGCCCTCCGCCAGTCCTTCGTCGACGTCCTGCTCCAGGCGGAATGCGAGCCTGCACAGACCTTCGCCCGGTGCATCCTCGAGCCGCAAGGAAACCGCCGCGCGTGCTGGGGCAACCTGGCCGACGAGGCCACCCGTCTCTTCGCTCGCACGGAAGACGCTCTGGTGTTCTGGCGAGCGCTGGTGCTCGTCGGGGATGCCCGGGCGCTGCTGGTGTTCCTCGACCTCTTCCGCAAACGGGTCGAGGTGCTGCGCGAGGTGGTCGAGAGCCTCTCGTCGCTGCCAGCCACCGTGCAGTGTGCCGTGGTCTCGATGCCCGAAACGGAAGCGCTGCTCTTGTCTGCGCTTGAGCTGCACCCAGCAGCCATCGAGCTGCTCGCAGCCTCGCCCACGACCCGCCGCAAGGAGCACGCCCTGCACACCGCCCGCATGGGTGCCCTGCGTGCCCTGCGCGCCGGCTCTCTTCTTTCTCCCGACGTCCCCCCGAGGCCCGAGGAGGCCCTTTGCCTTCCAGGAGACACGCCATGAACGACACCCAGTTCACCGCCTCCGTCATCGCCCTCACCGCCATCTTGCGCAGCCGCTCGCCCCGCATTTCGGGCCTCTGGGTGCCGCTCGTCGCGCTGGCCTTCGGTGCCCTGCTCTCCGTGCTCGCCTCGCCCGGCTCTGCCCGCGAGGCCCTGGCCCACGGGCTCGTGGTCGCCCTGTCCGCCGTCGGAGGCATGTCCGCCCTCGGCTACGCAGGCTCCAAGGTCGGCGAGGGGCTCCAGGCCACGCGCCTGCCGCAGACGATCCCCTTGCCGCCCAAGGAGTCCTCGTGATGCTCGACGCCCTTGTCCTCGCGGCCCTCTTCGCACTGGCGCTGCTCGCGTTCCTGGGCACGCTGACCCGCCACCTGCTTGAGCGCCAGCTCCAGGAGCATGCCCTTCGCCTGCGGGACCTCGAGCACGAGATCGACCTGCTGCGCCCCACCGTGCGCTCGCTCGAGCGCCATCTCACGCCTGCTTCACCGCCGCCATTTCCCGACCAGAGGTCTCCCTGATGCAAGCTCCCTTCCCGGACGAATCCACCCTGCGCTCAACCGCGCTCTCCCTGGCCAGCGAGGCCTGCAACGACGACACCGGACGCCTGCTTGGCGACCCCGTGTTCGAGCAGGTCACCGAGGGACGTGCCCGCTGGCCCGGCTACTTTTCGTGTGGCGATCTGCCGCACTGGATGCTCGTGCAGATGGGCTTCCAGAACGAGAAGATCGTCAACCGCAACGACGACGGCGGCTCCGTTCCATGGAAGGTCGGGGCCAACCTCTCGCGCCTGGTCTTCGGAACCGGAAAAGCCTTCGTCTGGGCCCGCAAGGATCTGCGCCCCAAGCCCGGCGACGTGCTCTACGTCCTGCCCCCGGAGCACGTCTGCGTCTTCGAATCGCTCGACGAGAAAGCAGGCACGATCACGACCTTCGACTACGGCCAGTGGGACGCGAAGGCGGGCAAGCCGAAGGGCAGTCGCCGGGTGAGCACGTTCCGGTCCAGCGGGGGGCAGCTGCTGGTCGGCAAGCGTGTGCTGCGCGGTTGGCTCGACCTATCCAGGTTGACTGGAATCCTCGTGAAATCGACCTGAATTCGACTCGCCAGGACTTGCTTGTGGCCGACGAAGACCATGGTTGTGCATCACGAAGCGGGGCACCACGGACACCCCCCGCGAGGAGCATGCGCCATGAAGGTCAAGGAGCTGATCAAGATTCTCAAGGACTGCGACCCCAACGCCGAAGTTCTGATGGTTTCGCAACCGACGTACCCCTTCGAATACGCGCTCGATGGCCTCGTGGTGCGCGAGGAGATGGTGGACGAGGAGGACGAGGGGACCTGGGGAGACGGCTGCCGGAGCAACGACGTGTTGCTGCTGGAGGGCAAGCAGCTCCGCTATGGCGACCGCGAAGCCTGGGCGCACTCACGCAACGTCTGAACGGCCACGCGAACCCGAGGCCAGGACCCGCGAGGGTGCCTGGCTGTGCGTCGTTCCGGAGCGCGACCGTACGCGCTCCCGGGGGTCATCTCGCAGATGCACACCACGAGGGAAAACAAGTCGATTCCGACTTGCGAGAAGCCCGATGCAGACGCTGTATGTGAGCACCGAAGCAGGGCGCCGCAGCCAGCGAAGAACGCCCCGCGAAACAACGAAGCCCCGCGTCTCCGACCCCCGGAGCGAAGGGCTGACCCATGCCCGAGGAGAAACGACCATGACGACCCCGACGACCGAGCACGAGCTGAACCAGATGGGCCTGCGCGACCTGCAGAGCCGCTTCCGCGAGGTGGTGGGCGAGGAGACGCGCTGCCCGAACAAGACCTTCCTGGTGCGGCGCATCCTCGCGGCACTCGCCGCGCAGCAAACCAACGACACCGTGAGCGCGAACATGGAGGTCGAGGCCCCCAGCACGAGCGGCTCCCCCACGCCGGAGCCGGAAGCCACCGCGCCCCCCGAGAGCGAGCGGCGCCCCACGCAGCCCGCCATCGAAGCCGCGGTTGCGGCGCCCCCGGATGCGGAGCCCACGAGCGCGGAGCCTCTCGCGGACGGCGCTGCCATCGACCCCACGAGCACCGAGGCGATCGCGACGGCCTCAGCTGCCGAACCCACGAGCGACCAGCCCGTAGCAGCCGAGCCCTCCGTCTCGCAGCCCTTCGCCGAGGAGCTCCCCAGCACCGAACCGCCCGTGCTCGCGGACACCAGCGCGGAGCCCGAGGAAGAAGCGCCCGCCACGGTCATCGAGCCCGCTCCCGTCACCGAGGCCATCCCACCCAGGCTCGCCCTCGCCGACGAGGCTCTGCCCGACAAGCTCCCGCTCAGCGCCCCCGCGAGCGACGCCTTCGACGACGGCCTCGCCAACGACGCCGTCGAGGAGGTCCCCGCGAGCGGCACGGCCGAGGAGGCTCCCGCAGGTGACTCCGCCGAAGGTACCTCTGCGCAGTTGGCGCCCTCGACATCGGCGCCCGCGGCCGCGCCCTCCACCCAGCCCACCCGCGGTCGCCGCGGACGCTTCCGCGACATGACCGTCGAGCAACTTCAGGCCCTCTACCTCGCCACCGTCGGACGCTCCTCCGGCAGCACCGACCGCCGCTACCTCGAGTGGAAGATCCGCGAGGCCGAAAAGGGACGCATCCCGGTCGGCCCCCGCGAGCCACGCGCGACTGCGGCCACGACCGAAGCCAGCGACGACATCCGCGTCCTGCCTCTGCGCCTCGACGGCGCCGCGGTCGACGCCCTCGACGCCACCTGGAAAAGCCACGGCATGAAGAGCCGCATGGACTTCTTCCGCCGCGCCCTCGGCCACTACCTCGCCCACCTCGGTGCCAACGGCGCGGCCATGCACTTCGCAAGCCAGTCTGCCGAGTGATCCCCCTCCGCGAGGTCAGCATCTTCTGCTGACCCCTGATTCACGAATCAGCCCAGAAACCCCGGTGATTTCGCACATTCGCCCGACCCCCTGATGCACGCATCACGGTGGACTCCTTCGGCCCCATCGCTATCTCCGCAGGATTCGCGACATGGCGCCGTCGACGAGAGCAGGACCAGAACACGCATGAAGGGGAAGGCATGAACGCCAACCTCCTCAAGACGCTGAACTTTGGAATCGAGATCGAGACCGTGGGCCTCAACCGAGAGCGCCTCGCCCGCGCCATCGCCACGGTGGTCGGAGGCCAGCCCGTCCCCGAGGCCCGCGGCTGGCGCATCCCGGACGCCACCGGACGCTTCTGGCGCGTCGTCCCCGACGGCTCGCTCAGCGGCGGCGACAACAGCGGCGAGATCGTCTCGCCGGTCCTTGGCTACGCGGACATCGAGACGCTGCAGGCGATCGTCCGCGCGGTTCGCAACGCGGGCGCCCGCACCGACACCAGCACGGGCATCCACATCCACGTCGACGGACGCAACTTCACCCCGAAGGGCGTGATCAACCTGGTGAAAATGATCCACAAGCAAGAGCGCCTGATCGAGCACGTCCTCGCCATCAACCCCTCGCGCCTCACCCGCTACTGCCGCCCCATCGAGACCGCGTTCCTCACGCGCCTCGAAGCAAACCGACCGAAGACGATGCAGGAGGTCAGCGACGCATGGTACGGCTTCGCCAACCGCAACCCGCAGCGCTACGACGACAGCCGCTACCACGGCCTCAACCTCAACAGCCTCTTCTTCCGGAGCACGATCGAGTTCCGGTATTTCAACGGCACGCTGCACGCGGGCGAGGTGAAGGCGTACGTCCAGTTGGTCCTCGCGCTCGCGGCCAAGGGGCTGAGCGCCAAGAGCGCGTCGAGCAAGCGCCGCGACTTCAACCCCGCGACGGCGAAATACGATTTCCGCGTGTTGCTCCTCGGCCTCGGGCTGATCGGCGACGAATTCAAGACGGCGCGGCTGCACCTGACCAAGCACCTCGCGGGATCCGCAGCCTGGAAGGGCGAGCGCCGCGACCGCCGCGCCAGCACGCCCCCGGCGCCTGCCGACCCCGCCGACGAGCGCCCCGCGGCCTGACCCCCGGCGCCCCGAACCCCGGGTGGTCACCCCGGCCACCCAGCATCTTCTGCTGACCCCTTGATGCCGCCATCACGGCAGAAACCCGCAGCAACGCCGCAGTGCGCGGCTGACCGCGATGGCGGCATCAGGGGTCCCCCTCCTTCGAGCCCCTCTTTCCCGCGCGTTTCGCGATGCCACCGGCAGGACCGAAACCCGCATGGACACCACGACATGAACCTCGCCCCTCGCCCCTTCGCCTCCGCTGCCCTCTCCGTCCGCATCGGCACCTCGCGCTACGGCCACCTCGAGCCGCAGATCGAGGTCCGCTTCCCACGCAACGCGCACTATCGCCAGCTTCACGCCGTGCTGCACTTGCTCGCCGCGGCCGTCGAGATGGCCACGCCCCGCAGCGAGCGCTGGTGTGTGCAGACCGAGGGACACGACACCACCGGTCGCGTCTTTCTCGAACTCGGCGACGCCACCGAGGCCGAGGCCCAGCGCGGCCTCGCGGTGCTGGCAGCGGTCCGGGAACAGGCTCTCGCCTCGTGAGAAAGGATGAACGACGATGACCTCGATGCTTTATTTCGCCTACGGCTCGAACCTGGACGAGACGCAGATGCGAGCGCGGTGCCCGGGCTCGAAGCGCGTCGCGCGAGCGGTGCTTCGCAACCACGCGCTGCTCTTCGCCGGCTGGAGCGAGCGCTGGGGCGGGAGCGTCGCCAGCGTGCGGCGCGCCCCCGGAGCCGAGGTGGAGGGGCTGCTCTACAACCTCAAAGCCAGCGACCTGGAAGCCCTGGACCGCATCGAGGGATGCCCCTGGGTGTACGAGCGCGCCGTCCGCCAGGTGATCGACGAGCACGGACGACGGCGCCGCGCGCAGGTCTATTTCCTGCCCGACGCAGACCCAGGACCGCCATCGAGCGAGTACCTCGGCGTGATCCAGCGCGCGTACCGTCGCCTCGGCTTCGACGAGACGGAGCTGCTGCGCGTGGCGCTGCCGGGCCCGGCGCTGCGGCGCGTGTTCGTCTACGGGACGCTGCTGGCAGGCGAGAGCAACCACCGGGTGTTGCGGGGAGCCCGCCTGCTCGGCCCGGCGAGGACAGCGCCGGCCTTCTCGATGTTCAGCCTGGGGCACTTCCCCGGCGTGGTGCGCGGAGGAGAGACGGCGATCGAGGGTGAGGTCTACGAGGTCGATGCGGCCACGCTCGCGGGCCTCGACCAGCTCGAAGGGCACCCGCGCTTCTACCGACGCACGCCACTGCGGCTCAGCGAGCACGGTGAGGCGGAGACCTACTTGCTGACGCCAGCGCAGGTCGAGGGATGCTTGCCCATCACCTCCGGCTGCTGGCGCAGCCACCGAAGGGAGCGACCGCGATGAAGCCCGCCAACAGCAACACCGAGGTCCTCGTGGGCCTGGGCCCGACCCGGATCGTGATGCGCGACGGCCGCGTCTTCAAGGGGACGCCGCTGGAGATCGTGCGCGACATGAAGTTCATCGCGTTCGGCGTCGACCACCTCGACCTCGATGGCTACATCACCTGGGTGGCTGCCAACGCCTGGAAGTTCGAGGGCGTCGATCTGGCAACGGAGGGACCGACGACCGAGGAGCGGGCTCGCAGGTTGGTCGAGGCCATGCTGCGTGCAGGGTTGGCTCGGCACGACTAAATTTTCAGCCGCTGGTGCGACGGATCCTCCCACCACTCGATTTCCTTGACTCCGTACATTGGTACGGGCCCTACAACCTGCGCAGGATGCAGCAACGCACGGGTTTGACCATCGGCCAGCTTGCAAGACGGTGCGGGGTTGGTGTCGAAACCATTCGCTTTTACGAGCGAGAGGGGCTTCTGGAGCAACCCAGGCGACCAGGACGCGGCTATCGCCGCTACCCAGAGTCCGACATCGAGCGCGTGCTCTTCTTGCAACGGGCCAAGGGGCTCGGCTTCTCCCTGAAGGAGATCGCTGAGTTGCTCGCTCTTCGCGAGAAAAAATCCGCCGACTGTGCCTCCATCCGGGAGCGTGCAGCGAGCAAAGTCGCGATGATCAAGGCGCGCATCGCCTCCCTGGAGGCACTGCGAGAAGAGCTTGAGTTGCTCGTTGCGGCCTGCGACGGGAGAGGTCCCTTGCAGGACTGCCGTATCCTCCGGGCGCTGTCGTCCGGTGACCCCACACCCACCCATCCCAAGGATTCACCATGAGCGATTGCAACGAACACGAAACCTGCATCAAAGCCTGCGAAGGCTGCATCGAAGCTTGCCTCCGGGAGGAAGGTGCTGCCCGCGCCGAGTGCATCCGACGCTGCCGCGACTGCATCGACCTCTGCAACCTGGTCGCGCTCCTCGCCGCCAGACACAGCCCCCTGCTCGCGGACGCTCAAGCCCTCTGCCGGAAGGCCTGCGAAGCCTGCGCCGAGGCCTGTGGTGCAGATGGCGACCCGGATTGCCAGGCCTGCGTCAGGGCTTGTCGGGCCTGTGCGGCCGGCTGCTGAAAAAAAGGATCGAGGGGTGTAATCGGCCAGGGGCTTCACCCGTCAGCGTGGATGCCCTTCCCTGGAGGTTCTCATGCCCCCACCGTCCTCCCCCGAGACCTGTGCCTGCAAATCCTGTGGTCCCCCGTGCCGTTGCTCCGGGCAGCCCCCCGAACCGGGTGCCTGTTGCTGTGGGTCAACGTGCACCTGTGCCCCTGTGTGTGACTGCCCTCCGTCTTGTGGTTGCCAGGCTCGCTGCGAAACCAGAAAGTGAATCTTTCCTTGAGCGCGCTTCCTGCCACTGCCTCTGCACATCGACTCGCACGCGACATCCTGCTGGTTGTCGTGCGCGAGCGGGCCAAACACCTGGCCTTTGTGCGTCGCATGGCCCCGCGCGCGGAGCCGGAAGACGTGCTTCAGCTCGCGCTGCTGCGCGCTGCCCGGCACCTCGACGACATTCGCGAGGGAGATCGACTGGAAGCCTGGTTCTGGCGCATCCTGCGCAACACCATCGCTGACGAGAACGAGCGCCTCGCTCGGGAAACGGTGCTCCTGGCCCAGGTGCGGCAGGGGCTCGACGAGATCAGCCCTCAAGAGGCCGCCAGCTGCGCTTGCAGCCTCGGGGTGCTCCAGCAGCTCAAGCCAGAGTACGCCGAGATCCTCCGGCGCGCTGACATCGACGAGCTGCCCATGGAGCAGCTCGCGCACCACCTCGGGATCACCCTCAACAACGCCACTGTGCGCCTGCATCGAGCCCGCAAAGCCATGCGCGATGCACTGCTCGAACACTGCGGCACCGACTCGGTGCGCGCCTGCCAGAACTGCGGATGCGAAGGCGAGCCCCTGCGCAAATGAGCTCCTCTCGCGGTCGGTGGCTGCCCGGGTGGGCGCGCTGGCTCGTGCTGGCACTTCAGCTCCTGCTCCTTGCCGTGCCCATCCAAGCATCGGGGGCTTTCCACGCGCTGACCGATGTCGTGCTGACGCTGGCAGGCGAGAAGATTCACCAGGGAAAGCCGCCCTGCGCCCACGAAGAGCACGGAGAACGATGCCCCCCTGGCTGCCCTGACTGCCACTGCTCGCTGGTCGTTCCGGCCTTGCTTCCGGTGGTGCTGACGGTGCGGCTGGTGCGCACCCTGGCCGACCCCATTGAGCTGTCATTTTACGACGCAACAGCCCCACCGAGGCCTGTGCTTTCGGGCATCGAACGACCTCCTCGAACGACACGTTTCGCCTGATTTGCGCCCTCGCGGCGCTCGCGAAGTGTCCTGTCCCCCCGCGGATCGCTCTGATCCGTCAGGAGTCGTTCATGGCTCGTGTAGGTTTCTCCACCGCGCTGGCGGTGATGTGGTTCATCCTTGGTTCTTCACCCCCTGTCCAGGCGCAAGAGTCCCGCTGCTCCCCGGTGACGCGCACCTCGCTCTCAAGGTGCGTCCTTGAAGCCAGCCCCCAGGTACGCTCCGCCTCGGTCGAGCGAGAGGTCTTCTCGGCTCGGCTACGCGCGGCATCACCCTGGTTGCCGTCGAACCCCGTGCTGTCGCTGTCGCTGGGCACACGCCGCAACGACGCCGATCCGCGCGCGACCAACTGGTACGCCACCCTCAGCCAGGAGTTCGAGCTCGGGGGTCAGCGCTCTGCTCGCCGCGCGAGCGCCGAGGCCGACGTCGCGGCGAGCGGGCAGCGCTTGCAGGTCGTCCGCCGGACGGCCATGGTGGCGGCGTGGCGCGCCTACTTCGATGCCCTTGCGGCGCAAGAGGAGGTGGCCCTGGCTCGCCGCCTGGAGGCACTCTCCACGACCATCATCGTTGCCACCCAGGCCATGGCCGAGCGCGGCGCCGTCGCGGGCCTCGACGCCGACCTTGCCGAGGTGGCCGCCGCCCGCACCAAGCAAGCGAGGGTGACCGCAGAGGGGCGGCTGGCATCGGCCCGGGTGGCGCTGGCGTCGCTGCTGGCTCAGCCGATCGAGCAGCTCCAGGTCACCGGCGAACTGGTCCCCCTGCACGACGTGGTGGCGCGAGCGCGCCGCGCGAGCGAAGCACAGCGCCCCGAGCTGGGCGCGCTCGAGTGGGAGGCCCGCAGCTTCGACTCGCGGGCCCGCCTCTTCGAACGACAGCGGATCCCCAACCTGACCCTGTCGGCCTTCGCCCAGAAGGACGGCTTCAACGAGCGCGTCCTGGGGCTCGGACTGGCGATGCCCCTGCCGCTTCCGTTTCCTCTCGGGCGCACCTACGGGGGCGAGATCGCCGAGGCACAGGCGAGCGCACGGCTGGCGCGCGCCGAGGCGACCCGGGTGCAGACCGATCTGCGCCGCGAGGTCTCGCTCGCGCTCGTCGAGTACGAGTCGCGCGTCGCCGAGGGAGATGTGCTTTCGGCGGAGAAGTACGCCCGGGCCGAGGCCACGCTGGTGACCCTGGCCGCCGAGGTCAAGGCAGGCAAGCTGGCCCCACGCGACGCCTTCGTGGCGCAGCAAACCCTGACCGAGTTGTTGCTGGGTCGGGTACACGCGCGCCGCGCGGTGTGCCTGGCGTCCATCGAGCTGGCGCGAGCCGCCGGTCTCTCCCTCGAAGAGGAGGCCACATGAGCCGCATCCTGCTGGCGGTGTGGCTCCTCTCGCTGGAACTCGGTGCGAGTGGATGCAACAAGCCCACCCCTGAGGCCAAGGAGCAAGGCCACCGGGAGAAGAAGGAAGCCCCGGGACACGACACCAAACCCGAGGGGTCGGCGCACCGCGACGAGCCCGAGCACGAAGAGCTACCCCGCCATGTGCGCCTCAAGCCCGAGGTGATCGAGGCCGCGGGGATCAAGACACACAAGGTCGAGCGGCAAGCCTTGCTGCCAACCCGCAAGCTCCCGGGGGAGATCGTGGCCGACCCCGATCGAAGCGCGCGCATCTCTTCGCCGGTGGCAGGCAAGCTTGAGGAGGTGAAGCTGCGCGAGGGCGCCCAGGTCAAGAAGGGCGACGTGGTGGCGGTGGTGCGCGTGCCCGAGCTGGGGCGCATCCACGGCGCCCAAGCCGCCGCGGCGGCCAGGGCCAGGGCCGCGCGCGCCAACGCCGAACGGCTCGAAGATCTGTCCAAGAAGCGCCTGGCCTCCGAGCAGGCCTGGCTCGACGCCAGGGCCGAGGCAGAGGCGTTCTCTGCCGAGGCCCGCGCGCTCTCGGGGCAACTCGCCGCCATGGGCTCGGGGAGCGGGGGCACGAGCGCTCCTTTCTTGCTGGCGCTCCGCTCGCCCGTCTCGGGCGTGGTGGTGGGGCGCGACGCCGTGCTGGGGCAGCCGGTCGCGGCCGATCAGGTGCTGGGAACCGTGGCCGATCTCTCGGAGATGTGGTTCCTGGCACGCGTCTTCGAGAAAGATCTGGCGCTTGTCCACGTGGGTGCGCCGGTCGAGGTGCAACTCAACGCCTACAACGAGCAGCATTTCACCGGAAAAATCGATCTCGTGGGGCAGCAGATCGACCCTGTGGCGCGCACGGTGACGGCACGCGTGAGGCTCCTCAATCCCGAAGGAAGGCTACGGCTCGGGCTCTTTGGCTCGGCGCTGGTCTCTCTGCCGGGGCAAGCGCAGGGAGAACTCCGGCTGGTGGTGCCGCGCGACGCGGTGACCGAGATCGCCGGCAAGCAGGTGGTCTTCGTGCGGCAGCCGGACGACGATTTCGAGCTACACCCGGTGGTGCTGGGGCAGAGCGCGCCGGGGCTGGTCGAGGTGCTCTCGGGGCTGCGCGAGGGCGAGCTGGTGGTGAACGAAGGGGTCTTTTCGCTCAAGAGCGTCGTGCTCAAGAGCACCCTGGCCGAGGAGGACTGAGCCATGGCCTTCCTTGCCGCCATCGTGGGCTGGTCGCTCCGCAACCGGCCGATCGTCCTCGTCGCAACCCTGCTCTTCGTGCTGCTCGGGCTGCGCGCCGCGCTCACGCTGCCCATCGACGCCGTGCCGGACGTGACCAACGTGCAGGTGCAGGTGATCACGTCGGCGCCAGCGCTCTCGCCGCTGGAGGTCGAGCAGTACGTCTCGGTGCCCGTCGAGCGCGCCATGGCGGGCCTGCCGAAGACCACCGAGGTGCGCTCGATCTCGAAGTACGGCCTCTCGGTCGTCACCGTGGTCTTCGAGGACGAGACGAGTATCTACTTCGCTCGTCAGCTCGTCTCCGAGCGCATGCGCGAGGCGCAGGAGGCCGTGCCTGCGCAGTACGGAAAACCCGAGATGGGGCCCATCAGCTCGGGGCTGGGCGAGATCTTCCAGTTCGTGGTCCGCAGCGACAGCCTCTCGCTGATGCAGCTCGAAGAGATCCTCGACTGGCAGATCGGCCCGGCGCTCCGCGCTGTCCCTGGCATTGTCGAGGTCAACGCGTTCGGAGGCCAGGATCGTCAGTACCAGATCCTCATCGAGCCCGGCCGGCTCCAGGCCGCGGGGCTGTCGCTGGGGCAGGTGATCGAGGCCCTCAAGAGGTCGAACGCCAACGCAGGCGGGGGCTACATCGAGCACAACCGGGAGCACTTCGTCATCGGCACCGACGGGCTCATCAAGGACCTCGACGACCTGCGGGGCGTCGTGCTGGGGGCCACGCCGCAGGGTGTACCCATCACCCTGGCGACGGTGGCCGACGTGCAATTTGGCCCTCGAATCCGCCGCGGCGCGGCCACCAAGGACGGAGAAGGCGAGGTGGCCATGGGCGTCGCGCTGATGTTGATGGGAGAGAACTCGCGCACCGTCACCGAGGCGGTGAAGGCGAAGCTCGCTCTGGTCGAGAAGACGCTGCCCGAAGGCACCAGGATCGAACCCTTCTACGATCGTTCGGTGCTGGTCGATCGCACCATCCACACCGTGGGCAAGAACCTGCTTGAGGGCGCGGCGCTGGTCATCGTCGTCCTGCTCTTCTTGCTGGGAGACCTGCGCGCGGGGCTGGTGGTCGCGGTGACCATCCCGCTGTCGATGCTGTTCGCCGTGGTGGTGATGCGCTCGTGGGGCCTCTCGGGCAACCTGATGAGCCTCGGTGCCGTCGATTTCGGTCTGCTGGTCGATGGCGCCGTCATCATCGTCGAGAACGCGGTGCGCAGGCTCTCGGAGGCCAGGGCCGGGGCCGGGCGCGAGCTGACCGGCGACGAGCGGTGCGAGGTCGTCGAGCGCTCGACCCTCGAAGTGCGCGCGGCGAGCGTGTTTGGCGAGGCGATCATCGCCATCGTCTACGTGCCCGTGCTGTCGCTGACGGGAATCGAGGGCAAGCTCTTCCGGCCCATGGCTACGACGGTGTTGCTGGCGCTGACCGGGGCCTTCGTGCTGTCGCTGACGGTGGTTCCGGTGCTGACCAGCTTGCTGGTGCGCCCCCATGCGCAGGAGCACGAGCCGTGGCTGCTCCGGCTGGCCAGCAAGGCGTTCTTGCCGGTGTTTCGAGGCGCGATGCGGTGGCGCGTGGCGACGGTCTCGCTGGGGGTGATCGCGCTGGCGGGCGCCGTGGCGGCGGGCTCGACCCTCGGCGCGGAGTTCGTCCCGCAGCTCGACGAGGGCGATCTGCTCCTGGAAGTTCGCAAGCTGCCGGACGTGGCTCTATCCGAGTCAGTTGCCCTCGATCTGAGGCTCGAGAAGGCTCTCAAGGAGATCCCCGAGGTGACTCACGTCGTTGCCCGCCTGGGCGCCCCCGAGGTTGCCACCGACCCGATGAGCATGTCCGCCTCGGACGTATACATCGGGCTCAAGCCCCGTGCGCAGTGGCGCTCCGGTATGACCAAGGAGGCGCTGGGCAAGGAGATCTCCGAGAAGGCAGAGGAGGCCGTCCCCGAGATCGGAATTGGCCTCTCGCAACCCATCCAGATGCGCACCAACGAGCTGGTTGCTGGCATCCGCTCGGACATCGCGCTGCTGCTCTACGGGCGCGATCTCGACGAGCTGTTGCGCCTGGGCAACGAGGCCGCCGAGGTGATCCGCAAGATCCCGGGGGCGGTCGATGTCCGGGTGCAGCAGGTGGCGGGGCTCCGCTATTTGCGCATCGTCCCGGATCGCGCCCGGCTGGCCCGTTATGGCCTGACCATCGAGGACATCAACCAGGCCGCCGAGACCCTGGCTGTGGGGCACCACGTTGGCGATGTGCTCGAAGGAGAACGGCGGTTCGGTGTCGTCGTCAAGATGGCCCACGGCTATGCGGGTGACCCCGAACCGTTGTTGGCGCTGCCGTTGCGCTCGGTCACCGGGCAGATCGTTCCATTGGGCGACGTGGCCCGGCTCGAATTCAAGCCAGGCCCTGCCGAGATCGCCCGCGAGGCCCAATCGCGCCGCATCAGCGTCGAGTTCAACGTGCGCGAGCGGGATCTGCTCTCGGTGGCCCAGGAGTCACAGGCAGCCATCGAGAAATCGCTCCGGCTGCCGGTGGGCTACCGCCCCGAGTGGGGAGGCCAGTTCCAGCACTACACGGAGGCAAAGAAGCGCCTTTTGGTGGTGGTCCCGCTGGCGTTGGGGCTCATCGCCTTCCTGCTCTGGATGGCCTTCCGCGACGGGCGCGCCGCGGGGTTGATCTTTCTCGGGGTGCCCTTCGCCGTGGTCGGCGGGTTGCTGGCGCTGGCAGCGCGGGGCATCCCGTTCTCGATCTCGGCGGGAGTGGGCTTCGTGGCGCTCTTCGGGGTGGCAGTGCTCAATGGCTTGGTGCTGGTCTCCTTCGCGCGCAGCCTTGAGGCGCAAGGGATGGCCCACGAGGAGGCCATTCGGCAGGCCACCGAGCTGCGCCTCCGCCCTGTGCTGATGACCGCGCTGGTGGCGAGCCTGGGCTTTGTGCCGATGGCGCTCTCGACCGACCCAGGGGCCGAGGTGCAGCGACCCCTGGCGACGGTGGTGATCGGCGGCCTGGTGAGCGCCACCCTGCTGACCCTGTTCGTGCTGCCCGTGCTCTATGCGTGGCTCACCCGAACCCAGGCCTCGCCCCCAAGCCCGGAAGCCCTCGCAGCAGCTTCGTCTTCCCCTCACACGGAGTCCACGTCGCCATGAAGCATGAACACCAGCGTGGAGAGCATGAGCACCAGCACCGGCATGGACATGCTTCTGATCAGCAAGAGCACGAGCTGACGCCTGGCCACACTCATGATCACACCGACGACCTCTCCCGGACACCGTCGCGTAGCCTGGCGTTGGCGCTGGCGCTCACGGCCTCGTTTCTGGTGGTCGAGGCGATTGTGGGCTGGCTCTCGGGCAGCCTGGCGCTCCTCTCCGACGCAGGACACATGCTGACCGACGCCGGTGCGCTGGCGCTGGCGCTGATGGCCCAGCACCTCGCAGCCCGCCCACGGTCAGCGTGGAACACCTACGGGCTGAGGCGGGCCGAGATCCTGGCGGCGCTGCTCAACGGCCTGGTTCTCGGCCTCAGCTCGGTGTGGATCGTGGTCGAGGCCGTCGAACGCTGGTCAAAGCCATCCGAGATCAAGGGTGGCTGGGTGTTCGTGGTAGCGACCATCGGGCTGGGGATGAACTTGCTCTCAGCCTGGATCCTGAGTCGTGGTGAGAGCAATACCAACGTCAAGGCGGCGCTGGCTCATGTGCTGGCCGATGCAGCCGGCTCGGTGGCCGCGATGGTCGCCGGGGCCCTGGTGTACTGGTTCGGCTGGACGCGCGCAGATGCAGCCGTATCGATCCTGATCTCGCTGTTGATCTTGTGGGGGGCCTGGCGGTTGCTGAAAGACTCTGTCTTGGTGCTTCTGGAAGCGACCCCCGCGGGCATCGACACGGCGGCGATTGAGCGAACGATCCGCGCAACGGATGGAGTGCGTGATCTGCACGACTTCCATGTATGGATGATCTCGGATGGCTTCCCGGTGCTCACAGTCCATGTGGTGCTGGACGGGACGACCCACGGTGTCGAGGTGGCCCAGCGCGTGGGAGAACGGGTTCGACGCGAGCACAAGATCGAGCACACCACCGTGCAGCCCGAAGCCCCATCCGAGCCGCTCGTTCCAGTCTCTGCGCTGTTGAAAGGCACCAAGACGCGACCGTGAAGCGTTCGCTGTCCTCCACAAGGGGTGGCATGGCTCGGCCTGTCCACGGCCATATCCCTTGTGGCACACCCCGTGCATTGCCATTTTGAACCTTGTCTCCCCCCAATCCAGACCTCCGCTACTGGGAGCGACACGCCCGCAACTACGATCGGTCGCTGTTTCTGTTGAGCAAGCCCCTGCCGAGGATGCTGCAGCTCGTCGGCGAGGCGGTCACGGGCGCGACGCGCATCCTCGAGGTCGCCGCCGGAACCGGGCTCGCCACCGCCACGCTGGCGCGGTCTGCCCAGGAGGTCGTCTCGACCGACTACGCCGAGGCCATGGTGGCGATGCTCGCCGCCCGGGTCGCGGAACAGGGGCTCAGCAACGTGCGCTGCGAGCAGGCCGACCTGTACACCCTGCGCTTCGAGCCGGCCTCGTTTGATGCAGTCGTCGCGGCCAACGTGCTGCACCTTGTCCCTGACATCAGGGGCGCAATCACCTCGCTGCAACGTGTCCTCAAGCCAGGTGGACGCCTCATCGTCCCGACGTTTTGCCACGACGAAACCAGGCTCTCGTGGGTTGTCTCGCGGGCGCTGGCGTTGACGGGTTTCCCGGGGCACAGACGCTTCACCCACCGATCTCTGCAGGCCTCTCTCGAAGAGGCGGGTGTGCAAATAAAGCGAGTGGAGTTGCTCGCCGGGCTCATCCCCATCGGATACATCGATGGGGTTGTAAAATCCTGAGCGGACCATGACCCCCTACCACCTCCGCGCCCAGCTCCGGATGGCCCTCGGCACGCTCGTCTTGCTGGCGGGCCTGTCCGCCGCAGGCGCCATCCTGACCTCGGTCGCCTGCCACCAGGGGCGAGCCGAGAGCGCGCGTTACGCGGGAGCAGCTCGCCAGGCCATCGAACTGGGGCAGCTCGCCCGCGAGCAGTACATCCACGAGGCGCATACGCTGCTTGTCCGGGACAGGACCCACGTCGAGCACCACGACGCCTGGGTCGGGAAGTTTCAGGCCGCCATCGCCGCCTTTCGCCCCCTCGTCCCTGCGGCTGACCTCGACCGTCTTGATCGTGTCGCAGCCGACAGCCACGAGGTAGCCGAGGTCTTCGCCCACGAGATCGTCCCCGCTGTGCTTCGATCCGACCAGCAAGTGGTCCGGCTCGCCCATGGGAAGGCCGAACAAGCCGTCGAGCGCATGACCCAGACGGCCGACGAGGTGGCCCAGATTTTCGAAGAACGCGCCCGCAACGCCGAGGCGCGGGCCGAGCGACAGTCGTGGTTCACCATGGGGCTGGTGGCCTTGACCAGCGCGATCGCGGCCATCTTCGGCCTGCTGGTGGCGCGCAGGCTCTGGGGCGCCTTCATCGGGCCCGTTGACGAGCTGGAGCGCGTGGCCCGCGAGATCACCCGCGGCAACCGCCAGGCCCGCATGGGCACACCTCGCGTGGTCGAGCTGATCTCGCTCGCTCAGGCCTTCGATGGGATGCTCGATGCCCTCGCTCGCAAGGACGAAGAACTCCGCGCCGCCGACAAGCTGGCGGCGCTCGGGCGCGTCGCCGCGGGCGTCGCCCACGAGATGAACAATCCCCTCGGGGTCATCCGGGGCTACGTCAAGACCCTGCGCCGCAAGCAAAAAGACCCCGAGCTGGTCGAGGTGCTCGGTACCATCGACAACGAGGCCAGCATCTGCCAGCGCATCGTGGAGGACTTGCTGACGTACGCTCGTGTCCCGGCGCTGGCCCGGATCGAGGTGGACGCGAACGACCTGGCTCGCGAGGTGGCGCTCCGGTGCGAAGACCCCTCGCAGCCCCAGCGAATCCTTGTGGAAGCCGAGCGAGTCACACTGTTTGCCGACCCGGTACGGCTCCGGCAAGTGCTGGTCAACCTGCTCCGAAACGCGATGGAGGCTTCTCCCGATGGCACCGTCGAACTGGTCGGGCGGCGAGCCGACGATCTCGGCTATGAATTCCTGGTCCTGGACAGGGGACCTGGGCTCTCCCCGGAGGCTCGTCAGCGCCTCTTCGAACCTTTTTTCACGACCCGGGCCCAGGGGACTGGCCTGGGGCTCGCAGTCTCCTACGGCCTCGTCGCTGCCCACGGCGGGGCGCTGGAGGCCCACGAACGCTCGGGAGGAGGGACCGAGATGCTCGTTCGCCTCCCCGGAGCGCTCCGTCCCCTGGAGGCACAGACATGAGCAAGCCCACGGTGCTGGTGATCGACGACAAGGCCTCGATGGTGGGGCTGGTGGTGCGGGTCCTCGAAGAGGTGGCCCAGGTGGTCCCAGCCGGGAGCGTCCGAGAAGCGCAGGCTGTGCTCCAGCGGCAAGCTGTCGACGCCATCGTGTGCGACCTGCGGCTGCCCGACGGCGACGGGCTCGACGTCCTCCGCACTTCGCGGGCGCTGCGCCCGGCGCCTCCGTTCCTCCTGATGACGGCCTTTGCTTCGGTCGACACCGCGGTGCAGGCCATGCGCGAGGGGGCCTACGACTACGTGACCAAGCCTTTCGACCCGGATGACCTCCGTTCGCTGGTCGAGGGGGCCCTTGCCTGCTCTCGCCTCGCCAACCCGGGTCCCCAGGCCAGCACGGAGGGGCTCGGCCCGCTGCTCGGGCAATCGCCCAAGATGCGCGAACTGTTTGCCTTGCTCCGGCGCGTCGCGCCGACCAACACCACGGTCCTGGTCCTGGGCGAGACGGGTACAGGCAAGGAGCTGGTCGCTCGCGCCCTGCACGAGCTGTCCCCTCGCAGCAAGCGCCCCTTCTTCGCCATCAACTGCGCCGCCATCCCCGAGGCTCTGCTTGAGAGCGAACTCTTTGGCCACGCTCGCGGCGCTTTCACGGGGGCTCAGGCCGACCGCCCCGGGCTCTTCGAGTCCGCTGAGGGCAGCACGCTCTTGCTCGACGAGATCGGCGATATGCGCGGCTCGCTCCAGGCCAAGCTCACCCGCGTCCTGGAGACCCGCGCCGTGCGCCGCGTCGGCGACGCCCGCGAGCGACCGGTGGATATGCGCATCGTGGCCGCCACCCACCGCAACCTCCGCGCCATGATCCACGACGGGCGCTTCCGCGAGGATCTCTGGTTCCGGCTCAACGTCTGCTGCCTCGAGCTTTCCCCCCTGCGCGAGCGGCGCGAAGACATCCCCCTGCTGGCGGCCCACTTCCTCTCCGAGCGCGGGCCCGTCGTCGGCTCCAGAGCGACTGGCTTCAGCCAGGAGGCTACCGAGCGCCTGATCGCCTACGACTGGCCTGGAAACGTGCGCGAACTGCGCAGCGTGGTCGAGCGCGCGGCTCTCCTCGAAACGCGAGACCTCATCGGCGCCACCTCGCTTCCGGTGGAGATCCGCGGCGGCGGCGATCCGATCCACCTGACCGACGACTACCTGACAGGCCTGTCGCTGCGGGATGCCCAGGATCTGGCCCGCGACGAGATGAACCGCCGCTACCTCACCGTGCTGCTCCGCAAGCTGGGTGGCGACATCAGCGCCGTGGCCGCGCAGGCAGGCATCGAACGAGAGAGCGTCTACCGGCTGCTGCGCCGCTACGGCCTGTCGGCGGGCCCCTTCCGCGAGCCGACCGACAAACCTCCCACCAGCCGGCGGCGACGCGAGGACCCTGACGGGCGCCCCGAGGAGTGACCCGGCCGGTCACCTTGTTCTCCGAACCGGGCGTTCTGTAACCCCCAGGGCCACAGCTTCGGGAAAGCTCGCGATTTTTGCCCCCTGGAAGGCTGCCCTGCAAAGACCACCCTCACACGGCGTGAGCAATCGCGGCACAAACGATGCTTGCAGAGCCGCTCATGCGGCTCACCTCGGTCTCGTTTGGCGCCTTCCTTCTCCTGCCTCTCCTCGTCCATTGCAGCGGCGACGCCGACAAGGCCACCCCCGACACCGGCGCGGCGGGGACCAACGCTGGCCTGGGCGGCTCTGGTGCTGCAGGGGCGGCAGGGACGGCAGGGGGGATGGCCGGATCGCCTGCTGGCGGGGAGACAGGGGCCAGCGGACAAGCAGGCTCGCCAGGCGGCTGCGCGAGCCACGCGGAGTGTCCCGTCGAGACACCCTTCTGCGACCCCGGATCGACCCAGTGCTCTCCGGCCCCCGAGGGAGGGGCGATCGGCTGGGGGGACGGCAGCCCGGAGTCCGTGACGCTGACCCCCATCTACGAACCGACCTTCAAGCGTCAGGCGACCGACCTGGCCTTCCACCCGACGCGCCCGGGGGAGCTGTGGGTGCTGCACCGGGAGTTTTTCAAGGATGCGCCATGCACCGAGTCACAGTCGACGGGTTGTGCGTCGCTCGATGGCAGCGTCAGCATCCTCTCTGGCGTGGGCACACCGGAGCAGAAGGCCGTGGTGCGCAAGGATCCGAACGCCTGGCATTTCATGCGCCGCCCGCCCGCGATGGCCTTCGGCGACAACGACACATTCGCCACCTGCGGCGAGTTCAGAACAGGGAACTTCACCGACGACACCGCCGACTACATCGGCCCGACCCTCTGGTCGTCCGATCCGGCCAAGTTCGCCAAGCAACCGCCCGGCAAAAATGGCTCCCACCTCGACATGATCCACACCTCGCCGTTCGCCGTCGGCATCGCCCACGAGAAGGACAACGTGTACTGGGTCTTCAACGGCAAGATCGGCTCGCTGGATCGCGTCGATTTCAAGGAAGATCACGGCCCGGGAAACGAGGACCACTCCGACGGCGAGGTGCTGCGCTACGGTCAGGGCGCCTTCAAGCGCGTGCCCGAGACCCCGGGGCATCTGGTGTTCGATGCTGTCACGGGGACGGTGCTCGTCGCCGACACGGGCAACCAGCGCATCGCGCGCCTCGATCCCTCGACGGCGACCACGGGCAGTTCGTTCCCGGTGTACGAAGCGCTGGCTGTGCGCAAGAAGATGAACGGCGCCACCATCACCGACGTCGTACCTCCTGGTCTGCTGGAGGCACCGAGCGGTCTCGAGCTGGCCGGCGACGTGCTCTACGTGTCCGACGCGTTGACCAGCCGCATCCACGCGTTCAAGGCCGATGGCACACCGCTGCGCTCGCTGGACACAGGGCTGCCCCCCGGATCACTGGCGGGCCTCGCGCTGTCGCCTGAAGGATCGCTCTTTTTCGTCGAGGTCCTGACATCGAAGGTGTTTCGCATCGACCCCAAGAAGTGAAATGCCCGCTCCTGCACTGCAGCCCCCCCCTTACTCTGCCAGCGCCTCTCGCGGATTCTCCTCGGCCCGAAGCAACCCCCGCAGGCGTATCCCATAGGCAAGGACAAGCCCCAGGAGGCTCCCCGTGAGAACCCACCAGACCTCGAACATCCCCCCTCCCCGATACGCGACAAACCCCAGACCGCCCGCCCCCGCTCCGCCGAGACAAATCGCGGCTGCGCGCCCGACGAACACCGTCTGCTGAAGTCCGCGCAAGACCCCCCCAAAAACCCCCTGGACCGCGTCGAGGAGAAGCAGGAGCACCATCTGCGGGGCAAGGCGCACGGCGAGCCACAACGCGCCCGAAGGGCGCTGCAAGAAGATCGCCAGAAGTGGCTCCAGCGCCGCCCAGACGGCAACACCAAGCGCGAGGCCCAGCACCGCAACGATGGCGGTGGCGCCCCGAAGAACAGCGCGCACCGATCGGTTAGCTGCGTGTTCTTCAGCGACCACGATGGCTGCCGCGGTCATCAACGAGAGGGGGACAGCCGAGACATAACCGGCGATCGTGAGCAAGGCTTGGTGAGCCGCGAGAGCATCGACACCTCCAGCGCTGACCACCCCCCCGGAGAGCTGAAATACACCAACTTCCAGCCCCGCGGCGAGCGAGAGAGGGGCCCCACGCCGCACCAGGGAAGCAACGCTTTCCGAAGAAACCGCGCTGCCAGCAGGAAGCGCGACATGCTCCCGGAGCGCTCGGACAAGGTCGCCCCAGGCCAGAAACGCAAGGAGAGCTTCGATCAGCACCGCGGAGAGCGCCACCCCCTCGACACCAAGCCCTGACCACCCCCCCACTCCCCGCGACAAGATCAGGCCAAGCCCAGCGTTCAGCGGGACCGCGAGGAACATCAAACGGACCAGCTGAATGGGGCGCCCAAGGCCAGCGAGCAGGTGTCGCGCCGCAGAAAAGAGCAGTGCAAACGGTAGCCCCAGGCCAAGGATCCGAGCCACCCTCACGCACTGGACGGACACCTCCCCAGGGAGGGACGCCGGAGACCACACCTCCAGCATCCCCCCCACCAACACACCCGCTCCAAGACCCACGAGCAGCGCGCTGCGGCCGCCAGCCTGGATCACAGCAAAAATCTCCGAGGATTGCCCTTTTGCCCGCGCTGCGGCGAGCAAGGGCCCCAGGACGCTGAGCATCGCTGAACAGGTGATGCGGGCGGTGACCACCACGGATACGGCAAAGGCTCCAGCAGCAAAGGAGTGTCCCCCCAGGTCACGCATCATGGCGGCGCTCTCAACCTCCATGGCCCCCGTGAGCGCGTAGGTTCCCGCGATGGGGATGGCCAAGGAAATCAGGCGCGAGAGACTGGTACGAGGCTTGCTCACCATGGCAAGACCGCGCTGTGCGGGACCCGTGCCACAAGGAGGCATC
Source organism: uncultured Polyangiaceae bacterium (assembly GCA_964605685.1). Classification (GTDB taxonomy): domain Bacteria; phylum Myxococcota_A; class Polyangia; order Polyangiales; family Polyangiaceae; genus JANWXX01. The sequence continues at coordinate 31,443 of CAZSDX010000005.1, forward strand.
GTATGGAAAATTGCGAACAGACCGAGCTTCAACCCCAACCCACGGTCGAGGAGATCGAGACCCAGTGGTGGGAGCCGCTCGGGTGCAAGTGCGACGTCGAGTTCGACGACGAGTGACGACCATGAAGGGCCGCGCCTCCGCCACGCAGACAACCTCTCACGCGCTGGCGCCAGGCGCGGCCCTTCGGCTTGCTCCCCAGGGATTGTTGGTCTCCCTGGCCGACCGTCGTCTCCTCCGTGTCACCAGCGGCAAAGAGGCCACCGATGCCCAGATTTCCAGGGTACTCGACCCGCGAACGGCCCGCGCGGAGGATCTCGACCTGGCGGCCGCAGGTAAAGCTGTGCTCGCTCTTTTGCAGCAACGCCACGCCGTCCTGCCCGAAACGAGCCGCCTGGTCTGGTGTGACTGGACGGGCCACTCGGGGCTTGAACCTCCCCCGGACAACGAGGAGGACGAAGCCAGCCCGGAAGAGGGCACGATGCGCGCGTTTCTAGCGGATGCAACGGCTCCACGCCTCGCGAGGTGGGTGCAAGAGGCAGCCGCGCCGGGGCATCCCTGGACGCTGGCCTGGCTCACGCCGCACGCGATCGCCGTCACACGCAATACCCAGGGGAAAGGGTGCGCCTCTTGTGCACTTTTCTTCGACGGCGAACTGGCCCGTTCGGCGCTCCCCCCGATGCCGACGTGGTCGCCGTGGATCTTCTCTCCGGCGTTGCATTCGCTCGCGGCCGCCATGCTCCAGGCGGCCGCGCAACTCCCCCCGGAGACGCTCCCCGATCACCACGCCTGGTGGCTGGATGTGTCGTCGCTGCACGCTTGCATCGAGATCGTCCCAAGCTTGCCTGGCTGCGCGTGCGATGATTCCCACTACCCCACCAGACGAGCCCTCCCCGCGAGAGACACGGGGCTCCCGCGCTTCGCCGCCGTGCACGCCATCGCTCCGGAACGCCAGGACCAGCCATGGCGGGCCATTTACCGAGGAGGGAGGCGCCCTGCGCGCTCGGATCGCCGGGCATTCGGTGTGGCCATGGCGGCAGGGGAAAACGCAGCCTTGCGCGCCAGGGCCGAGGCCATCGAACGCTTCTGCATGATGCACACGCTGCCATCGTTGACCCTGCAAAGCGCGGTCGCGCTGCAAGAGCCGCGGTGGGAATCGGAGAGGATCTCCAGCCTGCTTTTTTCTGCGGAGCAGTACGCGACACCGGGTTTCCGTTTCTCGCCTTTTCACGAGCGCATGCCCCTCGATTGGTCCTGGGCAGAGCGCCTCTCGACAGGGCAGCGAGCGCTGGTCCCCACCTCGCTTGCGGGTCACGTCGACGCCCCTGAACGGCGGCTGGTAGACGCCACGTCGAGCGGCTACGCGGCCCACCCGGATCGTGGCGAGGCGATCTCGCACGCCTTGCTGGAGCTGATCGAACGGGACGCATTGTTGCTGGCCTGGCTGGCGGCGCTCCCCCCGGTGCGACTGGAGGGGGTGTCCTTGCCCGCGCGCTGCGAGGCGTACCTGATCCCCTCGGGTGTGGGCCTGCCTGTGGTTTTGCTCACTGCGCCTTCCCCGCGAGGGGGGCTTCGGCTGGCTTCGGCGGCGGCATGTTCGCTCTCGCACGCCGTGAGCAAGGCACTGACAGAGCTCTCCGTGGCGCTGGCTCCCCTGGATATGCCCCCCACGGCAGCGCGGCTGGACGATCCCGCGGCGCGCGTGGCTCCGGCAGACCACGTCCTGCTGTACGACCACCCCGAGCACTGCGGTCCCTTGCTGGACTGGCTCGGGAAGGCCACCACCGAGGACATCCTGGGGGCCTCTGGGCGCTGGGAGCCACCGCAACAGCCGGCCGCGATGCACCTCACCGAGCATCTGGAAAAAATCGGACTCGAAGCGTGGGTGGTGGATCGTTCTCTCCCCCGGCTGTTCGAGGGGTGGCATATCGTCCGCGTCCTGGTCCCTGGGCTGGTCGAAATCTCCTGGGGAACGCTCTACCTGCGCGCCGCCGCGGCTCGCGCCCGTCCCCTCCTTGCAGGCCGTGATCCTCGAAACATCCTTCCTCACCCGTTCGGGTAACGTGATGGATACCCCCTGGAACCTTGTCCTCGTCGGCAGCGGCTGGGCCCACCATGCGATCGCCGTGGCCCAGGAAGATCCGCAGATCCGGCTCGCAGCCATCGTGGCCCGGGGCTCTGAGCGCAGCCTTGCGCTGGCGGCACGGTGCGGTGTCCCGCTGGTGCACGCCGTCGAGGAAATCCCACCGGAGGCCTCGCCTCGGGTAGCCGTGGTGGCGGTCGACGAGCAGGTGACTCCCGCCGTCGCGCGAGCTCTGCTGGCGCGCGGGTGTCACGTTCTCTGCGCGCACCCGGTGGCTCGCACGGCTTCCGAGGTGCGGGAGCTGGCCACCGCGGCAGCACAGCACGGGCGTCTGATCGCCACCGACTACACGCTGCCCCTCGCCGCGGGCGCGCGGGTAGCGCGCGAGGCCCTCGCGGAAGAGGGCCCGCTGCTGCGTGTCGCCGTCGAGCACCCGGGGCGCCTCTTGCCCATGGCGCTTCACCTTGCGTGTTTCTTCGCGGGGCCGGTGCTGGGGGTTCACGCCTCGCGTGTGGTTCCCTCCTCGCTCCAGGGTCAGGCCAGGGCCTCTCCCGGGGCGTTCTCTCCGAGCTTGCTGCTGGAGCACGAGAGCGGGGTCATCTCCTCGCTGCTCGGGGTCCCTCATGCACAGACATCGGAGGCTTTCCGCTGCACGCTCAGCGGGGCCCGGGGCCGGCTCGATGTCGATTTGCCAGGAGGTGAGGTGAGACGAGTCTGTCTGGGGTCCTCGGGGCAGAGCCGAACGCAGGTGCTGCACCGCGGCGGCGCCGACGAGGATCCGTTCGGTGGCCTCATGCGGTCGATGACGCGAGCCTTTCTGGCGGCGGCTCGCTCGGGAGCGTCTGCGCCGTGCCCGCTCTCGGACGAGGCGGAGGTCCGCGCCATCTGGAACGCGATCCCCGTTGCCCTCCGCAGCCGAGCCCGTGCCACCGTGGATTCTTCGCGATGAACCGCAAGCTCTACGCGCTCCACCGGTGGGTCTCGTTGCTGGCCTTGCTCCAGCTCCTGGCGTGGTCTCTCTCGGGCCTCTTCTTCGCCGTCGTGCCGGAGCCTCACGTCAAAGGAACCCCCGTCAGCAAGGCCCACACGGCCCCACTTGCAGGCCCATTCGCCGGGTGGACCGAGGTGGCGCAGACCGCCACGACAGCGCTGGGGCAGCCCGCCGAGAGAATCGAGCTGGTCGGCACACCCGCGGGGCCGATCTTCCTCGCTCGCGCCGGGAAGAACGCGGTCCGCCTGGATGGTCGAACAGGATCCCTGTCGCCGATCGAGCAGGAAGAAGCCGGTCGCATTGCTCAGCGAGACCAGCCAGGAACCCCGACGATCGGCGCGATCCGCAAGATCGACAAGGATGCCCCGCTGGAGTACCGCGGGCGCCCGGCCCCGGTGTGGCTCGTCGAGCTGGCCGATCGAGACAACACCCACATCTACGTGGATGCGCGGACCGGTGAAATCACGGCCCGGCGCAACGCGACCTGGCGTGTCTATGATTTCCTCTGGAGTCTGCACATCATGGACTACCGCGAGCGCGAAGACTTCCGGCACCCGCTGCTCGTCATCGCTGCCGCTCTGGCCGTGTTCACCGCAGCCACAGGCACCGTGCTCTGGCTCTTGCGCTTTTCACGGTGGCGGAACAGGAGCAAACCGTAGCTGCGACCAGGTGCGGGTCACTCCCCTCCAAGAACCAGGAGAAAGGCGACGAGTTCTTTGTTGTGGCCTCCTCCAAAGCCAGCCACCGCCGGGTCGCGTTCCCCGACGACGCGTGGGCCCTTGATGTCTTGCTCCTTGGCCTGGCCGTAGTGCTTCATGACGTCCTCGAGCGACGCGAATGTGCCGCCATGGCCCCACGGCCCCGAGCGGCTGATGCCCCGGAGCGAAGGGGTCTTCATCTGCCCGAGAAGCTCGTCGCCCTTCGTCAGCGTCGCGAGGAGGGCTCCCGCCTTCGGGTCATCGCTATAGGGGCCATCGGCGCGGAAGGGGCTGCCAAGAAGTTTGTCGATGCCATCGATACGCCCGCGGTCTCCGGGGCCAATTGGAGAACTGGATGGCATCAAGATGTTGTGGAAGGCCCCGTCCGACATCGCAGGGCCGGAGTGGCAACTCACGCAGCCGCTGGCCAAAAACCCCTTGAGACCTTTGCGTTCCAGGGGGGTCAGAGCCTCGAAGTTGCCCGCCGCGTATTCCTCCAACCTGGTCTTGGGTGGGCGCAGCGTTCGCTCGAAGGCTTCGATGGCCTTGCCCATGTTGACGAAGACATGCGTGACGGCCTCCTGATCGCCCTTGGCCATGGCATCGAAGGCCACCTCGCCCGGCTTGCCGCTGGCAGGGAAGCGTTTGGTGTCTTCCAGCGGAGGCAGCGCTCCGAAGAGTGCCTCGTAGGGGGCCACGTAGGCGCTCTTGATGCGATGGGCAACGTGGAGGCGGCTGCCAGCCATTTCTATCGGATTTTCCGGCGGGCCCAGTGCCTGCGACCAGAGAGAATCTGCGCGGCCATCCCAGAAAAACCAGCGGTTCCAGGCGGCAGTGGCGATGGCGGGTGTGTTCAGGCTGCCCACGCTCACCCCCTTGGCCGTGGGGAGCCCGTCACTGAACCCCTTGTCCTTGCGGTGGCACGTCGCGCAAGAGATCCCGGCCGCCCCGGATAGCTCGGGGTCATCGAAGAACTGCGCGCCGAGAGCCGCGGCGTCGGTGCTGTCGGCGTAGGCGTTGGAGGGGCTCGGCGGGGGGATGAGCGGCGCAACCATGTCCTGGATGAGTTCCCACTCGAACTCGTCGAACCAGGAATCCGTGTCGGGCTTCTCTTCGCTGAAATCAGGGACAACAACTGCCCCCCCGACCTCCTCCAGCGAGGCAGCAACCTGTTCGACAAAGAAACGATCCGGGGGCGAACCAAGCACATTGGAGATTCGAAGCGTGCGCCGATCGACCAGCAAGACCGTCGGCACCACCTTGGTCTGCTGGATCAGCGAGGCAACAGCACCATCCGAGGAGCGCGCCATCTGGCCAGGGAGCGTGGCGTGTGCCTGCTGCCAGGCGCGGAGATCAGCCTCGGTTGGGTGGGCGTTGTTGGGCCCTGCGTAAAGGACTGTCACCACCTCGATCTGTTCCTTCGGGAACGGTAGGAGCAACGACGCGACGCGATCGGCCCGCTTGCCGCATGGCTTGCACCAGGCAGGCTCCACCCGCACCACGAGGAGCCCAGGCTGTTCGCAGGCTGCCCGGAATGCATGAAGCGAGGAGGGGGCCTCGCCCTCGTCTGCCATCTTCTGGATGGGCAGGTCTGGCAGCCTGGCGTCGAGGTCATCCCCCTCCGGCCCGCTCCAGAGCGCGCACGGGTCGGGCGACCCGGCCACTCCAGCAGAGCCGGCCACTCCAGCAGAGCCCGACGCACCAGATACCCCAGCCCCCCCAGCGACCGGAGCTCCAGCGCCGTCAGGCGTCGTAGCGGTTTCCTGCGGAACTTCACAGGCGTTGAGCCCAGCGACGACCCCCAGCACGCTTCCCCCGAGCAGCAGATGCCTCTTGAGCGCCATCACGGAGCTCCTTTGACGACGAGCCGCTGCTCGCGATCAACCGGCGCGGTTCGATCCACGTAGAGGAGGCCATCGCAGCCGAGCGCGACAGCGAATGGGACAAGGTTCTTCTTGGCAGGCCCCTTGGTCACTTGACCGAGCAGATCGAAGGAGCTGCCATGACAGCCGCACTTCACTCCCTCCTCGGAGATCAACTCCGGCAGGGCGAGCGTGCAGCCCATGTGCGGGCAGACAGCGCTCAGCGCATAGATCCCCCGACAATCGCGGCCCACCAGCAGGCTCTCCAAGAACTGCTCAGCCTGGAACGGATGCAACCCCAGGCTGAAAAAATCCTGGACAGGACCCACCTGAAGCCCAGGCGGGCCACCCTGGCATGGCGGGGGCTCTGCCGAAGCCTCACAGGGAGGGGCATCGAGCTCGGGGGCATCCGCTTCTTCCGGTCCATCTCCGCCGTCTCCGTCGGCCGCCATGGCATCGCCGGGGGTGGCCTCCTCGTCCGTGCTGGCATCGAGGACTTCGCCGTCGGGAGCAGCATCGGGAGCCCCTCCCGAGCCCGCCGCACCCGGGGATCCATCCGGGCGGTCTGCGGGTGTCTCCGGGGGGTCAGAAGTCGCGGAAGAGCAGGCTGCCCCCCCGAGCAGGCAACCACCCAGGCCCCCGGCAAAGGCTGCCAACAAAGAGCGTCGAGGATGCATGCGAGCCATCATGCGAACTCCATGCCCGATGACTCACACCTCGCAGGGAGGCATTGTTCGGTGGGCAGGCACGCCGGCTGTAACCGTTGTGGTCACACGAGCACATGGGGTCTCACCACGCTCTCGTACCCCTCGCGCGTCTGGCTCGGTTCGGCGCTACCCTGCGACGGATGAACCCCACGACCATCGCCATCCTCTTCGCCGATCTGGCGGGCTACACGGCGCTCTCGGAGGCCCACGGCGACCTCGATGCAGCGGAGGTCGCCGTCAGTTTTTACGAGATGGCGCGCTCCTCGCTACGAGGTGATGCGCGTATCGTCAAGCCGATCGGGGACGCCGTGATGATCGTCGCATCCGGCGCGGTGCCCTTGCTGGAGACGGCCCTCTGCTTGCGCGACCAGACCGAGCAAACGGCCCACTTTCCCCACCTGCGCGTGGGGCTGCACACCGGGCCTGCGGTGGAGCGTGAGGGAGATTTCTTCGGCAACACGGTGAACCTGGCGTCACGGGTGGCGGGGCTCGCGCAGGGCGGAGAGATCCTCTGCACTCGGCCCTTCGCGGACGCGGTACGCGATGCGCTCCCGGACCTCGTGTGGATCGAGCGCGGCCCTACTTCTTTGAAGAACATCGCGCAACCAGTCGAGCTGCTCGCGCTCGGGGGAGCGACCCCCCCAGCGTCGCTTCACCCCTTCACCGACCCGGTCTGTCGCATGCGCGTCGGAGCCTCATCGGCCTTCCAGCGAGAGGTGAACGGGGTCCGGTACTATTTTTGTTCGAAAGGTTGCGCCGACGCCTTCGCGGCCCCCGTTCAGTGAGGGTGGGGGCTGTTGTTCTTGGGCGGCGACCGATCCTGCTCCTCTGCCCACGCCACGAGGAGCTGCCGTTCTTGCTCTTCCAGTGCTGGCCCGCCAGGCGGCATGGTGGCCTTGCTGCCCACCCCCAGGACCCGGCGCATCGTCTTGCCCAGCGTGCCAGCGTGGTGCCCAACGAGAACACCATCGACCAGCTTGAGGTGCTTGCCGGCCTTCGCGTTGGCGCCCGCCGTATGGCAGGACGCGCATCGTTGATCGAACACTGCGCGGGCCTGCTCGGCAGGAGTCTTCTCGGCCGGGGCCGGAATAGACGCAGAAGGCGCCGCCGGGGTGGCAGCAGGAGGCTCGGCCACCGGGAGAGGTCGGGCAGGAGAGGATGAATTCGCCGGAGGGGAGATCGGTGGATCAGCAGGCCCAGGGGGAGGAGCGCTCGGCGTGGAGGCGCAGGCAGTGATCGCGAGCCATGCCAGCCCGATGGAGAGAGAGAGCTTTCTCATGGCGTCCTCCCAAGCAGACACCGTGCCTGCGCGGTCATGGCTTGCATCTCAAGGAGCCCTCGAGCGTGTCGTGTCCCCGAGAGTCAACCAACCCGAGGCCGACTCCTGTCTGTGGTCTCCAGGGTCACTGTGCCACGATCTTGCTTTTGTACATGCCCATGCCGCACTGGAACGCCAGCTCTTTGCCACCGGGCAGAGCGGGTAGGTCCACTTGCACGTCCTTGCCGAGCGGCAGATCACGCTCGATCTTCAGATCCGGGAACACCACGCTGGTCGCGCAGGTCGAGTCGCTGGTTCGGCGAAACAGAAGGTTCACCGGTTGGTTGGCGGGGATCTGGACACGCGGAGGCTGAAACCCCTGGTCATTCGCCTCCACTCGCATGAGCACCCCCGAGGCTGGAGTTGTGGGGGGCGAGGACTGTTCCTTCTTGGCGGGGTCGCAGGCCGCGGGCGTCGCCAGCATCAGCAAGAGGGCCAAGTGAGCAGGGGTAGAGAGCTCAGTGGTCATGGTTGTCCTTGCAGGCCGCCTGGCACTCGGTTTTCTTCGCCTCGCACTGCTCGTTCGTCGTCCTGGGGTTGTGCCCCATCAGGTGGCATTCCCGCGGGACTCCGCCATGTTCATCGTGGCTGTGGCAAGTCTTGGCAATTTCATCGCACGTCGGGCGAGCAGGGGCTGCCGTGGGTGTGGCTTGCGCCTGGTTGGAAGCGGGGGAAGAAGCGCAGCCCGACAGTAGCCAGAAGGTCGCGAGCGCGGCACGGGACAAGAATCGATGCATACCCCGCAGCTAAAGCATGCCGCGTGCCTGCTGGTGAGGTCCCTCGTTTTCGAGGAGAAGCCTTGCCGATGACAGAAGCTCTTCTTGTGGGTCCAGTGACCTTGAGGGTCACAACCAGGGGCCAGCATCGCTTGGTGTTGGTGGCGAGGCACGTTCACTCCACGACCTTCCTTCCGTGGCACACACGTTGCCTTCTCCACGACGGATGTTTGTTCTTGCTCGCCCTTTCCTGGCTCTCTCGGTGCTTCAAGGCGCGGCTCCACAAGCTTTCGCGAAATCTTGGAGGTACGACGCGACCAGTGTCTCTTGTTTTTGGCGGAGCGTTTTTTCCGACACAAACCACCCTGCAACGCCTGTCGTCGCAGCGAACAGTTCGAAGCGCGCAGAGGTTTTGTTTTCCCCTTCGGGCGCAAGCTTGAAAGATCCGCGAACATCGACACCGGTGAGGTTCATCTTGAGCTTGATCTGGTTCGAGCCCACAAGCTCGACCTCGTAGTTGTGAGCATGCCCCCCCAGGATCGAAGAGACCACAGACAGCTCCCAGCGGCCTTCGACCTGCTTCCGGACCTTGAGTGAGGTGATGTCATGAAAAATCGTTGCCCAGTCTTTCACAGCGGAGAGCTTGGCCCACGCGACGCCTGGGCTGACAGGTACCGACACAGCGCCCTCGACCCATCGAGGGTCCTTGGAGGATCGCTGTACGTTGACGCCGTAGGAGGCCATCACAGGCCCCCCGAGCACCAGCAACACGGGCAAGGACAAGAGCAGACCAAGGAAATTTCGCCGGGGCGAGAGAGGGATCGCGTTCATGGTCGAAGAGTTGCGTCCAGCGCTGGCTCCCGGCTTGTACGGACTTGCTACCAAGGCGAACGAGAACCCCCCAGCCTGCAGTGGCCCGGGGTCGTTGCGTGACTTGGGCGGGGTACCTGTTCTTGGGGGACGGCTGGATGGTGTACTCGGGGCCGGTTGGGCCGACGGACTGGCATGCCCACCACGCCTTCCAGATTACCCTCGGGCTTGATGCCCCCATCCTCCTCCTGGGCCGCGAAGATCAACGGCCTGAAGCTTGCCAAGTTGCCGTGATCCCAAGCGACGCCGAACACAGGATCGATGCAGGAAGAATGGAGAGCGTTTTTTTTTACGTCGATCCCGAGACGATCCCTGGCCGGCGCCTGCGTCGCGTCGCTGCGCCCACGGCGCGCGCTTCTGCATGGCGAGAACATGGGTCCTCGTTGATGACGCAGACCACGCGCCAGCGCCCTCTGAGCTGGACCGAAGCCGCCGCTTGTCGCGACGACATGCTGGCCGGTCTCCTTGGGGAGGGGTGTCGCCCTGTTCCCTTGCACCCAGCGCTTGCCCAGGTTCGCCGTTGGCTGTGCTCCCAGCTCAACG
>CAZSDX010000006.1:0-33081 GCA_964605685.1 uncultured Polyangiaceae bacterium
GAGGGGACCTCACCCCCCCGGCCCCCCTCTCCCTCAAGGGCAGAGGGGACCTCACCCCCCCGGCCCCCCTCTCCCTCAAGGGCAGAGGGGACCTCACCCCCCCGGCCCCCCTCTCCCTCAAGGGCAGAGGGGGGAGCAGGAGCGGGAGCGGGAGCGGGAGCGGGGACGGGAGCGGGAGCGGGGGGTTCCCCTGCTCCTGTCGCTCCTGATCCATGCGGCGGGGCTCGGGGGCAGCGCGGCCCTGGTGGCTCGCCTGGCGGCGCATCCGGACGGGGCTCCTCCTGCGGTGGCAAAGGTCGCGGCCCTGGTGCCCCTGGAGGAGACCTTCGAGATCGATCTCCCCCCGATGAGCCTGGCCGATGGCCCCCGGGTCGTCGCCCCAGACGCCTCCAGCCAGGCGGCGGCGCCCCAGCCTCCCGGTGGGGCCGCGGTGCCTCGCCTGGATCAGCAGCGCCAGGGACGCGGCGGGGATCCCACAGGGCAGGCGGCCCTCAACCTGGCGGACCACGACGCCGGGCTGCTGCTCTCGAAGGATCTGCTCTCCCGCCTGGACCGGAGCCAGGTACAGAGGCTCCGCACCGCCAGCGATCGTGCCTCGCTGGAGGACCGCCGGGCCACCTGGAACCCCATGGAGCTGACCTTCCTGGTCTCCGGCAAGGGGACGCGCCAGGAGCGCCGTCCGGTCGCGGATACGGATCCCTCGCGGGGGGAGCGCGGGGCGTCGTCCCCCTCGGTACGCGGAGGAGCCCCCGGGGGAGCGCCCCAGCCTCCGGGAGAAGGCGAGGCGGCGCGTCCGGTGGGCAACGCGACGGTGGGTGGGACGCGCTCGTCGCCGGCGCGGGGGGCTCCCGACGGCAACGAGGGGCAAGCCCACCACGAAGGCGCCGACGTGGCGTTCGCGCGCCCCTCGGTGACGCGAGGGCGCCCGGCGGTACCCGCAGCGGCGGTGGACAGGCCAAGGGACAACGCGGACAGCGAGCAGGAAGTCTCCTCGACGACGCAATCGCTGCTGCATGCGAGCCCGGCGGGCGGCCCGGCCGGGGAAGGACGCGGCGGCGAGGAGGGTCCAGGAGCACCCGGATCGGGAGGCGATCCAGGGAGCGGGTCAACCTCGCGGGCGGGGGGCCAGGGGACAGGGGCGTCGCCGGAGGTGAAGCCGGCGGATCCTGCCCTCGGGGCGTATGTACGGATGGTGTTCGGGCGGCTGTACGCGGCGTGGGGGCTGGCCTTCCCGAAGGACAAGGCGGTCCTGGGGAGGCAGGGGGTCGCCATCATCGAGTTCACGATCCTCGCGGACGGGCGGGTGGTGAACGTGGCGCTGGCACGCCCGAGCGGGATCCCCGAGTTCGACGAGATCGCCCGGCGGGCAGTGCTGAGGTCCGCACCGTTCCCGCCGATGCCGCCGGCCTTCGGGTCGTCGAAGCTGTGGCGGATCAGCTTCGACGCCAAGAACCCCGCGGTGCGCTGAATCAGCCGCCCGCGCCCCCGGGGACAAGGAGCGTGGTCTTCTCCCGGAGCCAGGCGGGGAGGGCCGCGAAGGCGCGGCGGATGTCCCGCAGGTCGTAGCGGGTGCTGAAGTGCTTGAGGACGAGGTGAGGGCTGGCGAAGGTCTCGGGGCGCTCCCGGGCGAGGTCGATCAGCTCGTCGAGGTGGGTGTGCCCCCAGGCGCGGCAGGTCTCCCGGGGGGTGTCGAGGAGGTGGGTGGCCTCCAGGAAGAGCACCTGGCTCCGGCCGATCTCCGGGTGCTCGATCAGGGTGTCGATGGTGCAATCCCCGAGGTAGGTGAGGGCGTCGTGGTGCTGGATGTCGTGAAGATCCTCGCCGCGCTCGCGGGCCCTGGCGATCTCGGGCCCGGGGAGGCCGAGGTACGCCTCCTTCAGCTTGCGGCGGGCCTCGATCACCGTGAACCCGAGGGAGGGGAGCCGGTGCTTCGCCTCGAAGGCGCGCACCTGGAAGCGCCCGGAGAGCCGGACTTCCTCGCCCGGGGTGAGGCCACGGATGATCTCGCGGTAATCCGCGGGCTCGTTGCGCTCCAGGCGATCGGTGGCAGCGAAGAGCTCGCGGAGAGGCTGGGCGCTCTCCTCGGGGAGAAAGAAGCGGGAGGGGCGGGCGCCGTACATGCGACGGATCGCCAGGTGGCGGAAGGCGCCGGAGCAGTGATCCTGGTGGACGTGGGAGAGGAAGACATGGCGGAGCCGGGTCGCCTCCATCGGGCAGTGACCGAGGTCGAAGCAGGCGTCCAGCTCCGGGGCCAGCACGTAGGTCGCCACCGCCGAGATGGAGAAAGCAACCAGCTTGAGCCCCCCCAGATCGAGGTCGATGGGAGCACCAGGGTTGTGGATCTCGAGGAGGGGCATGCGATTCACCAGGGACGCCGAGGTTTTTCGGGATCTGACCAGACCCCGGCGCCCTCGGGCTCGTAGCAGCAAGATGCCCCCGCAACCAGGGAGCCTCCTCCGCGGTAAGCTCGTCGAGATGCCCACCCTGCTCGGACGCGACGAGGCGCTGGCCCGGATACGCCGGGAAGGCGGTGACTTCTCCTGCCTGATGTGCGCCCTCCGCGACGGCTGCTTCGGCCCGCTGTTCCTGCTCCACCAGGACGAGCGCGCCCTGGTGCTGCTGCCCCGCTACGTGCGTCGCTGGGGCCATGTGCTCGTCCTGCTGCGGGAGCACCGCACCACCTTCTCCTCGCTGGAGGAGGAGGAGTGGCTGCACCTGGCCCGGCTCTCGCGGCGCGCGGCACGGGTGATCGAGCAGACCCTCGTGCCGCGTCGCTGCTACCTCGCCTCCACCGGGAGCAGCGGGGGCGAGCTGACCCAGAGCTCCGCCCACATGCACATCCATGTGATCCCGATCTTCGATCCGGACGACCGCCCCGCCTCGGTCTTCAGCTGGTCCGAGGGGATTTACCTCGGCGAGGACGGCGAGATGAGCGCACTCCTTGCGCGCTACCGGGAGGCCTGGAGCGAGGGTTGACCCTCGCCCGAGGCGTTGCGCGGGCGACCCACGGGGGGGTACGTTCCTGGGTCGAGTGATCCCGGGGGAGTCCCGGAGAGAAAGGACGGTTCGATGCCTGTCATGCAGTGCGCAGGGGTTCAGCCCTGCAACCGGATGATCTCGGTCTCCGCGGCACCCGGGGGGAACCCGGTCGCCAGGAGCGATCCGGAGGGATACGCCTCCGAGTGGGCGCTCTGCCCGCGGTGCGGCGGCTACACCTGCGACCGCTGCCTGGCGCGCCAGCGCGGGGCCTGCCGCTGCGGGACCGGCGTCCGCCTCCTGTCCGAGCCAGAGCGCATCCAGGTCGCCCAGGATCTGATGCGCGGCGCGAAGCCTGTCCCTCCCTCCGCCGTGGCGGTGGCCCAGGTGGCGCCGTCGAGGGCTCCCCAGCAGCAGGGACCGGCGATCTCCGCGGATCAGCAGGCGGCGATGCTACCGCAGATTCTCTTCGATCTGGGGCGGCGCATCGACGGCGAGCTGGCCCAGAACAACCGGGAGCGAGGCCGCGCCACCGCCGCGCTCGCCAGCGCCCTGATGGCGGCCTCCGGGCGGGACGTGGCGCCCCAGCACATCCCCTGGATCATGTCCTTCGGGGAGAGCTTCTATCGCTGGGGTTTCTTCGCGGAGGGGGCCGAGTTCTGGAAGGGCGTCTTCCAGCATTTCGACCGGCACAACGCCACCGGGAGCGACCCGGGGCTGCGCACCATGGCCACCGCCGGATGCTTCCAGATCCTCGCCGGGATGCTCAACGACAAGCCGGACATCGCCCAGCATATCCTCACCATGGCGGAGAAGATCTACGGCCCCGCCCACGTGCTGGTGAAGGACGCCCGCGCCCGGCTCCCCCCGGCTCCCCCCGCTTTCGGGGCTCCGGCGGCGCCTCCTCCCCTCGACATGCGCCCCGCGCCGTCCCGCGCGTCCGCCGCCGCGGCCTCCCTCGACGCCCCCACCAAGCTCGCCCTCTGGGTCACCCTCGCCTTCCTCGACATCGCCGCCTCCGACGGTCAGGTCGGAAACGACGAATACCTCGTCTGGAAGAAGACCATGGCCACCATGGAGCTCCCGGATGTATGGAGCCGCTTCGGCACCGAGGGCCTGATCCAGATGCTGAAGAAGGGCGTCCTCCAGGAGCTCTCCATGGAGTTCGCCACCCTGGACGCGAACGCACGCCTCCGGATGGTCCAGATCCTCCACGGCTTCGTGATGGCCGACGGGAAGGCCGAGCCCGGCGAGCTGGCGACGATGAAGGAAATCGGCTCCTGGCTCGGACTCAAGCTCAACTTCGAGTGACGCTCCCGCTCGCTCCCTCGCCCGGGATCGCGCTCACGGAGCCGCGAGTAGCTCCGGGGTGGCGGTGATGAGGCGCCGCTGCACCGCGAGGAAGATCGCCTCGTGGGTCGCTGGCGACGGGAGCTCCACCGCGCCGCCTGGCTCCCCGAACGCGGCGATGGCGTCTCGGATGGCCTCCCGCACCGACAGTGCCAGCATCAACGGAGGCTCCCCCACCGCCTTGCTCCCGTGGATCACCCCGACCTGCGCCGCTCGGGGCAGCAGCGCCACCCGGAACACCGGCGGCGCGTCGCCGATGGACGGGATCTGGTAGGTGCTGGCCGAGTGGGTGAGCAGCCGTCCGTCGCGAGTCCACTTCAGCTCCTCCCCGGTGAGCCAGCCCATCCCCTGGAGGAAACCTCCCTCGATCTGCCCCCGATCCACCCCCGGGTTGAGCGACTCCCCCACGTCGTGGACGATGTCCACGCGGCGTACCCGCTTCATCCCGCTCCAGCCGTCGACCTCCACCTCGGCCACCGCCGCCCCGTAGGCGAAGTAATAGAACGGCTTTCCCCGGCCCTTCGCCTTGTCGTAGCCGATCCCTGGCGTCCGGTAGAACCCCGTCGCCGACAGCGATACCTGGCGCAGGTACGCCGCCTCCACCGCCTCCGCGAAGGAGATCGCTCGGCCCCCCGGCTCCGCGATCTGCCCGCCCGCAAAGCGCAGCGCCGCCGGATCCACGCCGCCCAACAGCTCCGCCGCCACCTCGGCCACGCGGCCCCGCAGCTCCCCGCAGGCGGCCTTCACCGCCGCGCCGTTCAGGTCCGACCCGCTGGACGCCGCCGTCGCCGAGGTGTTCGGCACCTTGTCCGTCTGGGTCTTCATCACCCGGATGGTCCCGGGCTCCACCCCCAGCTCCCTCGCCGCGATCCCCTGGATCTTGGTGTAGAGCCCCTGCCCCATCTCCGTGCCTCCGTGGTTCACCTGCACGGTCCCGTCCCGGTAGATCAGCACCAGGGCCCCGGCCTGGTTCAAGAACGTCGCGGTGAAGGAGATCCCGAACTTCACCGGGGTGATCGCCAGCCCCCGCTTGATCCGGCGGCTCCCCGCGTTGAACGCCGCGATCTCCCGCCTCCGCTCGTCGAACCCGGAGGACGCCCTCACCTGGCTCCACACCCCCCTCGTCCGGTTGTCCTCGATGAACTGCCCGTAGTGGGTCGTGCTCTCTTCTCCGGAGGTTCCATACAAGTTCCGCTCCCGGACGGTCTCCGGAGGGAGGCCCAGGTGGCGGGCGATCCGGTCGAGGATCTCCTCGATCACCACCATGCCCTGGGGGCCGCCGAAGCCCCGGAAGGCGGTGTGCGAGACCGTGTGGGTCTTCGCCACGCGCCCGACGATCTCCGCGGCCGGCAGGTAGTAGCCGTTGTCGATGTGGAAGAGGGCGCGGTCGCAGATGGACTCGGACAGGTCCAGGGCCCACCCTCCGTCGTTGGTCACCCGGGCCCGGAGCGCAAGCAGGCGCCCTTCCGGGTCAAATCCGACCTCGTAGGCGGCGTGGAACGGGTGGCGCTTTCCGGTGAGGGTCATGTCGAGGTCGCGGTCGAGCTGGACGCGGGTGGGGCGCCCGGTGAGCCAGGCCGCCAGGGCGGTGAGGGCCGCCCAGCTTGCGCCCTGGGTCTCCTTGCCGCCGAAGCCGCCGCCCATGCGGGGAGACTGGACCACGACCTTGTTCCGGGGCAGGTCGAGGACGTGGGCGACGATGGCCTGCACCTCGGAGGGGTGCTGGGTGGAGGAGACCACGTGGACATCGCCGTCGTCGCCGCGCTCGGCCCAGGCGGCCTGGGACTCCAGGTAAAAGTGCTCCTGGCCGCCGATCTCGATCTCGCCGGAGAGGCGCTGCGGGCTCCCGGCCAGGGCTGCGTCGACGTCGCCCCGCCGGATGACGTGGGGGTTGGTGTGGTAGCTGCCGGCGCGGATCGCCTCCTTGAGCCCGAGGATCGCCGGGAGCGGCTCGTAGTCGACCTCGACAGCGGCGGCGGCGCGGCGCGCGGCCTCGACGGAGGTCGCGATCACCACCGCGACCATATGCCCGTGGAACAGCACCTCGTCCGCCGCCAGCAGGGATTCGTCGTGGCGCACGGCGCCCACGTCGTTGGTCCCGGGGATGTCCCTGGCGGTGAGCACCCGGACGACGCCGGACATGGAGGCCGCCTTCATGGTGTCAACGCGGAGCACCCGGGCGTGGGCATGGGGGGAGGTCACCGGCCAGAGCTCCAGCATTTCCCGGCGCATCGCCTGGTCGTGGACGTAGACGGCGCCACCGGTGACGTGACCCACGGCGCTCTCGTGGCGCAGCTCCCGGCCCTCGGTGGCCCGAGACCAGGGGGTCTCCAGCGAGAAGTCCAGAGGGAGATCCTGCCCCTCGCTCGCCTCGCCGCGGAAGAATTTCTCGAAGAGGCTCCCCACCAGCCCCCGCCGGAACGCGACCCCGGAGCGCACGTCCTCGATGGGCGAGAACTCGCCGGCGAGCACCGGGAGTGCTTCGTTCAGGGTGGCCTCGTCCCAGGGCTTGCCGAGCAAGAAATTTTCTGTCTTTTTGGCGCGCACTGGCGTTGCAGCGACGCCGCCGTAGGCGAGGCGGGCGAGGGTCACCTTGCCGTCCCCGTCCAGCTCCACCCGGAAGGCCGCCGCCACGATGCTGATGTCCAGTTCGCGCCGCTTCGAGACCTTGTAGCTATCGACCCGGGCCTCCGGGGGCGGGAACGGCAAAAAGATGGACTCCACGATCTCGTCCGGGGCGAGGGCGGTGCGCCGGTAGCCCAGGAAGAAGTCGGCCACGGGGACCTCCCGGCGGCCCCGCACCGACGCCAGGGTCAGGGAGGCGTCGAGGGCCAGCAGCACCGGGGGGGTGTCGCCGATGGGGGAGGCGGTCACCAGGTTCCCGGCCAGGGTGGCCCGGTTGCGGATCTGCCTCGACGCGAACACCAGCAGCATCTTCTTCAGCACCGGCAGGTCGTCGCCCATGGCTTCTTCGAGCGCCGTCAGGGTGGCCGCGCCTCCGACCCGGAGCCCCCCGGGCACCCGCTCCACGCGGGTCAGCGCGTCGACCCCCTCCGTGGAGATCAGCTCGGGGAAGCGCCTGGCCTTCTTGTTGATCTCGACGCCGATCTCCGTGGCGCCTGCCACCAGCGCGGCGCCGGGCAGCGCGGCGCGCAGCCGGAGCAGCTCCTCCAGGCGGGTGGGCCGGTGGAAGCGGTGGACCTCCCCGTCGTGGGTGCGCCCGGCATAGTCGAGGGCTCCCGGCGCCGGGATCGGCTTCTTCAGCGACAGCCGGAAGAGATCCGGGCGCTGAGGGTCGCGGGCCGCGAGCGCCTGCCGGGCGGCTTCGCGGATGGGCCGGTAGCCGGTGCAGCGGCAGAGGTTCCCGCAGAGCTGGTCGCAGAGCTTCCAGCCGCCCTCCACGTCGTCCCGGTAGTAGGCCTCGAACATGGACATGACGAAGCCCGGCGTGCAGTAGCCGCACTGCGATCCGTACTGCTCCACCATGGCGGCCTGGATCGGATGAAGGCCACCTTGACCCACTCCTTCCACGGTCACCACCTCGCGCCCGGCGACCATGGGGAGCAGCGTGATGCAGCTGGTGATCGCGCGGTAGGTCGCCTTGCCCTCGGCGTCGCGCTCCAGCAGGGCGACGGAGCAGGCGCCGCAGTCGCCCTCGGCGCAGCCCTCCTTGCTGCCGGTGCGCCCTGTGGACCTCAGGAAGTTGAGCAGCGACTGGTTCGCGTCGACCCCTTGCACCCGCACCCGCTCGCCGTTGAGCACGAATTCGAACGATTCGTCAGCCATCAGGCCGGCCATCCTAACGCAAGGCCGCTCAGGGATGGACAAAGACGACGGAGCCGGTGAGGGCTTTCCGGACGCCGTGCCAGCCGTCGGGGAGGGCGGGCTCGGTGAAGGAGAAGAGGCGGCGGGCGTCGAGGGGGGCGAGGTTGATGCAGCCGTGGCTGCGGGGCTTCCCGAAGTCGTCGTGCCAGTAGGCCGCATGCAGCGCGTAGCCGCCCTCGAAGTACTGGACGTAGGGGATATCGCGGAGCTCGAACTCCTCGCCGACGACGTCCGAGTCCATGGTGGTGGTGAGGTGCTTGGTGTGGACCCGGAAGATACCGCGCTTGGTGGAGCGGGAAGTCTCCGGGTCACCGAGGCCCGCCTCGCCGGTGCTGACGAGGGTGGCGAACACGGGGCGCGTGCCGTCGTAGGCGACGAGGGTCTGCTTGGTGATGTTGACGTCGATCCACCGCTCCCCCTTCTTCCCCCATCCGGGCATCTTCTTCGCGGGGTCCAGCCGCGAGGCGTGCTGGTCGGAGATCCAGAGCTTGTCGGAGGTCTCGTAGTGGAGCCGGTCGCCGAATTTCTTCTGCTTGCCGGTGAGCTTGAGGACGGCGCGGCGCTCCGCGTCTCGCTCCTTGATCAGCTTGCCGCCTTCCAGCCGGAACAGCGGCCCCGCACGGCGCACGAAGGCGAAGGGAAAATCGATGTCCCCGGGGATCTCGACCCCGTGGAAAGAAGAGCCCTCGATGGGCCGGAGGCGATCCACGGGCAGGAGGAAGAGCTGGGTGGAGACGGCGTAGCGGCGCCCCTCCACCACCGCCGTGTCCACGAAGGCGAAGCCGTTGTGGTGCTTCGCCCGCGCCAGCACCAGGCCCTCCGAGGGAGGGAAGCCGGAGAGGTTGCCCGGAGGAGAGCGATCCTGGAAAAACCAGGGAACCTCGCGGGTCTCGCGGCGCTCCAGCAGCTCGGCGGCGGGCGGAGCGGCCTTCCCCTGGAGCCAGTACTCGGGGCGAAACCCCGCGCCGTTCTCCCCCTCCGCGGTCAGCCACGAGGCGAGGTGAGCCTCCAGATCGGGCTCGTGCTCCGCGGCCTGCTTGCGGGTGGGCAGGCGACCATAGACGGGCGATCCCCGGCGGACGATCCCGTAGAGGTAGGGCATGGGCGCCGCCAGATCCGGGCGCCGGGTGAGGGTCCGGAGCAGCTCGTGGTCCAGCTCGGTGGTCGCGTTGGAAGGATCGGCGCAGACGTAGCCCCGGGGCTCGACCTCGTACCACCCCCCCCGGGGGCAACCTTCCTTGCCGATGGGCGAAGGGGAGCGCAGCCGGACGAGGGCGCCAGCCCGGAGGTACCCGAGGCTCTTCCCCTTGTCGGAGGGGCGCTCTCGCACCTGCGTCTCCCAGGCGAGGGCGCCCAGCCGCGGACTGGGGGCGGGGGCGGGGGCGGAGGCTGCAGACGGAGAGGGCAAGGACGGTGCGGCGCTCGCGGCCAGGGAGGCAAGGGGCGCAGCGGACGGGAGCGAGGAGGGAGCGGGGCCGGGGTCCGGGGGCGCGGGACGCGAGCAGGCGGGGGCGATCCATGGCAGGATGGCGGCCCAGCGGGTGAAAGATCGACAGGCGGGCATGCGTTCTGGAGCTCGACGGCTCTAGCACAGCCCCCCGCGTCCCGATCCACTCCTCATCCCCCACCCTCCCATGAACCGATCCACCTCTCTCCTCGTCACCACGTTCACCTTCGCGCTCGTCGGGGCCTCCCTCGGGGCGGGATGCCGACGCCAGGACCCGAACACCGGAGCAGACGCCAACGCGACGGCGACCTGGGGCTACGGCCCGAACGGGGGCACCGCGCCCCCCGCCACCACCACGGCGCCTCCCCCTGGCCCCACCAACACCGGACCGGTGACGACCACCACGGCGCCCCCGCCCGCCACGACGCCGACGACGACCGCCACGACGCCCCCGCCCGCGCAGACCGTGGACGCCACGGCGCTCCAGCCGCTGCTGACGCCCCTGGCGCAGCAGCATGCGAAGGGGGCCAAGCCCGAGGGGCAGGCGTTGGGCGGGATGCTCCAGCAGGGCCAGTCGATGCAGCAGCCGCTCCAGCTCGCGGCGGGCGGCGCCCGCTGCTACACGGTCATCGCGGTGGGCGCCCCGTCGGTCACCGCGATCAAGGTCGAGTTCTGGTCCAACATGCCCCCGGTGCCGCCGACCATCGTGGCGCAGTCGCAGGCCGCGGCGAACCCCTCCGTCCTGGCGGGGAGCCCCAACTGCTTCAAGAACCTGCTCCCGATCCCGGGGATGGTGATGATGAAGGTCACCGCCGAGGGAGGCTCGGGCCCGGTGCTGGCCCAGCTCTACGCGAAGTTATCCGCGTATCGCTCCAGAATTCTCCGGCCTACCTGGGGTAAGAAGTGCCCTACAGGGAGGCGAGCGTGGATCTCGCGGCGGGACACGGGTACAACCGTCGCCATGCCGGATTTTGCCAAGCTCGCTGCTGCCTGCACCATCGCCCGAGGACTCGCCATGGATGCGGTCCACGCCTGCTCTTCGGGGCACCTCGGCCTCCCCCTCGGCGCCGCGGAGGTGGGCGCCGTGCTCTACGGATCGCTGATGCGCCATGATCCAGGTGACCCCCACTGGATCAACCGGGACATCTTCGTGCTCTCGGCGGGCCACGGGAGCATGTTCCTCTACGGCTGGCTCCACCTCGCGGGGTATCCGCTCTCGCTGGACGAGGTGAAGCGCTTCCGTCAGTGGGACTCGAAGACGCCAGGGCACCCGGAGTGGCACCACACCCCCGGCGTGGAGGCCACCACGGGTCCGCTGGGGCAGGGCGTGGGCAACGCGGTGGGCCACGCGGTCGCCGCGAAGATGCTCGCCGCGCGCTACAACACGCCGGAGCACACCATCTTCGACCAGACGGTGTGGTGCCTGGCGGGCGACGGGTGCCTCCAGGAGGGCGTCGCCGCCGAGGCGGCCTCCTTCGCCGGGCACTTCAAGCTCGACAACCTGATTGTGCTCTACGACTCCAACGACGTGACGCTGGACGCGATGGCGGACAAGACCCAGAGCGAGAGCGTCGCCGGGCGCTTCGCCGCCTACGGCTTCGAGGTCTTCCGTATCGACGAGGGGAACGACCTGGAGAAGATCCACGCGACCCTGGAGGCTGCCCGCACTTCCAGGAGCGGGAAGCCGAAGTTCGTCGAGGTCCGCACCCTCATCGGCAAGGGGATCCCCGAGGTGGCCGGCACCGCCAAGGCGCACGGGGAGTCCGGCGCCAAGTTCATCGACAAGGCCCGCAAGGCCCTGGGCCTGCCGGACGAGCACTTCTTCGTCAGCGAGGAGGTGCGAGCCTACTTCGCCGCCCACGCCGCCCACCTCAAGGCCCAGCACGAGGCCTGGCAGAAGACCTACGACGCCTGGCGCGGCGCCAACCCTGACAAGGCCGCCGACCTTGACCGCGCGCTCTCCGGCGCCGTCCCTGCCGACCTCAACAGCAAGATCCCGCTCTTCCCTGCCGACGCCAAGCTCGCCACCCGCAAGGCCAGCGAGGCCATCCTCCAGGTGGTCGCCCGGGAGATCCCCTTCCTCATCGGTGGCAGCGCCGACCTCTACGGCTCCACCTTCAACTACATCGCCGAGAGCACCGACTTCGACCCGGAGCACCCCGCGGGCCGCAACATCCGCTTCGGCATCCGCGAGCATGCCATGGGCGCCATCCTCAACGGCATCGGCTACCACGGGGGCTTCCGCCCCAGCGGCGCCACCTTCATGGTCTTCGCCGACTACCTCCGCCCCAGCGTCCGCCTCGCCGCCCTCAACAAGATGCCGGTGCTCTACATCTTCACCCACGACTCCGTGGGAGTCGGCGAGGACGGTCCCACCCACCAGCCGGTGGAGACGGTCATGGGCCTGCGGGTCATCCCCGAGCTGGATGTGCTCCGCCCCGCGGACCCGGAGGAGACCGCCGGCGCCTGGGTCGCCGCCATGGAGCGCACCGACGGCCCCACGGTCCTCTCCCTCACCCGCCAGGCCCTCCCGATGCTCCCTGGCGACGCCCAGGCCCGCCGCGACGGCGTCGCCCGCGGCGCCTACGTCCTCGTCCGGGAGACCGAGGCCCTCTCCACCATCCTGATCGCCTCCGGGAGCGAGGTGCAGCACGCGGTCGCCGCCGCCAGGGAGCTTGGCCCCGGCACCCGCGTCGTCTCCATGCCCTCCATGGAGCGCTTCGCCCGCCAGCCCCAGGCCTACCGCGACGAGGTGCTCCCGCCCTCCTGCACCCGCCGTGTCTCCATGGAAGCCGGCGTCACCCTCGGCTGGCACCGCTGGGTCGGTGACCGCGGCATCGCCCTCGGCATCGACCGCTTCGGCGCCAGCGCCCCCGGCAACGTCATCATGGAGAAGCTCGGCATCGCCGCCAAAAACTTCGTCGACGCGGCCCGCTCCCTCGGGTGATCCTCGCTCGACCAGGATCCGCACGAGGGCGGCACGGCGAGCCCCAGGCGAGGGCTTGGGAGGCTGCCCGCCAACCCCCCCGCGGCACGGAGACGCGGAGGAACATTTCTTCAGCGATTCCGCAGAGAAACCCTCGCTCTGCCTGGTTGCCCTTGCGGGAGGCGACCATTTGCGGCTCTCTTTGCTGGTGTCTCGCTCCTCCCTCTTCCCGCTCGCGACGGCCCTGGCGCTCACCTCCCTCCCCGCCACGACGACGGCGGCGCCTGGCAACAAGCCTACCCTGGAGGCCGGCGACGCCTGCATCAAGACCTCCAAAGGGTGCGATCCGCTCAAGGTCGGCGGCGCCTTCTCTTTGAACGAGGAGCTACAGGCCGGCGAGCACGGCGCCCTGATCCGGCTGGGGGACGGGACAAGCCTCGACCTGACCCCGGGGACTGCACTGAAGATCCAGGTGACCATGCCAGTCCCGCTGGGCCCCGGTGAGCCGGTCAAGGCGCAGACCATGGCGTTGCTCTCCGGAAAATTTCAGGTGGACGCGTCCCCAAAGAACAAGGTCCGGAGGGCCATCCTGCTGAGGGGGCCAGGCAAGGCGCAGCTCATCGTGTCCGGCACCGCATCCATCAGCCTCCGCAAGGAGACGCTGTCGGCGGTCAACCTCGGCGGGAAGATGCTAGCGACCACCGCCAACGACTGGAACGACATCCCCGCCGGCAAGGCGATCTCGCTGAGCAAGACGGAGCCCAAGCCCCAGCTCCGGGACACGCTCCCCGCCCCCAAGATCACCGGAGGCCGCTGGGTCACCACCACCATGGCCGACGCCAGCGAGACGCTCACCGTCACCTGGAGCGAGATGCCCCGCGCGGGCAGCTACGAGGTCCGCCTGGTGAGCGCCTCCGGCGAGGTGGTGAAGCGCGCCGCCCTGGGCCCCCGGGAGACCTCCTACACCACCTCGGGTCTCGCCCCGGGGGCCTACGAGCTTCGCCTGGCGGTCCTCGACGAGGGCGGGCTGGACGGGGCGGCGGTCCCTCCGGTGAAGCTCGCGGTGATCGACGTCGGCCTGCCGCCGGGGGGCTTCCGCTCCGGTCCGTCCACGGTCCAGGTCGCGGAGGGGCAGACCATCACGCTGAGGCACGCGGACGGGGTGGAACTGGCCTACGACAAGGGGATCGCCTACACGCCCGCGGGCAAGGGGTTTGTGATGCGCGGCGATCAGACGAGGCTGCTGCGCTTCCGGTTCTCCGGGGCCACCCTCGATGGGATCCTCCGGGTCGAGCCTCGCTCGCTGGCGGCCCAGGTCGACCTCTCCCCCAGGAACGCCCGCTGGCCCCGGGATACGATCGCGGCCACCGTCCGCCTGATCAACAAATCCGGCGGCGCCGTACCGCCGGACGTGAAGATGGTCCCCACCGTCACCCTCGGGGTCGCCCCCCTCCAGGTCACCTTCCAGGAGGAAAGCTACGGGGTGCTCAAGGCGAGCATCCCCCCGCAACCGGGCCAGCTCCCCGCTGCCCTCCGCATCGAGGTCCACGACCAGCACGGCATTTACCTCGGACGCGGCTTCGTCGAGATCGCGAAATGATCGCCCGGCGTCCTTCGGGCAGGTGCCTTGCCTTCACGGTGAGACACCTCCGCGGCCCTGCGTGGTACGCTCCAAACCGATGAAGCTCTCTTCCCTCTTCTCCGCAGCGCTGCCCCTCGTCCTCGCCGCCTGCGCTGCTCCCAGCAAGCAAGCCCCCTCCGCGGACCCGGCGAGCAAGGCCACGGCCCCGGACACGACCGCTCCGGGCGGAGAGCCCGCGGACGGAGCGGCCCCAGGCGGCAGTCCTGCGGCGACCGGCGGGGCCCCGGAAGAAAAATCTGCTGGCAAACCTGAGGCGCGGGCCACCTCTCCTACCAACGATACCGGCCCCACGGGCGACAGCGCGACGCCACCTGCCAGTTCGCGCCTGGAGGACTACAAGGGGGTCAAGAACACCTCCAGCGGCGGGAGCTACTCGGTGGCGGTCCGGAGCGCGGCCGGACTGATCCCCGACGACGTGGGCAAGGCGGTCAACGGCGTCGCTGCCAAGACCGACGCCTGCTACGCCAAGGTCATCAAGAAGAAGCCCGCGGCCGGCAGCTCATCGACCTACGAGATCAACGTGGATCCCAGGGGAAAGGGCGCCATCAAGCTGGTGAGCGACACCCTCAAGGATGGCGAATGGACCAAGTGCGTCGAGGCCGCCCTCAAGGAGGTGAGCTGGCCGAAACCCACGGAGAAAACCGGCAAGACCACTGTGGAATTCACCGTGGGAGGTTGAGCGGCCTTCCGCCTCCCGCGGGGCGGCGAGATCCGCTACGATGAGGGGATGCACAGGGTTGCTTCGCTCTTTCTTCAGGTCACCCTTGGCCTCGGCGCCGCGGGCGCCCTGGTGGTCGCCTGCTCCTCGGGGGGGACTTCCAGCGCCGACGCCCCCGGGGCCGGCGGGAAGGGTGGGTCCGGCGGATTCGGAGCCTCCGGACAGGGAGGGAACGGCAACCCGACCGGAGGAACGAGCGGCGAAGGCGGTTCGAGCGACGGAGGCGCGGGCGGGGGCGACGCTGGGAGCGGCAACGCCTTCGGCGGCGGGGCGGGCTCCGTCGCCATCGACGCGGGGAAGGACGCGATCGACGAGGGCTGCGCGGGGGTGGAGGCCAAGGCCACCCGCGTGCCGCTGACGCTGTTCATCGCGCTGGATCGCTCGTCGTCGCTCAGCGGCGCCAAGTGGGACGCCGCCCTCAAGGGTCTGGGCGCCTTCCTGAAGGATCCTGTGTCGGCGGGCATCGACGTGGGGCTGGTGACCTTCCCTCGCCAGCCGCTGCTCAACCCGCAGGAGTGCAGCTTCAGCAACTACAAGGATCCGGAGGTCCCCTTCGCCAAGCTGCCAGGAAACGCCCAGCCGATGCTGGATTTCCTGGCGACGGTGAAGCCCAACGGGTTCGGCACGCCGATCTACCCGGCGCTCGGCGGCACCCTGGAGCGCGCCGCGGTCTCCAAGATCGCCAAGCCCCTGGAGAACTTCGCCGTGCTGCTGGTCACCGACGGAGAGCCGGCCCAGCCCCCGGCCACCTGCAACGGCGTCAACGCGCTCAGCACCGACAGCATCGGCGCCTTCGTGGCCGACACCTTCGAGAAATACCAGGTCAAGACCTTCGTGATCGGCCTTCCCGGGATCCCCAAGTCCTTCGCCGACACGCTGGCGCAGAAGGGGGGCACCCAGGCCATCGTCATCCAGCAGGACGTGGACCTGGAAAAACAGTTCCAGGGGGCGCTCTCCGCGGTGCTGGGCGAGGGGCTGGGCTACGAGTTCCCTTTGCCGCCGGACTCGAGCAAGTACGACAAGGACCTGGTCAACGTGAACTACACCAAGGGCGACGGCAGCGGCACCCTCGACCTCAAGCGCTCCGTCGGCTGCAAGGACGGCGTCGGCTGGGATTACGACAGCGACACCAAGCCCACCAAGCTCGTGCTCTGCGGCTCCACCTGCGAGCAGGTCAAGAAAGACGGGCTCGCCAAGATCGACGTCATCCTCGGATGTCCGACCCGCATCCAGTGAGCGAGGCTCCCCCCGCCCTCGACGTCCAGGGGCTCGTCGCCGGCTTCGACACCGAGCGCGGCCTGATCCGCGCCGTCGACGACGTGAGCTTCTCCCTCCCCAAGGGGGGCACCCTCGGCCTGGTGGGCGAGTCCGGCTCCGGCAAGAGCGTCACCTCCCTCAGCATCCTCAACCTGCTCCCCTCCCCCCAGGGGCGCATCCTCGCCGGGAGCATCCGCCTCCAGGGCCGCGAGCTGGTCGGCCTGCCGGAGCGCGACTGGCAGAAGATCCGCGGCGCCCGCATCGCCATGATCTTCCAGGAGCCCATGACCAGCCTCAACCCGGTCTACTCCGTGGGCGCCCAGATCGCCGAGGCCATCCGGCTCCACCGCGACGTCTCCCGACGCGACGCCCGCGCCCGCGCCGTCGAGCTGCTCCGGCTGGTCGGTATCCCCGATCCGGCGAACAGGGTCGAATCTTACCCCCACCAGCTCTCCGGCGGCATGCGCCAGCGGGTGATGATCGCGATGGCGCTCTCCTGCGAGCCGGAGGTGCTCATCGCGGACGAGCCGACCACGGCCCTGGACGTGACCATCCAGGCGCAGATCCTGGACCTGCTCCGGTCGTTGCAGCAAAAATTCTCCATGAGCGTCCTGCTGATCACCCATGACCTCGGGGTGGTCGCGCACCACGTCGAGCGGGTCCTGGTGATGTACGCCGGTCGCCTCGTGGAGGAGGCTCCGGTAGCGGAGCTGTTCCGCCAGCCGCTCCACCCGTACACCCGGGGGTTGCTCCGGAGCATCCCGCCGGTGGGCTCGTCGCTCCAGGGGGAGCAGCACCGCCGGCTGCCGACCATCGAGGGCGTGGTTCCGAGCCTCCTCGATCTGCCGCCGGGCTGCCGCTTCGGTCCTCGCTGCGAGCTGCGGAGACCCCGCTGCGCCGAGGAGGAGCCGTCCCTGCGGGAGATCGCCCCCGGGCGCCGGGTGCGCTGCCACTTCGCCGAGGAGCTTGCCTCGTGAGCGAGCGCGCCGAGCCGTTGCTCCAGGCATCCCACGTCTCCCGCTATTTCCAGGTGGGGGGCGGGTTCTTCTCGGCGAAGAAGGTGCTGCGGGCGGTCGATGATGTCTCTTTCCAGGTGATGCGCGGGGAGACGCTGGGGCTGGTGGGGGAGTCGGGCTGCGGCAAGAGCACCCTGGGGCGGGTGGTGCTCCGGCTGATCGAGCCCACCGGGGGGCGCGTCGCCTTCGAGGGGCAGGATCTGACCCTGCTGAGCGCCTCCGAGCTGCGCCCGCTGCGGCGCCGCATGCAGATCGTCTTCCAGGATCCGTACTCGTCCCTCAACCCGCGGATGTCGATCCGGGACATCGTGGGCGAGGGGCTGCTGATCCACCGGATGGTCAAGGGGCGAGCCGAGCTGGACGAGCGGGTCGCGGCGCTGCTGGCGAAGGTCGGGCTGCGGCCCGAGCACCGGGAGCGGTACCCCCACGAGTTCAGCGGAGGCCAGCGCCAGCGCATCGGCATCGCCCGGGCCCTGGCGGTGGAGCCATCCTTCCTCGTGTGCGACGAGCCCACCAGCGCCTTGGACGTGTCGATCCAGGCGCAGATCGTCAACCTGCTCCTCGACCTCCAAGAGACGCTGGGGCTCTCCTACCTGCTCATCAGCCACGACCTGAAGATCGTGGAGTTCATGAGCCACCGGGTCGCGGTGATGTACCTGGGGAAGATCGTGGAGACGGGCCCCACCCCGCAGGTCTTCTCCCGCCGGGCCCACCCCTACACCCGGGCCCTGTTCTCCGCGCTCCCGGTGCCGGATCCGGCGCGGCGCACGCTGCGGGTGCTGGTGGAGGGGGATCCACCGAGCCCGATCGATCCTCCGAAGGGGTGCGCCTTCCACCCCCGATGCCCCCGCGCCCGACCGGGCCGCTGCGACGTGGATGCCCCCCACCTGGCCGAGCTGGAGCCCCGCTCCGGCCACCGCGTCGCCTGCCACTTCCCCGAGGAGTGAGCCGCGCTCACTCCCCTTCGGGGGCGTCCGGGCCGTGGTGCCCCGGCGGGGGGAAGGCCGGGCCGCTCTCGATCCGCTGCGCCAGCTTCTCCCGCTGGGCGCTGTCCAGCAGCGGGACCACCACCGCCAGCATCCGGTGCATCCGCGCGCCGTGCTCCTTCAGGCCCGGGTGCTCCTTCGCGTCCTTCGGCGGCGCCACGAAGGCCCGGGCGTCGAAGTTCTCCCCGACGAAGCTCTCCAGCCGCGCCTTCCTCTCGGCGCGCATCTCCTCCCGCTTCTTCTCCAGAGCAGCGGGATCCGGGCGCCCCTTGTCGCCCGCGTGGTCCGCCATGGACTCCCTCAGCGCCTTCTGAATCGACGCCTTTTGCAGCTCCGTCAGCCCGAGATCCCGCAGGAAGAAGCCTGCCGGCCCGAGCCCGTCCCGCCCGGCGCCGCGAGGACCGTGCTTGCCGTGCTCCCGCGGGCCTTCCCCCTCGGGACCGCCCTTGCCCCGCCCCCAGGGGCCGTGCTCCTCGGCCCGCATCTGGAGCGCGTCCACCAGGGCACGGCGCTGCTCCGGGGTCAGGGTCCTGTGCAACGTCTGGAGCGCCTCCGCCGCGGAGGCCTGCATCGCCTCGAAATCCGGGCGAGGAGCCGCCGGGATCGCTCCCGGATCCACCTTCCCCTCCCGGACGCTCCGGGCCAGCGCCGCTCGCGCCTCCTTGCCGGGGCCCTCGCCGCGCTCGTGGGGAGGCGCCGGGAGCTTCGCCAGCGCCCCCTCGACGGCCGCCTTCTGCTCGGCGCTCAGATCCAGCTCGCGGAGCGCCGCCTTGAGCAGCCCCAAGGGGCCTCCGTGGTGCATCCCGGGTCCGTGATGGCGGCCAGGGTGCTTGCCGGGGCGATCCTGGTCTTTTTTGACCTCGTTCTCCTGGGGTGGCTGCGCGACCGGCTGAGCGGCCTCGGCGCTGGGCTCCGGCTGGGCGGGCTGGGCGCTGTCGTTGCAACCGACGACGACGACGAGAGAGCCGGCGAGGGAGAGGACAGCGAGGAGGGAGCGAAGGCGAGGGGTCATGGTGGTTCTCCTTGGGGGGGGCCCGGGGTGGGCGACCGTTCCTGGGGGAGAGTGTGCAGCCTGGCCGTGGCCCGAGGTTGAAGGAATTGTGTGCAAATGTTAGCGCCCGTCCGGGGGGAGGCTGTCGTGGTCAGGCGTCCGTGGGAGGGGAGGTCTTCCCTCGACGAGCGCCATCGACCCGGCTAGGTTTCTCCCCATGGCTTCTCCGGCGGTTTCTCCTGTCGTCTCGGCGGCTCCGGAGTCGTCGATCCCCCCCGCAGCCACCTCGTCCCTGTGGCCCGCGGACCTCTCGCGCTGGTACCTCCCGGAGGAAGACGACGAAGTGGGCATCTCGTACCAAACGTGGCTGGTGCTCCGGGCGCTGCTGTCGTCGATGGAGCAGTGGGTCAAGGAGGAAGGGAAAGCGTGGCTGGTAGGCTCCGAGCAGGATATGCTGCTGCGCGAGGACGACCTGCGGGTGGGCGTGCGCCCCGATGCCTACCTGCTTCCCTGCATCCCGGAAGACCTGTCCTTCGAGCGGTGGCCCGCGTACCAGGAAGGGATGCCCGTGCCCGTGCTGGCGCTGGAGCTCGTTTCGCGGTCGAACTGGAAGAAGGACTACGAGGACGCGCCCGAAAAATACACGGTGCTGGGCGTGGAGGAACTTCTTCTGGTGGATCTCCTTGCGGCGAAGGGAGGAAGCCCAGCGAAGGGGGCGGAGGTGTTCCAGGTGTACCGGAAGGGAGGAGGAGGGCGACTGGAGCGCGTGTACGCGGGGGCTGGACCCGTGTACAGCGAGGTGATGGGTGTATGGTGGAGGGAGCAGAAGGGAGCCTGCGGCTGACGAGGGATCGAGCAGGAAACGAGGAGATTCCAACGAAGGAAGAGGCGGAGCGCAGGGAAAAAGAAGAAGCGAAGCGAGGGCTCCTTGCGGCAGAAGAGGCGAAGAACACCGCTGACGCCAGGATTCAACAGGAAGAGCAGGCCAGGCAGGACGCGGAGACGAAAGCCCGGAGCGAAGCCCAGGCCCGCCAGCAAGCCGAGCAGGCCCGCCAGCAAGCCGAACAGGCCCGCCAGCAAGCCGAGCAGGCCCTCCGAGAAGCTGAACTGCAAGCGCTGGTCGAGGCGCGCCTTGCGCTCGTTGACCTCTGCGAATTGCTTGGCCTCGACTGGAACGAGCACCGGCGCCGGGAGGTGGAGGCCCTGGACCTGCCCGCCCTTCGCCAGCTTCGCGCTTCGCTCAGGCTGGAAAAACGCTGGCCCTCGTTAGCCTTCCCGGTGGCCCCAGCCCCCCTCGGCGGCTCAGCAGCCGCAGCCCGCGTTGGCGGGGATCTCGGTGGAGCGGGCGTCGTCGAAGCCCCGGGGGGACTGGCGCACGTAGCCGGAGGGGGTGAGCAGATCCAGGTGACCATCGCCGTCCACGTCGGTCGCGCCGGTGATCACCGAGTCCACGGAGAGGGCGTCCGCAGGGACCGGCTCCAGGGCGTCGCCGTGGAGGCGCCAGAGCCGGAACGCCGAGCCGAGGAAGTCGCCGCACCCCTCGCCGGCCTGGATCGAGGTCGCGATCAGCGTCTCGCCGTCCGGGTGAGCGATGAGCGTGACGCTGATGGAGCCGTTGTAGTCCTCCCAGCGGGCCGGGAAACCGCCGGTGTTCAGCTCCTCCGGCGCGTCCTTCTGGAAGGCCTCGTAGCTCTCCTGGGCCTGGCGGTAGTCGTCGGTGGCCCGGAGCGCCGAGAGCGCGAGGTCGCGCAGCTCCGGAGAGGCGGGCTCGGCGGTGGTAGTAGGCGGGATCGCCTCGCCGCCGAGCTGGGCCCACACCGCGCCCCGACAGTCGCCCCACACCACCCGGACCCGCCCGGTCAGGTCCAGGCTGCCCAGGTTCGGGGCCTCCTCCCAGGCGCGCTCGGCCATCTGCTCCGGAGACACCCGGAGGTTCTCATCGTTGTCGAACCAGTCCACCCGGAGGCCATCGTCCGGGTGAAAGCGCCCGAGGAGTTCCACGTCCTCGACGACCCCCTCGCAGGCGACCCCGTGCTCATCGTGGAGCAGCACGGTCCGGTCGATCCACCGGAGCTCGTCGCTGGTCAGCCCCTCCCGGTGGACATCGCGGCGCACCACCACCGGAGCCTCCGCGGACAGGAGCGAGAGCGCCCCGTGGCCCATCGACGCCTCCACCCCGGAGCGCAAAACCACCCGTAGCCCGCCGTCCGCGGTGACCAGGGCCCGGGGCCCCGGGGCGACGACCTCCGGCGCAGGAACCGGCTCGGGAGCCACGTCCGCGCCGCAGGCGAGGAGCAGCGAGGTGGCGAGGGCGGCGAGGGCGAAGCGGAGAGAACGATGGGGCATGGCAGGTCGACGGAGCAGGGAGGGTCAGGCTCAGCGACCGGGGAGCCTGGATGGTCCAGAGAGGGTGGGCTAGGGTGGGCCAAATGGGCAAGACAAGGGAGTTTCTCGACGGCCGGGTCTGCGTCGTCACCGGGGCGACCGCGGGGATCGGGCGGGAGGTCGCCCGGGAGCTGGCGCTGATGCGGGCCACGGTGGTGCTTGGCTGCCGGGACGAGGCGCGAGGCCAGGAGGCGCTCCGGGATATCATCGAGGACTCCTGCAACAACCAGGTCTCGATGCTGCCGCTCGACCTGGCGAGACGGGCGTCCATCCGGGCCTTCGCCGCAGAGCTCCAGGAGAGGTTTGGTCAGGTCCACGTGCTCATCAACAACGCCGCGGTTTGGATGGACCGCCGGCAGGAGAGCCCGGACGGGGTAGAAATGACCTGGGCCACCAACGTACTGGGTCCGTTTCTGCTGACGAACCTGCTGGTGGGCAGGCTCAAGGAGAGCGCGCCGGCGCGGGTGATCAACGTGGCGTCGAAGGTGGCGAGGGGGCTGGATCTGGGGGATCCGGAGTTCAAGAAGCGGACCTTTGACGGGGTGGCGGCGTACGCGCAGAGCAAGCAGGCGCTCCGGATGCTGACCTGGGGGTGGGACGCGCGGCACGAGGGGAGCCGGGTGACGTTCAACGCGGTGCATCCGGGGATGGTGAACACGGAGATCACGCGCCACAGCAGGGGGCTCCTCGGGGCGATGGCGCGGCCCTTTTTCCGGATGTTTGGCCGCACTCCGGCGCAGGGAGCGGACACCATCGTGTGGCTGGCGTCGGCGGACGAGAACGAGCGGACGAGCGGGAATTTCTGGGTGGACCGGAGGATCAAGAAGTGCCCCTACCGGGACGAGGGGGCCATCGACCGGCTCTGGGCGTGCTGCGAGGAGTCCACGCGATAGACCGGGGGCCGGGGTTCGCGCTATGACGGAGGGATGCGACTCCCCAAGGAAGCGTTCCTGGCGCTGGCGGCGCTGGGGTGGGCGGACGGGCAACTGGACGAGAACGAAGGGGTCGCGCTGCTGAGGGCGGCGCGGGAGGCAGGGCTCTCCGAGGGAGAGCTGGAGGAGATCAAGGGGGCCACGGAGGCGCGGGTCGAGCTGGGTGCGCTGCCGGTATCACGGATGTCGAGGGCGGACCGGGTGCTGACGTACGCGCTGGCGGTGTGGTTGATCCGGCTGGACGGGGTGGTGACCACCGAGGAAAAGATGAGCCTGCGCACCCTGGGGAACACGCTGGAGCTCCCGGATGGCGTGCGGAGCCGGATCTCTGCGGCGGCCTTCGAGGTGGCCTCGCTGCCCCAGGGAGACCGGCCCGAGCGCTACGACTTCCAGGCGCTCCAGGGGAGGCTACGGGCCAAGCTGGGCGACCTCGACGGCGAGTGAACGCGGTCCCCGGGGAACGAACCGGGTAGTAGAGTGGGCGGGTGACTCCGTGGTGGCGTGTGTTGGCAGGTTCCCCCCGCGTTCCAGTGATGGCGCTGGCGTCGATGTACCTGCTGGGGTCCCTGGTGATGGCGCTGGACCCTTCCTCGGGGCACGACGAGGGGCAGCTCACGTTCGGGTTTGCCCGGGGCCTGGCGGTGGATTTTTTGCCGGTATTTTTCTGGCAAAAGAGCAAGCCAGCGCTGGCCCTCCTGTACCTGCCGGCGGCGAGCCTTGGGTTCGGGGCGTACCTCGTGATGCATGGGTTCATCAGCGCGCTGGCGGTGGTGCTCACGGGAGAGGTCGCGCAGCGGATGGGCCACCGAAGGCCCTGGATCGCGGCGGCGGTGCTGGCCTGCTCTCCGCTGTTCGCGTGGTGCTCGCTGACCGGCGTCTCGAACTCGGACGGCGTGGCGTTGCTGGTGCTCTCGCTCTACACCTTTCTGGTCTGGGGGCGGCCCGGGTGGACGGGGGTGATCCTGGGGGTGATGCCCTGGGTACGCTACGAGTGCGCGGTGTTCGCGGCGGTGGTTGGGCTGGTGGCGCTCTGGACGACGAGGAGCTGGCGCCTGCTGCTGGGGGCCTGCGCCTGGCCTGGCCTGTACCTGGGGCTCGGGGCCCTGTACCACCGGAGCGGGCTCTGGTTCCTCCGGTACCCCCCCGGCGTGAGCACCACCGCCGGGATCGAGGCCTGGGAGCAGGAATTCGCGAGCCACTCGCTGACCACGCTGGTGACCGCCTTTGGACTGCTGTCCCCGGCGCTGGTGATGCTCGTGTTTCTGCGCCCGCGATCCCTCTCCGGGGTGGAGCGTGCGATGGCGCTGTTCGTGGTGTTTTTCCTGGGTCTCTTTGCGTACACACACACGTCGCCGCGCGCTGTCGGGCCGGCCTTCGTGCTCGGTTTTTCGGCGCGTTACGCCTTGATCGCGCTCCCGGCGGTGGCCTTGCTGGTCGGTCGTGGGTTCGAGGAGCTGACGGCGCGGGAGGCTCCTCGCTGGCAGGATACCGCATCGGTCGCGGCGCTGGTGGCGGGGGGTTGGGCGCTCCTGGCGCGGGGGGCGGGGGAGATCGTGCTCTGGGGGGCGTCAGGAGCGGGGGCGCTCCTGGGGGTGCTTCGCCTGGGTCGTCCGGCGGTGGCCGGGCTGGTGCTGCTGGTGTTCGTGGCGCTGGGGCCGCTGTCGCTGCGCGAAGGCAAGGAACAACCCTACGACGTCCGGCACCCCTGGTTGGGGCGAGTGGAGGGGTGGCTTGCGGAGCGGCGAGGGGGGGCCCCGGTCACGGTGTACACGAACAGCCACATGCTCGCGCTCTTCGCGGAGCGGCGAGGGCTCCCGTGGCTACGGGTGCGCTACCTGCTGGCGGTGGACATGAGCTACGAGCTGACGCACCTGACCAACCCGGAGAACGGCCAGCGCGAGGCGGTGAGGCGGGCCATCCCGCGGGCGGTCTTCCGCGACCTGGTCCCGCCGGAAGAGCTGAGCCCTGAGCGGCTCCAGGACGGGATCTGGTTCGTGCTGGTCGAGGACTCCAGGACGCTGCGGCTCTTGCCGCCGGAGCGCTGGTCGCCGCACCTCCGCAAGGAGGCCCAGATCGAGGGAGCCCGGATCGCGCGCTTCTCGCGCTGAAGGCGTTCCTTTTGGGTTCAAGGCGGACACGTTGAGGTGAGGGAGGTTGGCGCGGGGCGTCTTTGGGATTCCTTGCCCGGCTGGTATGCTGGGCGCCTTGGTTCTGGAGATGCATCCGGCGGACAAATTTTCACGCGCTCGAAGAAACGACCCCTGGAGGTTTACCGGCGAGCTGCTCCGTCGGCTAGGGAAGCGTGCCGAGATGGTCGCGCGCCTGGCGGAGACCTGGGTGCGCCGTCCCGACTCGCCCACCCGTGTCGTTCTGGATGTCACGCGGCGTTGCAATTTGCGCTGCGACATGTGCCGCACCTGGGAGGATCCGCGGCGCGATGAGCTGTCTGGGCCCGAGATCGCCGATATCCTGCGGCAGCTCCCCCGGCTGACCTGGCTCGACGTCACCGGGGGCGAGCCTTTTCTACGGAAGGACGCCCACGAACTCCTGCTGACCATCGTCCGCACGACCCCCGCGCTGACGGTGCTGCACTTCCCGACCAACGGCTGGTTCACGCAGCGCGTCGTCGATGCCTGTGCGGCGCTGGTCGAGGAGCGCCCTGAGGTGCAGCTGCTCGTCACCGTCAGCATCGACGGGCCCGGGCCCGTGCATGATCGCATCCGTGGGCGCGCCGGGTCCTTCGCTCGCGCGATGGAGACCTTCGCGTCCCTGCGGGCCATGGCGGGCGTTCACGTTTTTGTCGGCACGACGCTCACCCGGGATAGCCAGGAGAGCTTGGGGGCCCTTGGCGAGGTCTTGCAGGCTCGGTTCCCTGACTTCGAGGCGAGGGAGTGGCACTGGAATCGCCTGCAAATTTCGGAGCACTTCTTCGGCAACGCCGGGCGAGCGGAGCTCTCCCCGAACCTTGAGCCCTGGTCGGAGCGTGGTGATCCCCACGAGCCCCCGCCTTCGCCCCTTGGCGTGCGCGAGCACCTCGCGCGCCGCGGGGCGCCGCGCTCCCTCGTCGATCTGATGGAGCTTGCCTTCCTCATCAACCTGGAGTTCGTGGCGGGCGGAGAGCCCTCGGGTATCGCCTGCGAGTCCCTGCGCAGTACAGCCTTTATCTCACCGGAGGGGGAGCTCTACCCGTGTCACGTGTGGGATCGACCGCTGGGGAGCCTGCGCCGGCACAGCTTCGCGGAGCTGTGGCATGGCGAGGGGGTGAGCGCGGCACGGGCCGAGGTGGAACGCCTCGCGTGCGGCGGATGCTTCACTCCCTGCGAGGCTTACCCTGCTCTCGCCGGCAACCCTCTTCAGACGATCTCGCAGACAGCGCGGCGCTCGCTCCGGCTGGTGCTCACCCCACGATGAATCGACTCGGACCCACCGCGCCCTCTCCCTCCCTGGCATCGCATCTTATCCGGCGGATGGACGCGATGTTCGACTGGCTTGAGGAGGTCGCCCTGCGCCACGAGGGCGCGATTCCTTCCTGGGAGAACCCCGAGCACCCGGGCTACCCCTACCCCGAGGCGGCGGGTCTGTGGCTCAGTGCGGTCGCGGACGCGCGACCGTCCTCCGGCGCCATCGCGCCCACCGTGGCGTGGTTGCAGCGTCAGGTCGACGAGCGCGGCCTCGTGGGCCGCCACGGTCGCGCGTACGCCTTCGACTCCGCCATGACGCTGTCCGGTCTCCTCGCGGCCCGGGCCGCCGGGAGCGCTGTGCGCGAAGGCCTGCTCGAGCGCATGCTGGCCGCTGTGGCCGCTGCGGTCGAAGCTCGCTGGGCGACCGAGGGGGCCCTCGCAGGGTCCCGGCGCTGGAGCGACCGTTGGGCCTGCCACCAGCTCAAGCTCGCCTGGGCCTTGCGCAGCGGGATCGAGGAGGGCGTCTGCTCGATCCCTGTTCGAGACGCCGCCAGGCGCGCCCTCGACGACCTCGAAGCGCTGCGCGGCCTTGAGCGCGGCGGGCGCTTCGCGCTGACCGAGGATGACGACCGCAGCTACGTCCACGCGAGCTGTTACGCCCTCGAAGGGGTGCTGGCGCTGCGGGGGCAGCCCGGCCTCACCGAGGTTTCGCGGGACGAACTCACCGCCCTGCTCCACCGGGGCGCACGCTGGCTGGAGGAGTCCCAGGAGGCCGACGGGGCGCTGCCCTGCTGGCTCGGCCCTGGCCCTTTCTTGTCGGTGCCCGCAGAGGATACCAGTCGCCCCAGCGACATCATCGCCCAGGCCGTGCGGTTGTGGGCCTTCGTGGACCCGGCGCGCTACGCCGGCGTGATCGAGCGCGGCATCAACGCCCTGGTGCGGCGTCAGCAGCCGAGCGGGGCTCTCGTGTACCTCGAAAAGAGCCACGATCTGAACATCTGGTGCACGGTGTTCGCTGCGCAGGCGCTGCGCTCCACCCTCGCAACGCTCCCGGGTTCCTCCTTCACGCTGCCTCGTTGGTTCGCGTGAGCCTGGTCTGGATGCTACGCCGGGCTGCCGGGGGGCGCGGCGGTCTGCGCGGTCACCGGCGGACGGGAGCCCCGACGCGCAGGGCGGAGGAGGCGGGCGAGCTTGGTGCTCAAGAATTGATCCATCACGCTCTCCTGCTGACCCCGGAGGAGGCGTCTCCCGATCTCAAGCAGGCGCCCGGGCCGCCGGGCGTAGGCGAGCCCGTAAAAACTCAGAAGAAACCCGAGCTGCAAGGCGGCGAGCTCCCTGGCACTCCAGCGGGGGTGGACCGAACGCGTGGCCCCCGCAGAGCGCAGCAACGAGGAGTAGTAGTAGCGCTCGTCGTGGACGATCTTCCCGAGGGCCCGCAGCCTCTCGTAATCCTCGCTGCCGGGGTAAGGCGCAAAGACCATGACCGCCACCGTGTCGAGCCCGTCGAGCGCCATGCGCAGCATGAACAGGTAGGTCTCGAGGAGCTCTCGAGGGCCCTCGTGGGGGAAGCCGATGATCAGGCTCGCGTGGGTGGTCAGACCCGCCTCGATGGCGGAGATTAGCGAGGCGCGAAGGTGGGGAAGCTTGACCTTCTTGTGGATGCGCTCAAGAGTCTTTTTAGACCCACTCTCGGGGGCATAGCAGAAGTTCCGCACACCCGCCCGGTAGAGCCACCGCGCGGCCTCGGAGTCGACAGCCTCGGAGCGCGTACCGCTGGGCAGCTGGATGGTGACCTGGAGGCCACGTTCGATCATCGCTTGAGCGAACTCGATCATCCAGTCCTTGGTGAGCATCGCCGTCAGGTCGTTGAGGTCGACGTTGGTGATGGAGTAGCGCTCGACGAGGCCAGCGATCTCGTCGACGACACGGGCGGGGCTACGCCGCTGGTACCGGGTCGTCCACATCTGCGGCGACGAGCAGAAGCTGCACCTGTAGGGGCATCCGCGGCTGGTCAGCACCGGCATGGAGCGCCCCCGATCCACGCCGCCGCTGCGTCGTTGCTCGAGGTACGCCTCGACGGGGAACAGATCCCACGCAGGCAGCGGGAGGGCGTCGATGTCCACGATGCGCGAGGCCGGAGGAGTGCGGCGTACCGCCCCCGACCCGTCGCGGTAGGCGATGCCCGGCACGGCCTGGAGCCCGTCCTCGCTGGTCCCGGCCTGCGCGGCCCAGTGGTCCAGCAGGTTCACGAAAGTCTGCTCGCCTTCTCCGAGCACGCAGGCGTGGATCGAGGCACATTCCGTGAGGATGTGCTCGTAAAAGGACGTCGCGTTCTCCCCTCCCAGCACGATCCTGGCCCGGGGATACCGGTGCGCGAGGGCGACGGCGAGCTCCCGCAGCAGCGGCCACTGGTGCAGGAACATGTGCGAGATCCCGATGAAATCCGTGTCCGGGGCGACCGCCCCGACCATTTGCGGGATCGTTAGCCCTGTGACGTCGAGGGGCCCCGCAGGGCTCTCTCGTGGGAAGGTCGTCGTGAGCGCCGCCCCCGTCGCGTCGATCACCTGAACCCGATGCCCCGCCTCGCGGACCGCCGCCGCCAGGTAGGCAAGTCCGAGAGGAGGCACGGCACTGTAGTAACTGAAGCTCTTTGGCGCCGTGATCGTTGGTGGATGAATAAGTGCGACCCGCAAGCGAGGTGTGTCTCTTGGCCTGCCTTGGCGGCGTAGCTGCACCAGGAGGGAATTCACAGGAAACCTCCAGCGATGCGGGAACTCGAGCGCATCGTATCCAGCCAGGATGAGCCCCGTCAAGGACCCGAGGGCTCGCCCGCCGCGAAGGAAACGTCGGAGCGCCCTCCGGCCCACCAGACCCGGGTTGCCCGAGCACCAGCCCCACCGCCCGCAGGGGTGACCCCCCGGAGTCTTGGCCCGCGAGACTGGCCCTGGCTCAGCCCATCTCGCAGCGCTTCCGCGCCATCGCCAGCAAAATCCTCGTCCCGTCTCGGAAGGAGCGAAGACCGCTCTGCCCGTGGCGGCGCGGCTGGCGGCGCACGGGCACCTCCACCACCCTTCC
Organism: uncultured Polyangiaceae bacterium; assembly: GCA_964605685.1. GTDB lineage: Bacteria > Myxococcota_A > Polyangia > Polyangiales > Polyangiaceae > JANWXX01. The sequence continues at coordinate 28,928 of CAZSDX010000006.1, forward strand.
CCCCTGCTGGAGCACCGCGGCCAGAAGATCCACCTCGATGTCGTAGCGACGAGCCCGGAGCGGAGCCCGAAGCAACGGCGCCCGGCGGGCCGCCCGGAACCCCGCCAGGCAGTCGGTCACGCGGGCCCGGAACAGCACGTTGAAGGCGCCGTTGAGGAAATGCGTCCCCGCCCGGTTGAGCGCCGTGATCGCCCCCGGCTCGAAGCTGCCCAGAAACCGGGAGCCAATCACCAGCTCCACCCCGGGCTTCAGCGCCTCCACGAGCCGCGGGATGTCCGCAGGATCATCCTGTCCATCCGCGTCCAGAAAGACCAGCGTGTCCCCCTCGGCCTCCTCGATACCGCGGCGCAGCGCCGCCCCTTTCCCCTGGTTGACGGCCAGCCTCAGCACCCTCGCCCCGGCGCCTTCCGCCTCCTGTGCCGTCCGGTCGGAGGAGCCGTCGTCCACCACCAGCACCTCGACGAGGAAAGGAGTGTGCTGGCGACACCCGCGGATGACCTCCGCGATGGTGGCAGCCTCGTTGTGGGCCGCGAGAACAACCGAGACACGCATGCAGACGCATGCTGGACCAGATGCCCTCGCCGTTGCTCAAAAAAACGCAGCCTCGCTCAGGGCTGCCAGCCGGCAGGAAGCCCCTTCTTTTCCCCGCCCCGGACCCGCAGAGCCACCGCCTCCAGGGCGCGCTGGGTGGCCTCCCGGGTGGGGACCGGGACCCGGTGGCTGTAGAACAGCTCGCAGCGCTCGGTCCGGATCGGTGGATCGTGCGGACGCGCTCCCTTGGGCACGACCTGGATCGAGAGGCCGCCCGGGGGGCCCTGGAGCTCGATGGCCGCAGCGCGAGGCTCGCGGCAGGTGACCCGCTGGACCGTGAACCCCCCCACCGCATCGCCGTCGCGAAGGCCCAGCAACGCCACCACGTCCGCAGCGCAGGAGAACTCGTCCACCGCCGGGACGCGAACGGCGCGCTGCCCCCGCAGCGCCACCAAGGCCGCGAAAAGCGAAAGCAGAAGCGGCGCCACGGGAGACGGAAGCTTCGGTGTCACTTAAACCCCACACGGTTCAGCCCTTGCCAGAGGAGGAAGGAACAGGACGGTTGTTGCGGCTGTCGTGGCGGGCGACGAGGTCGGAGAGGTCGCGGCCCTTGAGGAGGCCCGCCAGGACGTCGGGCAGGACCCCGGGGGTGCAGCCCATGCTGGGCACACCGACGCCGGCGAGCTTCCTCGCCAGCCGCTCGTCGTGGGAAGGGACGCCGCTGTCGCTGAGGGCCAGCAGGCAGAGGGCCCGGACCCCGCTGTGGGTCAGCGCCTCCATGCGGCAGACGAGCTGAGCTTCGTTACCGCCCTCGAAGAGGTCCGTGATCAGCAGCAGCAGGGTCTTCTGCGGATCGTGGACCAGGCCCTGGCAGTAGGCGATGGCCCGGTTGATGTCGGTGCCGCCGCCGAGCTGGATACCGAAGAGGAGGTCCACCGGGTCGGGGCACTGCGCGGTCAGGTCGGCCACCTCGGTGTCAAAAGCGACCACATGGGCCTCCAGCGCCGGGAGGCTGGCGAAGATGGCGCCCATGACCGAGGCGTAGACCACGCTGTCGGCCATGCTACCGGACTGGTCCATGCAGACGATGACGTTCCACTCGCGGCGTCGCCGCTGGCGGGCGAAGAAGTGGAAGCGGTCGGGGAGGAGGGTACGGCGCTCCGGGAGGTAGTTCTTGAGGTTGCCCTCGATGGTGCGTTTCCAGTCCAGGTTGGGCAGGCTGGGGATGGGCTGGTGGCGGGAGCGATCCAGGGCACCCCGCACCGCCTGTTCGATGGCTCCCTGGAGTTTTTTCCGGATCTCTTCCACCACCGCCGCGACCACCTGGCGAGCGGTCTCCCTGGTCCTGTCCGGGATCATGCCCTTGAGGGAGAGCAGCGTCCCGACCAGCTCCACGGACGGCGTCACCTGCGCCAGCAGTTCGGGCTCGAAGAGGAGCTGCTTCAGTCCTTTCCGCTCGATGGCGTCCTGCTGGATCACCACCACCACGTCCCGGGGGAAATAGCGCCGCACGTCCCCCAGCCAGGCCGCCAGCCGGGGGGCGCTGCTCCCGAGGCCCGCCCCTCTTGCCTTCTCCTCCGCGGGCGGGTCCTCCGGGTCGTAGATGGCCCCCAGGGCGCCGTCGATCTCGATCATTTCCCTGGGGAGCCCGCCCATCCGGTCCTCGACGCGCTTGCCCAGCACCAGGCGCCAGCGCTGGGTCCGGTTGAACTTCGGCTCCTCGCTCAAGGGGCCTCCCGGGAGGGGGTGGCGCGTCGGGTGTGCATGGTGACCGGCGACGATAGCTGGTACCCTGGGGCCGTGCATCCTCTTCGCCATCGCCTCGCGGTCCTGCTGTTGCTGGTGGGTTGCGGCTCCGCCTCGTCCTCTACCTACCCGCCGACGACCCCCGGGGCTGGTCAGGATCCCTCGCAGCAGGGGGAAACGGGGGCCGGAGGGGGCTCCGGAGAGTCCCCCAACGCGCCTCCGTGGGAGAAGATCCGGGAGGAGGACGGGATCCTGGTGTTCCGCCGGGAGGTGGAGGGGAGCCCGGTGGTGGCGTTCCGGGGCGAGGGGGAGATCAACGCGCCCATCGCCCGGGTGGCGCTGGTGCAGATGAACATGGAGCGGGGGCCCGAGTGGATCGAGCGGATGAAGGAAGGGCGGGTGCTGGAGGCCCGCTCGGACAGGGAATTCTTGACGTATTCCCACATCGGCGCGCCGCCGCTGGTCTCGGATCGCGACTTCGTGAACCAGGTGCAGATCGAGTACGATCCTCCGAGCCGGATCAAGTTCAACATCCACTCGGTCGAGGATCCGAAGGGGCCTCCGACGGCGGGGGTCCGGGGGAAGCTGATCCACAGCAGCTTCGAGCTGACGGCGCTGGCCCCGGACCGGACCCGGATCGTCTGCGAGATCCACGCGGACCCCAAGGGAGCGCTGCCCAAGTGGGTGGTCAACCAGTTCCAGAAGGGCTGGGCATTCAAGACCATCTCTCGCATGAGGCAGCAGGTGCAGAAGGGTGATCTGGTCGAGCGCGCCCCGCAGATCCGCGACCTGCTGGCGCGCAACGGCTTCCCGCTATGAGGGCGATGGCCCAAAAATCCTGGGCGCAGGGCGAGCCGCTCGTGAGGACGGAGCTCCCGACCCCCGAGCCCGGGTCCGGCGAGGTACGGGTGCGGGTCCAGGCGATCGGCGTCAACCCGGTGGACTGGAAGATGCGAGCGCGAGGTCCGCTGCGCCTGGCCGCGCGGCTCATCGGGCCTCCCCTCCCCTTCGTTCCCGGCGTCGATTTCGCGGGCGTCGTCGACGCCGTGGGCGAGGGAGTCCGCGAGGTGAAGCCGGGGGATCGGGTGGTCGGCGGCACCAACTTCGCCCGTGGACAGCGGGGGAGCTACGCCGACACGGTGATCGCCCGGGAAGATCAGCTCGCCCTCGTCCCTGACGGCGTCGAGATCACCGTCGCCGGAGCGCTCCCGGTGGTGGGCGTCACCGCGTGGATGTGCGTCGTGGAGCTCGGGAAGCTCCAGCGAGGTCGCAAGGTGCTGGTGCTGGGCGCCTCCGGCGGGGTCGGGCAGCTCGTGGTGCAGCTCACCAGGCACCTGGGCGGGGTCGCCGTCGGCGTGTGCTCCGGGAAGAACGTCCCGCTGGTCCGGGGGCTCGGCGCTGACGAGGTGATCGACTACCAAACCGGAGATCCACTCGATCAGGCCCGCGCGCACGGGCCTTTCCAGATCGTCGTCGACTGCGCCGGGGGCTACGCCGCCGCCCGCTGCCGCGCTCTCTTGGAGCCCGGCGGGCGCCACATGATGGTCACCGCGGAAGCCCCCGGCGAGGTTCTCTCGTCGTTTCTCCCGCCGTTCACCTCGCGGCTGGTCCTGGGCAGGCCAACCCGGGAGCGGCTCCAGCCCGTGGTCGATGCGGTGGCCAGCGGCGCCGTCCGGATCAACCTCAGCGAGACCCTGCCGCTCGCCGAGGCCGAGCGCGCTCACACCCTCAGCCGTGGTGGAAGGCTGACCGGAAAGCTCGTGTTGATCCCTTGAGTTCGGCTTCGTGACAAACCAACAGCAACCGGGTGCCAAGCGTGCCACAGGAGGGTTGACGCAGCGCCAAAACAGGCGACTCTCCTCTCCATGAAGCACACC
>CAZSDX010000007.1:0-32820 GCA_964605685.1 uncultured Polyangiaceae bacterium
CCTCGGCCTCGCCCTCGAAGTCGACGCCGCCGAAGATGAGGTCGTTGCTGCTCCAGAGGTACGCCTTGCAGGGGGCGAACATCTCCTGCTCGCCTTCGCAGAGCTCCAGCTCCGCCGGGGGAGCGCCCTCCCGGAAGAGGTAGCCGCCGTAGTGGTGGCCCCGGACCACCCGGGCCTGCACCTCCTCCGGGGGGGGCGCGGGCTCGACGGGCCAGGCGTTGCGGCCCACCACGCGGAAGAGGTGCCAGCCGCGGGCGGGACGCTCCTTGAGGCGGAGCACCCGCCCGTGGCCCTCGACGGTGCTGCCGCCGAGGTAAGGGAAGACAAGGCGCTCTTCCTTGCCGAGAAATTTCCGGTAATCCATGGGAGAGGCCTCCGCCAGGGAGGGGTAAGGCGACGCGAATTTGCAGGATCGGGGTGGCCATGACCTTCTCGACCCAGTTGGAGGCCCCCGCGGTGGAGCCAGCGGAGCCCGCGCTCTCGAGCAGGGTACGGAGCACCCGGGGCACCTGGTAGGGGTCCGCGAAGTGCTCGATGGTGATCTCGTGGAAGGGGACGCGGAGGTGCTGGGCGCACTGCCGGATCGAGTGCCCGCGGGTCCCGCCGGCGGCCACGTTGAGGAGCAGGGCCAGGGCGGCGGGCTTGTAGCCGTGGTCATCGAAGACCTTGGCCAGTTCGGGCCCGTGCTCGCCGGCCTCGTCCCCGGCGACCACCACCAGGAGCTTGGCGCCGGCGGGGATGCGTACCCCGGCCTTGTAGAGCGCCCGAACCGCGGTGCCGTGGACCGTGCCCCCTGCGGCGTGGAGCCCCGAGAGCATGTGCTGGACGGCGGCGCGGGTGGGGGCCTTGGGGCGCAGGACGATGCCCATGGTGTCGAAGCAGGCGATGTGGACGCGCTCGGGGGGGAAGCCGGCGAGGATGCGGGCCAGCGCCTCCTTGGACGCCTCGATGGCGCCCTGCATGGAGCCGGACTTGTCGATCAGGAACATGACGTGGACCTCCGCCTCGGTGACGGCGTCGGCGACGGCCTTGCGAGCGGCGTTGTCGGCGGCCTCCTCGAGCTTCTCGCGGATCTCCTTGCCCTGGACGTTCTTGACGATGTTGAGCGACCGCTGGTCCGTGGCGGACGCGATGGCCCTGTCCCAGCGGGCCTTGATCTCCGGCTCCTTGAGCAGATCGAACTGCTCCAGCGTCGGGGTGAGGATCCGCAGGTCCCGGTCCGAGAGGGAGGGCAGCAGGGTGACCATGATGGCGGGCGTGAGGCCCACCCCCGGCGGCAGGCGGCCGATGGCCTCCTTGTAGGAGAGCTTCCGCGCCACGATGTGCTCGCAGATCTCCGCCTCGGTCATGCCGGTGAAGGGCCCCCGCCTGGCCACCTTCAGCCCCTGGAGCCCCACGGTGCGGTGGCCTCCTTCCGCCTGCGACTGCTTCCAGCCGAGGACCTCGAAGAACGCCTGGGATTGGGGCTTGTAGCCGCACTTGCGGGCGATGGCCTTGATGGTCTCCTTGTAGCCGGCCTTCACCAGCCCCTGGAGCAGCTTGAAGTTCTGCTCTCGCACCGCGAGCCAGCGCTGGGCGGCCTTGGGCCAGCGGCCCAGCGGGGGGCGCCTGGAGCCCGGGTCACCGAAGCCGGCGGCGCGGTTGAGGGTGGCGATGCCGGGGTTCTCCAGCAGCTCGGCGATGCGCAGGACGGCCTTGGGGGTCATCATCTTCGTCGACTTGCTCTCGTAGAAGAGCATCATCGCCTCGCCCACCTGCCGGAAGTCGTCGTCGTGGAAGGCGACCTCGCCCTTGTCGTCCCGGATCGGCTGCCCGGCGTGGGGCTGCACCAGCATCAGCGCCGCGCAGGCAACCTTGAGGTCGCGCCACTCGGTCTCCTTCAGGACGTAGCTGGCGAAGTGAGCCATCAGCTCGGTGTTGAGCTGGTAGATGTCGAGGAGGCGCCCGTAGAGCGCCTCGGCCGCCGGAGCATGCAGCCCCGGCGCGACGCGGCCCGGGCCGCGCGCCCGGGCCTTGCGGCTGTTCCTCTTGCGCGGCGCTGGCTGCCAGACACCGTTGACCTCGACGCCAGGGCGGTTGTGCCAGAGGTGCGCCGAGGAGGTCAGGACAAGATCGAGGAGCCGCTCCGCAGGGCCGAGCTGGGACTCCGGCAGCGAGATCGTGGTCATGGTCAGGGAACCCCCAAGAAAAAAGGCGCCCGAGTGACGAGAGCCGGATGGGGAAAGCTGCTCTTGCCCGAGCCTTGGGGCCCGTCTTCCGGGCACCGCGTCGCCGCGGCCGCTGGAGTTCAACCAGCTTGCTTGTGGGCTCTCGTCGAGGGACGCCGTCGCAGAGACTAGAAAGGAAACCCCGCTCTGACAAGGCAGCGGTGAGAAAAAATCAAGCCATTTGATCGGGGCGAGGGGCCGTCAGGATACCCGGAGGCGGCGCGTCGATCCCCCGTGGACCCACCACCCAGGCTGCAACAACGTTCAGGGCTCATGATACACTGACCTCCACTTGGCCACCCACCGAGACCTCTCCGACACCGACCTCTTCGACGAGGTGCTCCGCCGCCGTCAGCGGGGCGAAGACCCCCGGGCCCTCCTGGGCGACCTCTGCGAGCGCTGGAGAAAACCAGCCGGCGTGGTCATCCGACGGATCCAAGCGAGCTACCGCGTCGAGGCCCCCGACGACGAGCCCGAGCTCTTCCAGGACGCCGTCCAGCGGCTCATCGAGCGGGGGCTCGACCAGTACCGGGGCGTGTCCGAGCAGCTCCCGGGGAAATCCGCGTCCCCCAAGACCTTCTTCCTCCGCATCGTCAAGCACCTCGCCATCGACCGCTACCGTCAGAAGCGCGAACTGCTGGAGTCCGGCTCCTCCGAGGAAGACGAGTCTCCCCACGCCCCCTACGAGAACGCCGTGGCCATGGAGCGCAACCGCCAGCAAGGCTCCCGCGAGGACGCGCAGGAGATCTACTGGTCTGCCTTCCGTCGCCTCCAGAACGAGCACCCCCACGAGGCTGCCGCCTGGGATGTCTACCACCACCAGGACGTCGAGGATCACAACGAATGCGCCAGGATACTCTCCATCACCGTGGCCAACTCCTACAAGCGAGTGAGCCGGGCTCAGGCCTACCTGAAACGCTACCTCTTGGAGCTTCTCGAGGCGGAAAATGCCTGACCTGACCCCCGATACCTCCGGGCCGGCCTTGCCCCCGCAGGTCCGGGGTCGCCTCGCCTCCTCTCGCGCCGAGCTGCTGCGCCTCGCCGACGCCCTCGCTCAGCGCCCCCACCCCGAGGAACGCGCCATCCTGGCCGGCGCCCTCCTCGGCACCGCCGGCTACCTCCTCCGACGCTCCCGCGCCGTCGCCTCCGCCGACCTCGACCCCTCCTCCCCCGAGCGCGCCCTCGGCGACCTCCCCCGCGACGACCTCCAGGCCTGGCTCGCCGTCGCCTCCGCCGCCGGCCTCCGCAGGGCCCTCCAGAAGGCCGCCGACTCCGCCTTCGAGGCCGCCCTCGCCGACGACCCCGACGAGCGCGAGCGCCTCCGCGAGATCGCTCTCGAAGGGCTCGCCGAGCGCGAGCGCCTCGCCTCGGCCCTCCACGCCCTCGACCGCTGGGAGCACCTCCATGGCCCCCTCGACGACCGCGCCAGACGACGACGCGACGCCCTCGCCCTCGAAGCCTCCCGGATCGACGACTCCCTCCGCGCCTCCTCCGTTGCCCTCACCCACCTCAACGACGAGCGCCGCGCCGAGCGCGATTCCCTCGAAGACTCCTTCCTCGCCTCCTCCTGGTGGTACGCCCACCACGCCGATCGCGACGACCTCGCCGCCCTCACCCTCGGCGCCTCTCCGGACCTCGCCTCCTCCCCGCTCGCTTCTACCCTGATGCGGGTCGTGAACGACCCTCCCACGCGCCACCTCTCTGCCGAGGAGCTGTGGGCCTTCGAATCCGGGGCCCTCTCCGGGGATCAACACGCCTGGCTCCAGCGCCACACCGCCTCCTGCGCCGAGTGCCGCCGGGCGATGCAGGCCCTCGCCGAGGGGGAGGAGGCCATCCAGGAGGCCCTCGGGCAGCCCGCTCGGGTCGCCAGCGAGAGCGATCGCGAGCTGATCTTTGATCACCCTCAGCTCCGGGTGCTCGCCTCCCGGGTGGCAAAGAAGAACCGGATCGTGCTCGAAGAGAAGCACCCCGGGGCCATCGCCGCCGTGCACCCGGTCGGCGGGGTCAAGCCCAGGAAGCTCCGCCAGGGGTTCGAGCTCCCGCTGCTTCCCCGCAGCAGCAAGGAGCCCCCCCGGCTCCGGCTGGTGCTGGCGAGCGGCGAGGAGCTCCAGATCCCGCTGCCCACCGCGTAGGGGGAACGCCCGCCGCTCAGCTCTGGAGCAGCGAGACCAGCTTGTCCCGCTGGGTGACGCCGACGTGCTGGGCGACCTTCTGGCCGCCCTTGAAGACCATCACCGTCGGCACCGAGCGGATCCCGTACTTGCGGGCGGTCTGGCCGGACTCATCGATGTCCACCTTCACCACCTTGTACGTCCCGACAAACTCATCCGCGAGCTTGTCGACGATGGGCGACAGCATCTTGCACGGGCCGCACCAGGTCGCGGTAAAATCGACGAGCACGGGCTTGTCCGAATTCAGCACCTCGGACTCGAAATTCTTGTCGTTGACGGTGACCACGTTGGAGCTAGCCATGGAATTCTCTCCTTTTCCCGAAGATGGCTGCACACCTTTGGCATGAACCGCCCCCCTGTCAACGACCCCCTGGGGCCGCCCCTGAAGCAAAGCTCCGTTGCTCGTCCTGGCGCGTTGTGCTCTCGCTTTCGGCTCGCTACCTCGCCGCCCTCGTTGCCGTGCTGTTGCTCCTTGGCCTGCTCCGGGGCCTGGCTTCCTGGGCTCCTGGCCTCCTTGTGCTGCTACTCGTCGTGGCGCTCCTGGTCTCCCTTGCTCGCCTCCCTCGCCCGGCAGCCTCCCTCCGGGCTCACCTCGGGGCGTGGCTGACCCTCGGCGTCGGGATCTTCGCCGCCGAGGTGCTCTACATCCACGCGGCGGGCCTGGCGGATCACCGGCAGCCAGCCGACGTGATCGTCGTCTTTGGCGCCAAGGTCCACGAGGACGGTACTCCCTCCGAGGCCCTGGCGGAGCGGGTGGCCACCGGGGTCGAGCTCTACCGGCAGGGGTACAGCAAGACCCTGCTCGTCAGCGGCGGAACTGGCCGCGAAGGGCAGGATGAGGCCGCGGTCATGAAGCGGATCGCCACGGGCCTCGGGGTCCCCGCCGAGGCCATCGTGGAGGATCCCCACGGCCGCAACACGGAGGCCAGCCTGCGAGCGACGAGGGCGTGGCTGGCCGCCCGCGGAGGAGGCAAGGCGCTGGTGGTCAGCCACTACCACCACCTGCCGAGGATCCGGCTGCTGGGGCACCTCCACGGGGTCGAGTGCCTCACGGTCCCCGCGGACGAGGGCGACACGCTCCTGGCCGGGACACCCTTCTACGTCGCCCGGGAGGCGGCGGCGCTGGCCTTCTACTTCCTCCGGGGCTGAGGGGTCAGGCCATCTCGGCGTTGGTGCCGGCCTCGACGGCGTCGACCTCGGCGGTGCGAAGGTCGAGGGCGCCCTGCTCCGGGGGGTCGTAGGCCGGGCGGCCGATCTGGCGGGTGCGGAAGCGAGAGGAGAAGAGGCCCAGGACGTACGCGCGGAAGCAGAAGCCGAAGATGCTGTCCTGGTTCAGCTCCGGATCGATCAGGTGCTCGATCTTCGCGTGGGCCTCCGGGAGCTTGCTCCAGTGGAGCCCGGCGTTCTCGTGGTGGGCCGCGTGGTAGCCGTTGTTGAAGACGAGGAAATTGCCGAACCGGGAGACGAAGTTCCGCGAGTGGTTGTGCTCCGACCAGGGGTCGCAGTGCACGTGCTGGATGAAGTTGATGAAGATCATCGACCACAGGGCGAACAGCGCCGGCACCGCGAAGCCGAAGAAGTAGACCTTGAAGCCCACACCCCAGCCGTGCATCCAGACCCCCAGCGCCAGCGCCCCCAGGTGCCCCAGCGCCACCGTGGCGTACTGCCCCACGATCTGCCGGAACAGCGCCCCGTTCTTCTCCCGGGCCTTGCGGATGTACGCCTGGATGGGCTCCGCCTGGTGGTACACCGACAGGAAGAAGTAGGCGAAGGCCACCCAGCCGGTGTTCTCCCGCGATTGCCGCCAGGTGATGGTGGCGTCCCCCGCCTTGTTGACGAACTTGTGGTGGTTCAGGTTATGCGTGGGGATCCACCCGAAGGTCGGGTACCCGTAGAAGAACGAGAGGTACGCCGAGTAGAGCGCGTTGAGTCGCTTGCTCTTGAAGGTCGGGCAGTGGTTTTGGTTATGGGAAAACACCCCGGAGCAAAACCCCAGGTACAGGCTCACCGGGAGCAGGTACCCGCACAGCTCGGGCCGCGCGTAGTGCGCCAGCGCGACCACGGGGAACATCGCCGCCCAGAGGAGCGTGCGAACGTCAGCGGTGTAGCGAAGCATCACTCCCGCTCATACTCCCGCTGGCCGCCCGTGGCCTCCTTATTTCGGTCGCCTCGGGGACAGGCAGATCGAGGGTTGAGGAGGAGGCGACTCCCCAGGGTGCGCAGAAGCCGCGGAGGACCCCGCGGGAGCGCTGGAGGAGGCCCCCGGCGGCGCCGAGGACGGCGCAGCAGGATCCGCCGAGGCGCTGGCGTTGCCGTCCGGAGGAGGCGCCGTGCGCAAGGGGATCGACAGGCACACCTGAGGCTCGCCGTGCAAGGGGGTCGACGACAGGCACACCTGAGGCTCGCTCTTGGAGCAGGCCCCTCCCGCCACCGTCGCTCCCACCACTGCGGCCAGAAAACGCGCCCGTCGTTTCAGGATCTGCTCGCGGTCATCCGGGGGGCTCATGGTTACCCAGGTTAGCATCGCCCCCCCCCCATCCCGGCGCCTATTTCTTCATCCGGGCCGCGCCCAGCAGCGCGTAGGACCCGGTGGCGCCGTAGCCGTAGGCGACCACGCTGATCGGCTGGTCCGAGGTCACCCGCCGCAGATCCGGGACGATGGGGCAGCGGAGCGCCGCGTAGCTCTTCCCGTCCAGGACGCCGATCTCCTTGCTCTCGCAGCCGGACGGAGCCTTCCCGTCGATCTTCACCGAGGCCCCGGCGGGGTGGGCGATCGCCAGGTACTGCTCGTCCCAGGAGGCCGGCATCGGGATCGCCTGCTCCGGGAGGAATTGCTCCACGGAGGGCAGCAACGTCAGCGAGGGATCCCCCTTCTTGGTGCCCGCGATCAACCCCTGGCTCACCAGCACCTGGCCCACCAGAACAGGGGCGCTCGCCTCCAGGGTCATGTCCGTGGTGGTCCACAGATCCCTCCACTCGCCGGGCTGGAGGCTGAACTGCTGCGATGCCCCCGGGAGGCTGGTCTTGATCGTCGTTGCGCCGGCGGCCACCACCCGGATCACATCCGGCTCGATGTACCCCCCGGTGGAGCGCACCGGGCTCCGGGCGATGGCGAAGCGGGTTCCCAGGGCCGAGGTCGGGGGAATCTGCTCCTCCAGGTGATCCGTGCAGCAGGTGTCGCCGTCCCACCCTGGCGGCTTGGGGGCGTCCGGCCCGCCGGTGACTGTCCCCCGCTCGTTGCCGAAGAAGACCGCCACCGGTTGATCCGAGGTCACCGCCGACCCGCTCAGCTCGCTCCCCGTGGCCGTGGACGCCTCCGCCTGGGTGGCGTCGTCGGTCTCCAGGTTGAGCACGTCGAAGGGGCCGAGCTTCACCTCCAGGGTGCTCCCCGCCGGGGTGAACGGGAGCGTCGTCCCCTCCCGGATCTTCCAGGTGGGCGTCACCTTCACCGTCGTCCCCGCGGAGACGCCCACCACGGTGAGGTAAGCCCGGTCCGGGATGCCAGGGATCGCTCCTGGTAGCTTTGTCGGGTTGGCGGGCTTCCAGGCCAGCACGCGGTAGGAAGACCCGAGGGCGTGGGTCGGCAGCAGCATCGAGGCGTCGTTGCTGAAGGAGTTGCTCGCCGTGTTGAACTGGTGCGCCGTGATGGGCCGCGTCGACCGGATCCGGAAGGCCGCAGACGACAAGAACGTCCCCGGAGCGGCCGGGTCGCCAGGGCCGTTGCCGCCGTCCACCTCGCGGGAGGGCATCAGCTCCGCCAAGTAGGCCCCCGCCGCCACCGTCACCTTCTTGAGCTGCTTCACCTGGAGCGGCTGTCCCGGCGCCCCGTCGTTGACCTCGATGGTCACCTCCGCGGGCAGGTTGCTGCTGTTGGTCAGCACCAGCCCCCAGGGCTCTGCGGACGGGTTGCTCCCGGCGAAGTTGGGCTCGTTCTCCAGGTCGACCGCCCAGAACTCGCACCCCACCGTCGTCCCCTGCGCCTCTGCCTCCGCGCAGGTGGCGGGCCAACCGTTGCTGGTCCCACTCCCTCCACCGCCCCCGCTCCCGCCATCCCCTCCGGTTCCGGCGCCGCTCCCGCCGGTCCCTGTGCCACCGCCTCCGGTGCCTGCCGTCCCGCCCTGGCCGGTGCCGCCACCTCCTCCGGTTCCGCCACTGCCTCCGGAGCCTGCCGCTCCACCGCCCCCGGTGCCGCTCTCGCCACCCCCGCCGGTTTCACCGCCTCCGGTGCCGCCGCTCCCTCCGGTCCCGCCTTGCCCGGAGGGGCACCCCTCGCAGGCGCCGAAGGAGCCGCCGGGGAGGCAGGTCTGGGCACCGGTCACGGTGGTTCCGGGGCAGGCGCAGGCGACGGTCTGGCCGGGGGTGCAGCCGGGGGTGGTGGCGGTGGTGCTCCCGTCCTCGTCGCTCCCGCAGGCGAGGAAGAGGAGGAGCGCGAAGGGAGAGAGGGCAAGGACGCGTCGAAGCATCCCCCGATGCTAGACCGGGGATCGCGGTTTGTGGAGTCGAGGCCGTCCTCAAGGACCGACGCGGCAAGGCGGTGCTGGCGGTGATCGTGGAGGTGCAGCGGGGCATCGACCCGAGAAAACGGCGAAGCTGGCCGGTGTACGTGGTCGTGCAGCAGGCACGGCTTGCGTGCGACGCGGTGCTGCTGGTGCTGTGCCTGGAGGAGCAGACGGCCGTCTGGGCGCGGCAACCCATCGACCTGGGCTTCGGGCAGCGGATCTGCCCGCAGGTGGTGGGACCGGGGGTCCTGCCGGTGATCCAGGATCCAGCGCAGGCGAGCCGCTTGCCGGAGCTTGCGGTGCTGAGCGCGATGACCCACGGCAACGACGAGCCCGATGGGTTGCAGAACGTGCTGGCGGCCATCATCGCCCTGGCGCGGCTCGACGATGAGCGGGCTCGCTTTTACACTGACCTGATCCTGGCGAGGTTGAACGAGCGCGTGCGCAACGCGCTGGAGGCGCTGAACATGCAAGGCTACGAGTACCAGAGCGAGTTTGCTCGGAAATACTACGGACAAGGCAAGATCGAGGGGAAGATCGAGGGGAAGATCGAGGGGAAGATCGAGGGGAAGATCGAGGGGAAAGCGGAGGCAGTACTCCTGTTGCTCACCAGCCGTGGGTTGAAGGTGACAAGGACACAGGAGGCCCAGATCCGGGCCTGTACCGATCTGGCCCGGCTCGATCGGTGGCTCGTCGGCGCTGTGGAGGTGGCATCCACCGCGGAACTCCTCGCGCAGACCGCGAAGCCACGCCTTCGCCGTGGGCGGTGAACCCTCAGCGAACAAACGGGCTCAGCGGGGAGCGGGGCGGTGACCGTCGAGGACTTCCTGGGCGCGCTTGCGGCCTGCCTCGTGGTAGCGGGAGCGAGCGTCCTTGTCCCAGAAGCCGGTGAGGGCGTTGCCAGGGAGCGCCTGGAGTGGTCGGATCTCGATCACCTCCAGCCGACGCCAGCCCAGCGCCTTGAGGATGGCGCGGCGTCGTGGCTCCGGGAGGTCGTGCATCTCTTGCTCCAAGAGGTCGAGGCGCGCGTTGATCCGGTGGGCAAGCTGGAGGTCCCGGTGGAGGCGCTCGTTGATCAGGATGTCGACCAGGTGCCCCAGCAGGTCGAAGCCTCCAAGGGTGGTGGGCGGAGGCGGCTGGGGGGGCTGGGGGCTGACCACGATGACCCGCTCGATGGTCGGATCCTCGATGGCGTAGGAGATGGGAGCGTTGTTGACCGCTCCCCCGTCGACGCAGGGAACCTCGTCGACCATCTCCGGAACGAACAGCCCCGGGAAGGTCGCCGACGCGGTGGCCGCCAGCACCAGGTGCTCGCGCCGCTCCGGGCGGAGGTAATCCCCCGGGTGAAACCGGAGCGGCCACTCGTAGCTGGTCCGGGGCTCGCCGGTCGGGGTGTTCGGGTCCAGGTGCCCGTTCAGGTTGGTCGCCACCAGGGTCACCGGCACATCCAGCAGGGTTTCTCCCGCGTTTTCCAGGATCTTCTCCAGGCCCCCGCGCAGCAAGACCTTCACCTTGTCGCTCCGGAAAAGCCCCTGGATCTTCAGCAGCGAGCGCCCCGCGACCATGGCAAAATCCTGCCAGGCGGCCTTGTTGAGCCAGAGCCGGGCGATCTCCTCGGCGGCGCGCCCGGGTTGGCCGGTGATCAACCCCCCGCCGAGCATGGCGGCGGTCAGGGCGCCTGCGCTGGTGCCGACCACCGCGTGGATCGCCTCGCCGCGCTCGACCAGCGTCGAGATGGCCCCCGCGTGGAACGGCCCCTTGGCCACGGCTCCGGAGAGCACCAGCGCCGTGCGCTTCGCCTCGCTCATCCGGGCGACTGTACCCGGTGTTTCCCCGGGAGCAGAAGGGGGTGCTGCCAGGGAGGCGACAAGAGAGGCGGCCCGACGGAGATCTCATGAAAGGGGGAGTTGAACCCCCGACCCAAAGGTTATCAGCCTTTTGCTCTACCCGACTGAGCTAGTTCTAGCGATCCTCGCCCACGTGGCCGCCTCTCGGAGCGTGACGGTAGCACGCTCCGGCGCGATGTCATGGCCCGCAAAAGGGAGCCAGGGTCACCCCTTGGTCTCCGGGATCCTGGGCCAGCAAGGGCACTCCGTCGACGCCAGGTGCCGGTAGTACACGCGCTCCGCCGCGTAGACGCCGCCCAACGCCGCGTCGAGCCCCTGAAACAGCGCGAAGAAGGCCCGATCTCTCGGTGGAGCCGCCCAGAACTTCTCCCAGTCCGTCTCCCGGGAGCCGAACCGCCTGCCAGTCTCCGCCATCTCCGGGAACAGCAGGTCCGTTCGCTCCAGCTCCCGGCGGATCCGGCGGTAGTAGGCGTACATCCCCCGGAGCGTCCCCGGGGACCGGAAGCGGACGCAGCCCTCCCCACCGCAGGCCAGCGCGTCCAGCCCGTGCTCATGGACGATCTTGCGAGAGAGGTAGATGTCGTCGGCCACGATCCCCTGGTAGGGTGCGTAGAATCGATCCGGAACAAGGCCGCGGATCCGCGGCTGGATCGCCTCCGTCGTGGGCACCTCGAAGCGACGGATGGCGAACAGCTTGCCGTCAAACCAGGTACGCCGCTGCTGGAATCCCTCGTGCACGGTGTAGCTGTACAAACACGCCGCCACCAGCGAGGAGAAGCGCGGCGGGAGCGGCGCCCGGGGCGGGTAGGCCACTTGGACCTCCGGACGCTCCAGCAGAAGCCGGCAGAGACCCCGCAAGGTGGGAGGGTCCACGGTGACATCTGCGTCGGAGAAGATGAGAAAAGGGGCCGGTCGGACCCCGGCGCGCTGGGCCGCCACCTTGCCCCCGGCGACCCGACGCACCGGGACCCCGAGGGAAGCGGCGATCTCTTCGGTCCGGTCGGAGCAACGATCCGCGACCACCAGCGGGAGCAGGCGCACCGGGAGGGACGCCTCGGCGACCTCCGCGGCCCGGAGCAGCGAGCGGAGGCAGGCCTCGATGCTCTGTTCCTCGTTGTGGGCGGCGACGACGAGGGGGATCTCGGCGACCATGGATGGAGGGCCGGGAAGGTAGCCGCGTCTCCCCCGTGGAACAACAGGGCCCTCGCCGGGCGCCGCGTGGGTTACCGTGGAGACCATGGCGCGGCTTGATTTCTGGTTCGATTACTCGTGCCCTTACGCCTACCTGGGGAGCACGCAGGTCGAGGCGCTGGCGGCGCGGACCGGGGCGACGCTCCGGTGGTGCCCGATGCTGCTGGGCGGGGTTTTCCAGGCGAACGGGACGCCGCAGAACCTGTCAAATGTGCTCTCCCCGGCGAAGGCGAGGCACAACCTCCTGGACATGCAGCGGTGGGCCGAGCTGTTCGAGGTTCCGCTCCGTATGCCCGAGGGCCACCCGATGCGCACCGTCGAGGCGCTCCGGGCCACGCTGCTCTCGGGCGTCGACCCGGCGGTGATCCACGGGTTTTACCGGGCCTACTGGGTCGAAGGGCGGCCCCCGTCCTCGCCGGAGACGCTGCGCGCCGTGCTGGAGGCCGCGGGGCACGACGCCGGGGCGATCCTGGGGCGGCTGGGCGACCCGTCGGTGAAGGACGAGCTGCGGCGGCGCACCGACGAGGCCATCGCCCTCGGGATCTTCGGCGCGCCGACCTGCATCGTGGACGGGACCGAGCTGTTCTGGGGCCAGGACCGCCTCCACTTCGTCGAGCGCGCCCTCCGGCGCCCGGCGGGCCTCACTCCGCCTTGAGGTAGAGGTTGGCCAGGCGGTAGATCTGGCCCGGGGTCAGGCCGTTGCGCAGCTCCTCCGCGGGCATGGGCTCCCAGGCGCCGGTGCGGCGATCCTTGCGCTCCAGGCCGGGGGCCTTCTTGAAGACCGTGGTGCCGCCGGGGCCCGCCTCGATGATCAGGTTCGCTTGGCGCGGGTTGCGGACGAAATCCCCCGTGGCGTTGAGGCAGACGCGGGCGTTGCGGTAGAAGCCCCGGACGCCGCCGGGCTGCTCCCGGAGCACCAGCGCAGTCGTGCGCCGCAGCCCCGCCTCGGAGCCCGCCAGCCGGACCGACAGGGCGTGCTCGAAGTTGTAGGGGCGCACCCAGCCGAGGATGAACCAGAAGGCTACGAGGAGCCCGGCGACCAGCGCCAGCAGCGGCCACCAGCAGGCCAGCCAGCTCATGCCCGCGACCCGGTAGTAGACCGGTACCTGGACCGCCCCCGCGGCGTAGCGCGGATCCTTGCCGGCGAAGGTGACGTGGAGCGCCGGCTTGCCCGGGTCCGAGAGGCAGTCGTCCGGGCAGCGCGGGGCCTCGGCGCAGACCTCCCACTGGAGCGGGCGGCCCATGCCCGAGGGCAGCGTCGCCTCGGAGCCCGCCACCGGCTCGCAGGTCGCCTCGACGCCGCGGCGAGAGGCGGTGTCATTTCTGACCTTGCAGGTGACCTCCACCCGGTCGGCGTTGACGGAGCCCGAGAGATCGACCCGGGCGCAGCGGCTGGTCTTGCCCCGGGCGCCGGCCCAGCGACCGAGGTCGATGGGGTTCGGGTTGGGGCGGATCACCAGGTCCAGCATGCCCTCGACGCGGGTGGCGGCGTCCGCGTGGAGGATCAGCCAGGTGTTCTGGGCCACGGCGCGGATCGGCAGGGTGAGCCCCTTCATCTCGGCGGTGGCGACGAAGGTCCCGGAGAACTTGCCTCCGCCGCGGTGCTGCATCGGGACGCGCGTCGAGCCCACCAGAGCGAAGGTCTCGAAGCCGTCGGAGCGGAAGAATTCCTCGTCGGTGAAGGGCTTTCCCTGGAAGAGCATCTGGCTCTCCACGGTGACCTGATCCCCCACGTTGCACACCGGCTTCACCGCCACCGACAGGCTGAAGTCGTAGCGGAGGATGACGCCGTACTCCACGGAGCCCGGGGCCGCCGCCAGCGACAGCGTCCACTTGCTGGCCTTGTTCGGGTCGTTCTCCGAGCGGAACGCCTCGAAAGGACGACGGATCGAGGCGCACCCGGAGGCACACCCGTTATCCCCCTGGCGCGCCGGGACATCCCCCCGGGGGCCCGTGAGCTTCGCCGTGTAGTCGGCCCCCGGCTCGCTGGCCGCGGTGGCCACCAGCACCTCGACCACGTACTTCCCCACGTCCAGGGTCCGGCTCTGCCCGGGGGCGAGCTGCCCCACCACCGGCTTGGACCCCAGCGCCCTCGCGTAAGCCCGGGTGAAGGCAGGGACGACCTGGCGCCCTCCCACAACAAATTCCACATCCTCCGGGCGGCGGACGATCCGACCTAGATACCCCCGCGCCTGCCGCTGGAAGGCCACGTCGATGGGGTCCGCGGACTCGCCGCTCCAGAGGCCCAGGGCGAAGGAATCCAGGTCCGGATCCGTGTCGAGGCCGATGATCGCGGGCAGTTCGTCCGGGGTCAGCCCGCGGTCCGTGGGGATCCCGTCGGTGAAGAACAGCAGCACCCGGCCATCCCCCTTGGGCGCCCCGCTCAGGATGCGCCGCGCCTCCTGCAGCGGGCGGCGGAAGAAGGTGCCCGTGTTGTACTGGAGCGCCTGGATCTCCTCCGGCGTCTTGAGCAGCGGAGGCGGCGCGCTTTCCTGGCGGGTGAAAGCGATGACCGTGAGGCGATCCTGGGAGCCTCGGGTCAACGCCTCCAGGACCAGGGCCCCCAGGATGGCGCCTCGCTCCGGGTCGCTGGGCTTCATGGTCTTTGTTTGACCATCCACTTGGAAATCCCAGGGGCGACCCATGGACCCGCTGTTGTCGAGGACCAGCACGACCTCGTTCCGTGTAAGCGCCCACGCCAGCGAAGGCCAGGCGAGCGCCCCCCAGAAGGAGACCCCCACCAGCGCCACCGCCAGCACCCACCGCAGCCGCGCAAGGAGCAGTGCCATCGCCCCGCACCATACCACCCGATCCGCCCTCTCCTACCCCGGAACCTCCGGGCGGATCTTTCCCCGGAGGACTCCTCTCAACCCGGCCCCTCCCTCGCCTCGAAGGTCGCCAGGAGCCCGTAGTGATCCGAGGCCCAGACGACCCCTCGACCGGACCGGCGGCGCAGCGGCCTGTCCAGGACCCGCTCCAGCGCCCTGCACCTCAGCCCTCGGCCCCCGGCGGCAGGGCGATGCAGGATGTAATCAAGGCGCTGGGGCCACCCGCAGGGCTCGTGGCGGAGCGCCAGCGTGTTTCCTCCCGGTGCAGGGTCAAAAGTGACCTCATCCGGTTCCGCCCCGAGATCGGCGAAGTCTCCGAACAGCGACGAGAGGAGCCGGTACTCCTCGCCGCCCCGCGAGGGCCGGAGCCCGTCGACGTTCAGGTCGCCGCAGAGCAGCAGATCGCGCTCCGGGGAGCCCACGAGGTCGACGTGGCGGCGCAGCTCCACGAGCTGGGCCATCCGCGCGCCCACCGCCGCCTGGTCGTAGCCGGCCTGCAGGTGGGCGTTCACCACGTCGATCTCCAGCGCCCCGACCCGCAGCCGCGCGTGGAGGGCCCCCTTGCGGGCCACCCGGTCCAGGCCCGAGGCCGCCCGGAAGTGCCAGAAGCGCGGCGCGCTCAGGGGCGAGCGGGACAGCAGGCCGAGGCCAGTCCCGCGCAGGGTCGGGGGCCAGAGGTGGGGGGCGTTGTGGTCCCGGAGCGCCTCGCGGCGGTGGGTCCGGTGGAGGTGGTCGAAGAAGCGCTGCGCCTCCTCGGAGAGGAGTTCCTGGAGGCAGAGCACGTCGGCGTCCGCGCAGCGGTCGTGGACCTCCGGATCCTGGAGCCGCTCCCCCTCCGGAGCCCGCTCCCGCAGGGCGTCGAGGAGCCCCTGGGGGGCACCGAAGCAGTTCCAGGTGAGCAGGCGGAAGTTCACCCGGAACTCCGGCTCATCAACACCGCGTCCTCCGTGGGGTCGCTGTAGTAGCCGCGCCGGAGGCCATCCTCGGTGAAGCCGGCCCTGCGGTAGAGCGCCAGGGCGGCGGCGTTGCTGGCGCGGACCTCCAGCAGCACTCGCTCGCAGCGCCGCGTCCGGGCCTCGGCGGTGGCGGCCTCCACCAGCGCCGCGCCGATCCCTGCGCGACGTCGTGCCTGGGCCACCACGACGGTCAGGATCTCCAGGTCTCCGCCGAGGAGCCAGGCGAGCAGGAGCCCCACGGGAGGATGTCGGTTGTCCTCCCGAGCGACCCAGAGGAGCGCGTGAGGCCGGGCGAGCTCCTGCTCCGGGTCATGATCGACCTTGCCAAAGGAGGCGAGCTGGAGGACGCGGCAGGCGTCGAGGTCGGCGGGGGAGGCGCCGGGGAGGAGGCGCTCGACGATCACGAGGCGCGGCGGCGGGCGAGCCGCGACTGGAGGAACTGGTAGAGGATCTTGCTGCCCTCGAAGCTGGAGGCGTTGGCGGCGTCGAGGATCTGCTGGACGGAGCGCTGGCCGTCGATCTGGTCGAGGATGAGGCGCTCGAGGCGCCCGAGGCGGTCGGGGCCAAGGCGGTCGATGGCGGCCTCGTCGCGGAGCAAGATCGTTCCGGGAGGGAGGTTCTCCTCGATGATGCGCCACTCGTCGACGCGGCGGAAGCCCTCCATGACGAGGCTGGCCACGGGGAGGCCGAGCTGAGCGTCGAGGTTCTTGGGGAGCCCCTTCTCGCGGAAGAAGATGTAGCGGGCCTCGCTCCAGCGGAGCACCTCGTAGATCAGCTCGCTGGACTGGCGCATCAGGGCGTTGGAGAGCTGCTCCTGGCTGATGAGGCCGCGCTCGATGAGGACGTCGCCCAGCAGGCGCCCGGCGCTGCGGCTGGCCTCCACCGCCTCGTTGAGCGCGTCCGGCTCGATGAGGCCCTCCTCCAGCAGGTAGCGGCCCATCCGGAATTCGCCGGACGCGCCGCGGGCGATCACCAGGTCGATGAGCCCGTTGCGGAAGAAGATCTTGACCTCGGCGCCCTGGGTTCGGCGGATCTCCAGCACTCCGGTCTGCATCTGCATCTGGAGGACCTGCATCAGCTCGCCCAGGGGCACCGCGTCGGCCATGCCGCGGAGCACCTCCCGGGGGACACCGAGGCTGACCGGGGGGGCGTCCTGGAGGGATTCCGGAGGCTGCTTGAGCACGGCGGCGGCGGCGTGCTCCAGCTCGGCCAGCTCGTACCAGCCGCGGCTGCCGAGGTGCTCCAGCAGGGCGCGGGTGAGGAGGGCGAGGCGCTCCGGGGTGAGGGCGGGCGGGTCGGGGGCCTCCTGGACGACGGGGGCAGAGGTGAGCGTGGGGCGGCTGGTGGGGCCCTTGGCCGAGGGAGGAGGCCGCAGGCTGGGCGGTGGGGCCTTGGGGCGCTGGCTGGCCTCCCGGATGGCTCTCTGGAGCGAGGTCGGATCGAAGGGCTTGCGGAGGACGACGACACCCTCGGCGGTCACCTCGGCGGAGGCGGTGAGAACGAGAGGCAGGGCGCGGTGGCGGGCGTCGGCGCGTAGCTTTCGTTCCAGGTCCGGCCACTGCTCGCGGAGCGTGGCGCCGTCGAGGAGCGCGAGGGCCAGGGGCCTCTTGCTGGCGCGGGCGAGCTCGATGGCGCGGGCGGCATCGTGGGCGACCAGGGGCTCGAACCCTTGGCGCTGGAGCATCGCGGCGATCACGCGCTGGACGGTGGGGTTGTCGTCCACCAGGAGAGCGGGTCCACCCATGGGGCGCCCATGCTGCGCGCCTGCTTTCGGATGGTCAAGGGCGCCCGTTTACCAGGAGTCGCTGGAGCCACCGCCGCCGGAGGAGCCACCGCCGCCGCCGAACCCCCCGCCGCCGAAGCCCCCGCCGCCGAAGCCACCGCCCCCGTCACCGCCGCCCCCGCCGAGGAAGAAGAAGATCCCCCCGCGGGAGAAGCGGGAGATGAGGAAGAGCAGGAGGAGGACGAGGACGATGGTGAGGCAGATCTCCCCGGGAGATCTCTGGCGAACGACCCTGCCAGGGGGGCGTTTGGCGAGGCCCTTGCTCACGCCGGCGGGGTCGCCGCCGAGGGCCTGAATGATGCCGTCGGTGCCGGCGTCGATGGCGCCGCGGAGGTCGTTCTGGCGCATCCTGGGGGCGATGCGCTCGCGGATGATCTGGTTGGATTGGAGGTCCGTCAGCTCGCCGCCGACGCCCTTGCCGGTCTCGATGCGGATCTTCCTGTCGGCCATGGCGATGACCAGCAGGACGCCGTTGTCCTTGTCCTTTTCGCCGAGCTTCCAGGCGTTGAAGGTGGTGTAGGCGACGTCCTCGATGGTCTCTCCGTCGAGGGAGGGCACGACCAGGACGGCGATCTGGTGAGAGGACTGCTGGCGGAAGCGGGCGAGCTTCTCGTCGAGCTGGGCGCGATCCGCAGGGCGGAGCTGGTGCGTGGTGTCGGTGACGGGGCTGGTGAGGGGGGGAGGTGTGTAGGCCCAGGCGACCGACGAGAGCGCCAGCAGTAGGAGCGCGACGGGGAGGGCGCGCGCGGCGCGCCGCAGGAGCCCGAGGAGGGAGGCGAAGGCGGGGAGGAACGCGGGCACGGCGGGGCCCTTGTTCAGAAAGAGACCTTGGGGGCGGCGTGGGCCTCGGCGGAGGCGGTGAAGTAGACCCGGGGCTTGAAGGGCTGGCCGGTCACCTTGTTGACCACAGAACCGCCGATCTTGAGGAGCTCGGTGTTGTACTCGCGGGCAGCCTTGTTGTACTCCTCGCGGGCGCGGAGGATGCGGTTCTCGGTGCCTTCGAGCTGCACCCGGAGGTCGCGGAAGCCCTGGTTGGACTTCAGGTCAGGGTACTGCTCCTGGATCATCATCAGGCGGGAGAGGGAGCCCTTGAGGTTCTCTTGTGCCTTCTGGAAGGCCTCGACCTTGGCCGGGTCGCTGAGGTCGGCGCCGGTGAGCTTGATGCCAGTGGCCTCGGCGCGAGCCTGGGTCACCTTGGAGAGGATCGCCTCCTCGGATTTGGCGGCGGCCTTGACCGTCTCGACGAGGTTGGGGATGAGGTCGTAGCGCCGCTGGAGGGATGCCTCAAGGTCGGCCCATTTCTGCTCGGCGATCTGATCTTTCTCGATGAGGGTGTCGTACTTCTGGCACCCCGGCGCAGCGAGGAGGAGGGGGGCGGTCAGGGCGACCACCGACAGGGGAGCCGCGCCCCGGAGAGCGGCGGCGAGGACCGAGGCCCCCAGCATGCGGCGGACCCCGGAGAGAGCGGAGAGGATTGGCTCGGCCATGGTGTGGTGCAAGGTAATCGCTCGCCGCCACGGCGCAATGGCGGATGGTAGACCCGGGGTAGGGAACTTCAAAACTGAGCGAGGAAGCGGGGGCTGTTCTCGTAGAGGAGCCGGATGTTGCTGATGCCGTAGCGGAGCATGGCGATCCGGTCGATGCCGAGGCCGAAGGCGAAGCCGGTGAGGGACTCCGGGTCGAGGCCGCAGTGCTCGAAGACCGCAGGGTGGATCATGCCGCAGCCGAGGATCTCGATCCAGCCCGTGTGCTTGCAGACCCGGCAGCCGTCGCCGCCGCAGAAGACACAGCTCACGTCGACCTCGGCGCCGGGCTCGACGAAGGGGAAGTAGCTGGGGCGGAAGCGGGTGCGGGTGCCGGGACCGTAGAGGCGCTCGGCGAAGGTGGAGAGGACCGCCTTGAGGTGGCCGAAGGTGACCCGGCGATCGACGAGGAAGCCCTCCATCTGGAAGAACATGGGGGAGTGGGTGATATCGTCGTCGCGGCGGTAGACGGCGCCGGTGCTCACCAGGGCCATGGGGGGCTTGCGGCGGGACATCTCCCGGATCTGCACCGCGCTGGAGTGGGTCCGGAGCAGGGGGCGCGCGCCCTCGGAGGCGCCGTCGACGGAGACCCAGAAGGTGTCTTGCATGTCGGTGGCGGGGTGATCCGGGGGGAAGGCGAGCCTGGTGAAGTTGTACTCCTCCAGCTCGACCTCGGGGCCCTCCACCGCCAGGAAGCCCAGGTCGCGGAAGATCGCCAGGAGGTCCGCCTGGGTCTGCGTCAAGGGGTGCAGGTGCCCCCGGGGCGCCGGGGTGCGAGGGGGCATGGAGAGGTCGAAGGGAGGAGCGGAGAGCTCCGCCTGGCGGCGCAGGCGGCGGAGGGCCCCGAGGCGCTCCGAGAAGCGGACCTCGACCTCCTCCTTGAGGGCGTTGACGCGCTCGCCGATCCGTTTGCGATCCTCGGCGGGGATCTTGCCCATCCGCTTGAGGATCTCGGTGAGCCGGCCCTTCTTGCCCAGGACCGTGGCCTTCTCGTCCCGCAGCGCCTGCTCGGTGGCCGCGGCCTCGAAGCGCGCGGTGAAATCCTGGCCGAACTGATCGAGGGCGTCCTCGATGCTCCTGGTCGCGTCCATGACGGGGCGGGGCGTAGCACATCCGCTTCCGGGAGGGGGGCCGGCGTGAACCGGGGAAGGGGCTTGCGCCACGAAGGGGGGTGGACCAGCATGGGCACGCACATGGCGAAGATGAGCTTGGGTCTCCGTGCAGCAACAGGTTGGGTGACCGGGGGAGCGATGCTCCTGGCGACCCTGACGCCGGCGACGGGGCGGGCGGAGGAGTCCACCCCGACCGGCAAGGGCATCGCCGGAGGGGCGCTGCTCGGCGCCGAGGTGGTGATGGGTGTGGAAGCGGCGGTGGGGGTCCGCAAGCCCGTGCCGTTCCTCGTCGGGGGCATCGCCGGGGGGGTCCTCGGCGGCGTCGGCGGCTATTTCCTTGAGCAGAACGTGGGCGACGCGAAGATCCCGTCGTACCTGCTGGCGGCGGGGGTTGCCCTGCTGATCCCGGCGACGGTCCTGGTCTTCGACGCCACGGCCTACCGGCCTCCCGCCGATTACCAGGAGGACCGAGGGGGCACCGACAGCGAGCCGGTGGCGGACGCCCCGACCGCTCCGCCCAACGGGACAACCCCTCCTCCCTCTTCCCAGCCGCCGGAGGGCGGCGGCGCGGGTACACCCCCTGCGCAGGGTCCAGTCTCCAAAAACCCATCCTCGCGCCCTCGCCCTTATGCCTTCCGTAAACCCGCGCTGGTGGCGCCGCCGCGCCCGCCGATGGCCTCGGTGCTCGCTTTCCAGGAGAACCAGCTCCGGCTGAGCATCCCCGCGGTGGAGATCCGGCCTGTCTTCACGCCGCAGGAGCTCCGCCAGCTCGGCGTGGTCCAGCGGGAGGAAGTGCGCATCCCGGTGTTCCAGGCCAGGTTCTAGCCTTGTTTCCTGGCGCGGGGTGGCCGACAATCGTGCCCACGGATGCAACCTCAAAAGGCTCCCCCTCCTCCCAAGGCTCCCCCTGCCGACCCCACCATCGGCAAGGTCATCTCCGGTCGTTACCGCCTCGAAGCCCGCCTGGGCGAGGGTGGGATGGGGGTGGTCTACCGGGCACGACATGTGCTGATCGACCGCGTGGTGGCGCTGAAATTGATCCGGCCCGATCTGCGGAGCGAGACGCACCTGCGCGCCTGGATGGTCCGTGAGGCTCGCGCCGCCAACCGGGTCGATCACGCGCACATCGTCGACATCCACGACATCGGAGAGACCGAGGACGGGGATCTGTACCTCGTCATGGAGTACATCGTCGGGGTGCCGCTCTCCAGCGAGCTGGCCAAGGGCGCCATGCCGCTGAGCCGGGCCGTCGACATCCTCGAGCAGATGTGCGCGGCGCTCGCCCGCGCCCACGACCTCGGGGTGATCCACCGCGATCTCAAGAGCGACAACATCCAGCTCACCACCCGGGGCGGCCGCAAAGACTTCGTCAAGATCCTCGATTTCGGCCTCGCCGCCATCGCCCGCGACCCCCGCCTCGCTCCCAAGGGCGCGGTCTTCGGGACGCCCGAGTACATGTCCCCCGAGCAGGCCCGCGGCGAGGACGTCGGCGCTCAGTCCGATCTCTACGCCCTCGGGGTCCTCTTCTACGAGATGCTCACCGGCCAGCTCCCCTTCCGCTCGCCGGACCGCGAGACGCTCCTGGAGATGCAGCGCACCGCGGCGCCGGTCCGCCCCACCGCCATCAAGAACGAGATCCTCCCCCAGGCTGAGCAGATCTGCCTCCGCCTCCTCGAAAAAGAGGCCCGCAAGCGCTACCAGGACGCCCACCACCTCCTCGAGGAGCTGAAGGCGCTCCAGCGCGCGCTGCCTTCGCAGCAGACCTGGGAGGTCGGCGCCAACGAGGCGCTCCCGGCGCCGCCGCCGCCGCCGCCCCAGTCCCCCGGGGTCATCGAGTGGGCCAACCGCACCGCCCTCTTCGCCCGGATGGTCGCCCGCGCGTACCCGAGCGGCAACGCGCCGCCGGAGATCGCCCAGGCGGTCGGCCAGAGCTGGGATCTCGCCTCTCGCGCCAGCCGCCTCGAAGGGGAGGTGGCCAGCCACACCCGCAAGCTGGAGCAGCTCGAGCGCCGGGGCCGCGCGCTGCGCGCCGAGATCGGCCGCAAGGTCGAGGAGCTGGCCCAGGAGGAGTCCCGGGCGCTCCGCGAGGCCTCCGCCGACCAGGAGGAGATCGAGCGGCTCCAGAGCGAGCTGACCGTGCTGGAGCGGAACGCGGTCCAGATCAAGGCGCTGGCCGACAGCGCCGAGCGCCAGGGCAACGGCAACCGGGCCCTCTTCGAGCGGGCCGGCGCCGCCCAGGCCCTCGTCGACGCCAAGCGCGAGCAGATCAGCGCCCGCGAGATGAAGCGCAACGGCCGGGAGAACATCGCCCGGGACCTCCGCCGGCAGATCGACCAGCTCCGGAGCCAGCTCGCCCGCTACGCCGAGGCCCTCGAAGAGGACCTGGCCGCCCGCCGCGAGAAGGTGGCCATCCGGGCCCGGGAGGGCCTCGCCCTGGAGAAGACCTTCAGCGACGCCACCAACCTGCTGCTCAACCACCTCAAGGGCAAGCAGGAGTGCCGCGACCTGCTCAACGACCTGCTCCAGAGCCTCGGCATGGCGGCGCCTGGATCGCCCAACAGCCAGAACGCCGGTGCCAAGAGCCTCGATCCGAGGTGACACCGCCCGCCGAGGTCACGCCGCCCGGAACCCGAGGGCCCGGGCCTGCTCGGGTCCCGTGGCCCCGCGGCGCCACAGGAAGGCGTCAAGGACGTAGTGGGTCGCCTGGGGGAGCGCCAGCAGAGGGACCAGGAGCGAAGCCCACTCCCCCGCGTGGACCTCGGGGAGGAAACCGAAGAGCCAGCCCCGGTCGTGCCAGATCACCCGGTCCCAGAGCGCCTCCTCGGCGAAGGCCAGGAGCACCAGGAGCCCGAAGAAGACGCCGAAGCCAGCGGCGATCAGCCGCGAACCCGGCGTCTCCGGGGTCGTGTCGCGGCGCGCCTTGCCGTAGGCCCAGAGCAGGGCGAAGTAGGGGACGCCGTGGGGGAGGACGTTGAGGACGGTGAAGGCCCAGTCGTCCCGGGCCAGCACGATGCCGCCGTACCAGCCGGCGACGGTGGTGAGCACGACGGCGGCCTTCCCCAGGGAAAAGCCCTGGCCGCGGCGGGCCAGGCCGAGGTGGTGGAGGAGCCAGAGGAGGAAGGTCGCAACGAGGAGGAGCTGGGCCGGTAGCTCCAGGGGAGCAAGCCGGGCGAGGGAGAGGAAGTCACCGTCGAGGAACCAGGCGAAGGGGCGGGGCAGGCGGGTGTGCCAAAGCAGCAAGGGGACGCCGGTGCCGAGGTAGATCAACGCGTCGTCGAGGAGGCGCGTGAGGCGGTCGCGCTGGCCGGCGCGGGCCCGGTAGATGGCCGTCCAGCCGGCCTGCTGCCGGATGAAATGGAAGACGGCCACGTAGGCGAGGGCGCGCCAGAAGGTGAGGGAGGAGCGGTGGTGGAGCAGCGCCCCGGCGAGCCAGCAGCCGAGGGGGACGAGGGCGTAGAGCCAGGGGCGGCGGCGTAGCTCCGGGGGGTCGAGGTAAGAGCGGAAGAGGGTGGCCCAGACGTGGGCGACGTCGACGCAGAGGATGAAAGCAACCCACCCCCACTCGGGGGTCTTCCCCTCGAAACCGACGGCGCGGGCGCTCGCCACCAGGAGAGCCGCCGCCGCCGTGGGGAGGAGGAAGACCCCGAGGTCCATCTTCCAGCTCCAGATCCAGGGGCCGCCGCGCACCCGGGGAACTTGCCGCCGAGGCCGCCGCGGCGCAAGAACGAGCGGATGCTCGGCGGATTCAACTGCCCCTGGTGTGGCTATTACAACGCCAACGACGAGAGCCGCTGCGGCCGCTGCGGCCAGCGGCTCCCCCCGCCCGGGGTGGCCCGGTGGATGAAGCAGCTCGGCGATCCATCGCTGCTGGTGACCAAGGCGCTGCTGGCGCTGAACGTGGGGGTCTTCGGGCTCCAGTACCTGGACGCCCAGGCCGCCGGGGCCAACCCGCTGGCGCGTATGCCAACCTCGACGCTGCTCCGGTTCGGCGCCCTGAGCAACGGGCTGGAGACCAGCGAGCCCCTGCGGCTCCTGGCGGCTTGCTTCGTCCACATGGGGCCCATCCACCTCCTGTTCAACATGCTGGCCCTGGTGCAACTCGGACGCGTCGGGGAGCGCGCCCTGGGGGCGACCCGGTTCCTCGTCGCCTACCTCCTGTCGGGGGTGGTAGGTTTCGCCGTCAGCGGGGTCTGGTACGCGCTGGGCGAGGGCGGGAGGCCCTACCTGACCGCGGGGGCGAGCGGGGCGATCTTCGGGTTGACGGGGCTGCTGGTGGCGGGGCTGGCGGTGCGCCGTGACCCCCTGTGGAAGGAGATCCTGGTGCAGCAGCTCCTCTACAGCTTCTTCCTCTATTTCGTCCTGAAGACCAACCAGGCCGCGCACCTGGGGGGGCTGGTGGTGGGGATCGGGCTGGGGGTCGTCTTCTGGGTGGAGAAACCCTCCTGGCGGCTCTCCCCGGTGATCGCCGCGCTGGCGACCCTCGGCGCCCTCGTCACCGTCGCCTCCCTGGTCTTCCCTCACACCACCGCGCTCTGGAGGCAGGCCCGGGAGGTGGAGCTCCGCTACCAGGAGAGCCGCCGCTTCCAGGAGCCCCCGATCACCCCCCGACCAGGCCCTTGAGCCGGCCTGGCACGAGCCTCGCCGGGAGCGCTTGACAGGGTAAACGTGGTGCTCATCTTCCCCGGGCCAACGCGAGGGGACAGCGCCGCGACGGGCTCCACCAAGGCCCACCGCTCACCTGTCCTCCACCCCCCGGGCGCCCCGCTGCGCCCCCCCAAGGAGGCTCTCCCATGCTCGTCCGCTGGACCGAACAGGATCACCCGTTTTCCACCTTCGATGCCCTGCGCCGGCAGATGGACCGGCTCCTCGATGAGTTCGACCGTCCCAGCCTGTTTCAGGCAAATTCACCGGGGTCTTTGCCCGTCAGCGTCTTCGACACCGACGCCGCCCTCATCTTCTCCGCGGACGTCCCGGGGCTCGAAGAGAAGGACTTCTCCCTGTCGCTGGCGCAGAACGTCCTGACCATCCAGGGGGAGCGCAAGCACCACCCCCAGGAGGGCTACGCCACCCACCGCCAGGAGCGCGCTTCTGCTCGCTTCTCCCGCAGCTTCGCGCTCCCTTGCCGCGTCGATCCGGAGCGCACCTCCGCCACCCTCAAGGACGGCGTGCTCACGGTGACGCTCCCCAAGGCTGCCGAAGCCAAGCCTCGCACCATCACGGTGAACGCGGGCTGATGCCACCCACCTCGATTTTCTGGAGATTGCCATGACCACCTCGACCACCTCTGATCCTCACGAGACCAGGCCCCCTCGCCCCGTTGCTCCGCCCGTCGACATCCACGAGAGCCGGGAAGACTTCTTGCTGCTGGCGGATCTGCCCGGCGTCCAGCAGGCAGATCTCACCGTGCGCCTCGATCAGGGCGAGCTGAGCTTCGAGGGGCTCCGCCGCCGCCGGGGCCTGGGTGAGCTGCTGGCGGGCCGGGATGAAGACGTCCTCTTCCGCCGCTCGTTCACCTTGCCCGGCGGCATCGACGCCGACAAGATCGAGGCCAACCTTGTCTCCGGCGTGCTCCGGCTCCGCATCCCCAAGGCCGCCGCCTTCAAGCCCCGGCAGATCACCGTCACCGCCGGTTGACCCGCTCCCTCACCGGAGCAGGTGCTTCCGGTAGTGGCGCAGCTCGTCCAGGCTGGCCTGGATGTCCTCCAGCGCCGTGTGGTTCTTCCCCTCCTTGCGGAACTCGGCCTCTGGCCCGTACCAGGCGCGGGCCAGCACCTTGAGGCTGGAGACATCCACCTGCCGGTAGTGCAAGAACCCCTCGAACAGCGGCATGTGGCGGGCCAGGAAGCGGCGATCCTGGTGGATCGAATTCCCCGCCAGGATCCCCTCCCGGAAGCCGCAGTGCGCCGAGACAAGCGCCAGGGCCTCCCGCTCCACGTCGCCGGTGCTCTGCCGGGAGGCCCGCACCTTCTCCAGGAGCCCGTTGTCCGTGTGCATGGCGCGGACAAAGGGCTCCATGCGCTCGAGCGTCGACTCGGGCTGCCAGATCACCCGTTCGAGCTGGGCGATGGGGTTCAGCTCGGCGTCGGTGAGGATCATCCCCAGCTCGATGATCGCGCATCGATCCGGGTCGAGGCCGGTCATCTCCAGGTCCAACCAGACAAATCGTTCCGCCGCCATGCCCTGAGCCATCGCATACCCGGGTCGGCGGGTCGAGGGGCTGTGCTAGGCTGAGGGGTGGTGCCTCGGCTTACCTCGCTCCTCCTCGCGTCGGTCCTGGTCGCGTCCGGGGCGGCTTCTTGCGCCTCGGAGGCCCCGAAGCGCCCCATCGCGGAGGAAGGGGCCTCCCCCGGCGGCGCAGGTGGCGCAGGCGGCGAGGGCGGGGGCGGCTTCGGTGGCGGGGTCCTGCTGCCGGACGCCGGATACAACTTCGACGCCAACTGCGGCTACCACGAGGTGGATGCCCGGCAGGAGCCGGTGCGGCTCTACTTCGTCCTCGATCGCTCCGGGAGCATGAGCGACAAGGTCGGCTCGGTGACCAAGTACGCCAGCATGCGCGGCGCGGCGATCAAGTTGTTCGAGCGGATCGGGTGGCGCAGCGAGATCGGGGCCACCCTGTTCCCCAGCAAGGGCGGCTCGCCGTGCAACGCCGGGAGCGAGGTGTTCTCCCTGCAGAAGGGCGATCCGAAGAGCTACCTGGAAGGAGAAACCCAGGGGCCCCAGGCGCAGAAGTTCGCCCTGGCGATCTCCTCGACACCCCAGGGAGGGACGCCCACCGGCAAGACGCTGATGAACCTCGTCCCGAAGCTCAAGGGGCTGGGCCCCAACACCTTCGTCCTGCTGGCCACCGACGGAGGGCCCAACTGCAACGCAGAGATCTCCTGCGAGGCGAGCCAGTGCATCCCGAACATCGAGAAGGTGGAAGGGTGCACGGGGCAGGTCAACTGCTGCGACCCAAAACAAGACCCGAATTTCTCGACGATCAATTGCCTGGATTCCTCCACGCCGCTCTCGGCGGTGGTCGCCCTCGCCCAGGCGGGGGTGAAGACCATCGTGGTCGGGATCCCCGGGAGCGCCGAGTACGCGACCCTCCTCGATCTGATGGCGGTGGCGGGCGGTGTCCCTCGGGAAGGGGACACCCGCTACTACCGGGTCGACGACCTCTCTTTGCTCGAGTCGCTGCTGCTGAAGATCGGCTCCGAGATCACCGTGAGCTGCGACATCACCCTGGGCGCGCCCCCCACCGATCCCGGCGAGATCAACGTCTTCTTCGACCAGAAGATCCTCCCCCAGGACGAGGAGAACGGGTGGGTCTGGAAAGACTCCACCACGATCACCCTCCGGGGGAAGGCCTGCGAGGACGTCACCTCGGGGGCCGCAGGGATCGTCCGGGTGGTGGAGGGGTGCCCCACGGAGGGGCTCAAGTTAGCGGTAGGCCCCCTGGCTGGCGGAGCTGGCGGCCAGCGCGGTGGCGAGCCGCTCGTCCCCCGCCTGCTCGGCGGCGGCGCAGACCCGGCGGCACACCCGGGGAGATAGGCGAGTGGAGATCTCTCCCCGGGTCAGCTCCTCGATGCGCACGCGGCAGAGGAGCACCAGGTCATGGAGCGCTGCACCCGCCACAAAGAGCCCTCGCTCGATGGCCCCGAGGCGTCCGGTGTCCTCCCAGGAGGCACGGAGCATCATCAGACCCAGGCGACGATCAAGGTCAGCGCTGCCGGTGGGCAAGGCGAGGGGGGCGAGCTGGGCGGCGCGTCGCTCCTCTCCCTGGTCGAGGCAGATCAGCACACGCACCGCCATGAAGACCCGGTTCTCCCAGTCCCCCAGGTCGGACCGGTCGACGCCGCGGAGGGAGATCTCGGCCTGCAGCGAGTCCCCGTGGGAGGCGGCCAGGAACGCGTCACGGAGCGCGAGCAGACTCCCGGCGCGCCCCGGGAAGGCGGCGGAAGGCTCGCCGGGGAGGGAGGGCTCGCCGTTGACCGCGCGGCGCAGGGAGGCACGCGCGGCCTGGACGCGGCGCGCGTAGGTCCAGGGGATCAAGAGGACCAGGGTCCAGGCGAAGAGGCCAGAGGGCGCGGCGACGAGGGATGCGACGATCGAGACCAGCAGGAACGGGGCCGCAAACGCCAGGGGAAGCCGGAGCCAGCGAGCGAAGGGGCCGCTGGTGCCGGCCAGGAAGGCATCGCGGAGCTCTTGCCAGGCGGAGGACGGCGCCACAGGAGGAGTGTAGCGCGCCGGGCGGAGCGGGGAAGCGCTACAGGTTGACGGGGATGGCCCCGGTGGGGGGAGGAGGCAGGTTGGACGCCTGGATCTTGCGGCAGAGGGCGTCGGTGAACTCGGCGGTGGTGGCGCCGCCGCCGAGGTCGCGCGTGCGAGCCTGGCGGGAGGCGTAGTGGGCGTGGAGGGCCAGCTCGATGCGGGCTGCGGCGGCGTCCTCGTTGATGTGGTAGAGCATCATGACCGCGCTCTGGATGAGGGCGGTAGGGTTGGCGATGCCCTGACCGGCGATGTCGGGGGCAGAGCCGTGGACGGCCTCGAAGACCGCGTGGTCCGCGCCGATGTTGGCCCCGGGGACGATCCCGAGGCCCCCGACGAGGCCCGCGCCGAGGTCCGAGAGGATGTCGCCGTAGAGGTTCTCGGTGACGATGACGTCGAGGCCGTTCGGGTTGCGTACCATGTTCATGGCGGCGGCGTCGACGATGACCTCCCGCAGCTCGATCTCGGGGTAGCGGGTCGCAACCTTCCGGGTGCAGTCGAGCATCAGGCCGTCGGACATCTTCATGATGTTGGCCTTGTGCACCGCGGAGACGCGCTTGCGGCGGTGCTTGACGGCGTACTGGAAGGCGTACTCGGCGATGCGAGAGCAGCCCTTCTCGGTGATGAGCTTGATGCTCTGGGCGATGCCAGGAAGGATCATGATCTCGTGGCCCGCGTAGAGATCCTCGGTGTTCTCGCGGACGATGACGATATCGACCCCCTCGAAGCGAGGCTCGACGTAGGGCAGGCTACGGATGGGGCGGACGTTGGCGTAAAGGTCGAGGATCTGCCGGAGCGACACGTTGACCGATTTGAACCCCTTGCCGATGGGGGTGCCCACGGGGCCCTTGAGGGCAACGCGGGTGCGGCGGATCGAGTCGATCGCCTCGTCGGGCAAGGGGTTGCCGGTGCGGGCGGCGACCTCGGCGCCGACGTTCTGGACATCCCAGTCGATCTGGACGCCCGCCGCTTCGAGGACTCGCTGGGTGGCGGCGCTGACCTCGGGGCCAATGCCGTCGCCAGGGATGAGGGTGATCTGGTGCGCCATGTCGCCCCGGTGCGTAGCGGCGCCCCGCCCCCGTCGCAACCGGAGGGCGTGACAAAAAGCAAAGCCCCGGGGGGCCCCGGGGCTTTGTGCCGCAGAGGGTACCGTCAGAGCGTGTTGGAGACGGTGATGCTGTAGCTCATGCAGCTGTTGGTGGCGTCAACCCCGGTGCGGCGCACCCGGATGTAGTACGTGGCCGAGCCCTGGATGAAGTTGTCGATGGGCTTGGCGGGGTTGGCGACGTTGGGGCCCGTGCCGGAGTTGGTTGCGCAGGTCTTGTTGAAGTCCCAGTCCCAGCGGGTGAGGTCGACGCTGGAGTTGGCAGCCTCGTCGGCCCCGCAGGTCCGGGGGTCCCCCGCCGAGGATCCAGAGCAGGAGCTGTAGACCTGGGCACGGATGGGGAGGCTCCCGGCGGACAGGATGACCGTGGGAGAGTAGGAGCAGCTGGCGACCTTGGGGAAGGTGACCTTGAACCAGTCCTCGTCGTTGTTCCCAGGGCCGGTGAGGTTGCGGTTCTGGGTGACCGACTGACCGATGCCAACCGTGCCGAGGTCGATGGCGGCGCCGCAGTTGTTGCCCACCGGATCCTCCTGGCACTCGCAGCCGTTGGAGCCGTTGCCGTCGACGTTGAAGTAGCTAGCCGCGCAGGTGGCCACCTGACAGGAGCCGCTGGAGCAGGTCATGCTGGTGGCGTTGGCGGTGTTGGTGCACACGTTGCCGCACTGGCCGCAGTTGTTGAGGTTGGTGTTGAGGTTGGTCTCGCAGCCGTTGTTGGCGTTGCCGTCGCAGTTGCCGAAGCCTGCGTTGCAGGAGCCGACGGCGCACTGGCCGGAGGTGCAGACCGGGGTGGAGTTGTTGGTGGAGCAGGCGTTCCCGCAGCCGCCGCAGTGGGAGGTGGAGATGGTGGTGTTGGTCTCGCAGCCGTTGGCGGAGTTCCCGTCGCAGTCCTGGAAGGGCGCGTTGCACCCGGTCACGGTGCACTGACCGGCCTGGCAGGCGCCGACGCCGTTGGCGATGACGCATGCGTTGCCGCAGGCCCCGCAGTTCTGGTTGTTGGAGGAGATGTTGGTCTCGCAGCCGTTGGCGGGGTTGTTGTCGCAGTCGGCAAAGCCGGGCTTGCACTGGAACACGCACTGACCGCCGTTGCAGCTCGCGCCGTCCGCGTTGGTGGGCACGCAGACCACGCCACAGCCACCGCAGTGGTTGACGTTGTTGGTGAGGTTGGTCTCGCAGCCGTCCGGACCAAGACCGTTGCAGTTGCCGAAGCCCGCGTTGCAGCCGAAGTTGCAGGCGCCGCTGGAGCAGGAGGCGCTGGAGGCGTTGACCGGGTTGCAGGCATTGCCGCAGGAGCCGCAGTTGTTGATGTTGGTCGCGAGGGTGACCTCGCAGCCGTTCCCGGCGTTCCCGTCGCAGTCGGCAAGCCCGGGGTTGCAGTTGATGCCGCACTGTCCGCCGTTGCAGCTCGCGCCGCCTCCCTGGGAGCTGCACTGGTTGCCGCAGGTTCCGCAGTTGTTGACGTTGGTGTTGGTGTTGATCTCGCAGCCGTCGTTGGCGTTGTTGTTGCAGTTGGCGAAGCCAGGGTTGCACGCGGAGATCTTGCAGACACCGTTGTCGCAGACCGCGGTGCCGTTGGTGCTGTTGCACACGTTGCCGCAAGAGCCGCAGTTGTTGACGTCGTTCTTGAAATCGATCTCGCAGCCGTCGTTGGCGTTGTTGTTGCAGTTGCCAAAGCCCTGGCTGCAGGTGATCGAGCAGACGCCGAGGGAGCAGCTGGGGGTGCCGTTGGTGTTGTTGCAGGCGTTGCCGCAGGCTCCGCAGTTGTTGACGCTGGTGGAGGTGTTGACCTCGCAGCCGTTTCCGGCGTTGAGATCGCAGTCGCCGTAGCCCGGGTTGCAGCTCAGGCCGCAGACGCCGTTGGAGCAGGAGGCCGCGCCGTTGGTGCTGTTGCAGACGTTGTCGCAGAGCCCGCAGTTGTTGACGTTGGTGTTGAGGTTGACCTCGCAGCCGTTGTTGGGGTCACCATCGCAGTCCGCAAAGCCTGCCTTGCAGATGGGCTTGCAGATACCGTTCTCGCAGTTCGGCGTCGCGTTGATCGACGAGCAGGTCTTGCCGCAGGTCCCGCAGTTGAGCGGGTCGCTGGTGGTGGTGACCTCGCAGCCGTTGTTGGCGTTGTTGTCGCAGTCCGCGCGGCCCGCGTCGCACTCGGTCTTGCATGCGCCGCCGTTGCAGACCCCGGAGCCGCCGTTGTTGCTGCACTGCTTGTTGCAGGTGCCGCAGTTGGCCGGATCACTGGTCAGGCTCTGCTCGCAGCCGTTGCCGCT
The DNA here is from genome assembly GCA_964605685.1 of uncultured Polyangiaceae bacterium. Taxonomy (GTDB): domain Bacteria; phylum Myxococcota_A; class Polyangia; order Polyangiales; family Polyangiaceae; genus JANWXX01. Next base: position 31,734 of record CAZSDX010000007.1, read on the forward strand.
GATGCCGTCGCAGTTGCCGAAGCCCGCGTTGCAGACGATCCCGCACTGGGAGGCGATGCAGGTCGGCGTGCCGTTGATGGCAGGGCACACCTTGCTGCAGCCGTTGCAGTGGTTGACGTTGGATGTGGTATCGACCTCGCAGCCGTTGGCAGGGGAGCCGTCGCAGTTGGCGAAGCTCCCTGCGCAGGCGTCGATGACGCAGCTCCCCTGCTCGCAGGCCCAGGTCTGGACGTTGTTGCTGTTGGGGAAATCCTTGGCGCAGTCGGTCGCGAGCTTCGACGCAGAGATGTTGTCGATCGTGCCGTCGCAGTTGTTGTCCAGCCCGTCGCAGACCTCGGCGGATTCCTGCTTGATCGGCTGGCAAGAAGGAACCCCACCGGCGCACTGGGTCAGCCCCGCCTTGCACTCGCCCAGCAACCCCGTGTCGCAGGGCTTGCCCACGACGTCCGCAGCCTCGTCGATCTGGCCGTCGCAGTCGTTGTCCACCCCGTCGCAGATCTCCGGCTGCTGGAAGATCACCTGCGCGCAAGAATTTCCGGAATTCTGGCAGGTGGTCTGGCCCTGGCCGCAAGGGCCAAGCTGGCCCGCCACCTGGCAGGGCTGTCCCGATCCGGGGAAGCCCTCGTCGACGTTCCCGTCGCAGTTGTCGTCGAACCCGTTGCAGGTCTCCTCGGTGGGCTGGAAGTTCGAGACGCACTTCGCCTCGCCCTTCACGCACTTGATCGTGCCCTGAGCGCAGAGCCCCTTCTGGTCGGTGAAGCACTGGCTGCCCACGTCGGTCGGGGCGTTGTCGATCTGTCCGTCGCAGTTGTTGTCCTTGCCGTCGCACACCTCGGGGGTCGCGCCGACGTTCTGGACACACTCCATCTTGCCCTTCGTGCACTGCACCGTGCCGAACGCGCACTCGCCCTGCTTGTTGGGCACCGTGCATGGGTCGCCTGTGCCGGGGACATCCTCGTCCTTCTGCCCGTCGCAGTCGTTGTCCAGTCCGTCGCAGATCTCCGGCTGGCAGTTGGAGCCGCCCGCATCGCCGCCGGCACCTGCGTCGCCGCCCGCGCCCGCGTCGCCGCCGGCACCTGCGTCGCCG